>JAHFHV010000010.1:0-22900 GCA_023246725.1 Candidatus Magasanikiibacteriota bacterium | reverse complement strand
GAAGAATCTCTAGTAAATTAGTGGCACAAGAATCGACAGGGATCTTTCGCTTCACTCAAGATGACAATTGAAAAAACTGTCTAAAAACTAAAACCTATCAATCACATTCTAAGCGCCCGCAAGAAAATACCGAGGTCACTCACATCAATTTTACCATCTTTGTTCAAGTCTAACAATTTTTCATTTTCCGGAGTAGCTTGCTTCCAGCGGCCTAAAAATATGCTCCAATCTTTAATGTTCACTTTGCCGTCTCCGCTTAAATCGGCATTCACCACCGTTGAGGCGGAGACGATAAAATTTCGGGTCGGCGACCAGTCGCTGGTGGTTCCGCTGCCGTTCTGATTAACGCGAATTTGGTGCGAGCCAAAACCAAACCCAGCCGTAGAAATCAATAGCGAATAATCTCCCGCGTCATCCGCTTCCGTACTATAGCTTTTATTTAAATCTATCTGCACAGCAACATGATTGCGCGGAAAAGCCGACCCGACCACCTTAATAAAATCACCCTTGGTAACCGCGCCGCGCGCCACCTCAACAGTAGGAGGAACTAAAATATTGTCCACGGTCAAGGGGTCGTTAATAAATTTCATATCATATACTTTGGTATGCGCCTGCCGGCCGACCTTGTCTTTTACCATTAAACTGTAAGCATGAAACCCGGTGGGAATATCGCCTAACTTAAATTTTCCATTATCCTCAACCGCAATGCCTTGGCGCACCAAAGAGTCCTGTTCAAAAACTTTTTCCACTAAAAATATATGCGCTCCCGGATAGGCTTTACCGGAAAAATTTACCGAGGATACTTTCCAAAGAGCTACGGGAGCGGCTTCGGTCGTAGTTTCTGCTATAGGTGTTGCCGTGCCCGCGCGCACCCTGCTTGGCCGCCAATCAGTTGTTACATTGCACGAATTACAATCAAAGGTTATTTTTCCGGTCTGCGAATTAAAAGCGTAGCCGGTAAATTTGCCGCTCGCGTTAATTATTACATGCTGAAAATTTATCCAGCCCACCCGGCTGGCCCAGGCATAACCAGAAAGCTGTCCCTCGCTGTTATTTATAACTTGCTGGCCGGAATTAGTGGGCGCTAAATTTATCCAGCCAAAACGGTTGCCCCAGGCATAGCCGGTAAGTCCGGCGTCGGTTACGTGAATATCCCCTTGATCCGGGGCGAAATTAACCCAGCCCAAATTTTCGCTCCAGGCATATTTGTGATTTGAATCAATGATGCCGTCTGTAGTTGACGCAAAAACAACATTTGTGCCAAGCGCAAACGACAGCAGAGAGAATGTGAATATTTTTAATGTTTTTTTCATTTTACAGTTCAATGACTGAAATACTCACATCCTTCATACTCGCCGTTCCTCCGGTTACTGCCGCCAAGGCGGTGTCTACCCAATAGGTGGTGCCAGCCACTAAACCAGTTACCACGGCTTGCGAGGCGAACGGAATAAACACATTAGCATTGCTTACTTTGGTGGCCGTTATAAAAGCACCGGCCGTTGTTCCGGCCAAGGCGCCACCATTGGCTGGGGCCGCTCCCGTGCCATAGCGGAGCTGTGCTTTCATGCCGTCGTTATTGGTATTATTTGAGTAATCACCAGAAATCATAATAAGCACACTGCCAGATTTGGCTGGAGTAAATGACCCGGCAAGCCCCATCATTTTGCCAGTCGTGTCAGTTGTGCCGGTTGGAGTAGCCGGTGTTGCTTGAGCAGTGGTAGCAGCTGAAGTGGCCCCGGTTCCACCATTGGCTACGGCTAAAGTTCCGCCAAGTGTTAGCGTGCCAGCACTTGTAATCGGCCCGCCGGTCAATGTTAAGCCAGTTGTTCCGCCTGATCCAGAAACGCTAGTAACACTGCCTGTTCCAACTGTTGCCCAAGATGAATTGGTGCCATTGGTTTGCAAAACTTTTCCGCTATTACCAGTTTGGGAAGGCAAAAATCCATTCAGCGCCGCATTAGCCGTTATTTGCCCAGTGCCGCCATTCGCGATTGCGATTGTTGTTCCGTTCCAAATACCGCTAGTGATTGTGCCCAGTCCGGTAATGTTGCTTTGAACAGCCGCGGGAAGCGTGGAACCAATTGAAGGCAACCCTGCCGCGCTGGTGATAAGAACGCCATTGTTGGCAGTGGCAAAACTCGCCAGTGTGCTCGCGGCCGTAGTATACAGAATGGTGTTGATACCGCCAAAAGTTGAAAGGCCGGTGCCGCCCCGAGCCGCCGTGAGAACTCCAGTAGTATCAGAAATTGCTCGCGTTCCAAGATCAGCGAGACTGGAAGTTGTTTTATCAATTTGCGCCCAGGTGTAATCGTTAGTTGTGGCGGATACTATACCAGTGCGGCCAAAGACGCTGGAGACGGGTGCGCTACTTGGCGTTGTCCACGCCAGACCGCTGGCCGCGCTTGAATTAGCGCTCAAAACCTGGCCGTTCGTGCCAACAGCCAAATTCACCGGTGTGGCACTCCCCGTAAAGCCAATCACATCGCCTTTGGCCGTTCCAACGGTCTTGGCAATCTGGGCTTCGTTAGTAACATTGGCCAGGCCAATATTGGTGCGAGCTGTTGACGCGCTCGTCAAATCAGAAAGATTGTTGGAAATTTTAAGAGCAGTCGGATCAGTTTCCGTTACGGAAAGCGCGGCCCAAGAGGCATCAGCCCCATTGGTGGTTAAAAATTTGCCGGAATTGCCGGATTGGCTTGGAATGAGTCCGGACAAAGCAACATTAGAAACCGCGGTAATGCGGCCTTGGGCGTCAACAGTAAACTGTGGAACATTGGCAGACGAGCCATAGGTGCCGACAGTTACTGCCGTATCACCAAGATTAAAAGTGGTGCCCGACAACGACAATCCCGTTCCTGCAGAATAGGCTGTGGCGCCAGCCACGGTGGCCGCGGCCCACTCTGTGCCACTCCATCTTAAAACCTGGCCGCTCGTTGCCCCAGCCGCGCCTAATTTGCTTGGGTCAATGGCCGCCGCTGTTGCAACATTGGCGTTTGAAATTGGAGAAAGCGAAAAAGTGTTGCCACTAAGCGCAAGACCGGTGCCGGCGCTATAGGTAGTGCCGGTGGAAGCGCCTGAAGCAGTTGCCCATATCAATTCGCCGGCGCCATTAGTAGAAAGAATCTGGCCGCTGGAGCCATCAGCTGTTGGCAAAGTCCAGATTTGATTGGATGATAATGCGTCCGGCGCCTTAAAACCCCCGTAATTGGTGCCATTAGCCAGCAATTCCAAAAACCTCATTTCGCTGGTATTGCCCCCACCAGTACTAAACGGATTTAGTTGGAGAGCGTTTTGCTGGTTTAACCCAATCAGACTGGTAATGTCGCCGCCGCTTGACCCTGTCACGGTACAATCCGTATCCGTTGGACTACAGCTGGGGTTAAGCGTTTCGCCGGGCGCGAACGGCCCCACCGCTAAAGCCGGGTAGGTGTTTCCAAGAGTTGCCGCCAACATAACAAGCGGAAAAAAAATTCGTCTAAATTTTAACATAGGCAATGGGTTCATTTTTAAAAAAAATCGTTTTTATTAAAAAATAAATACAAACATGGATAGGCTTCTTTGCACCTCGGCAAATCCCTATTTAGTATAACACACTTTTGGCTATAAAAAAACACCTGGAGGATTCAAGGTATTTTATGAGTAAAATTAAAATTACCACTATTTTTGGAGTTCAAAATACGTTAGGGTAAAGGGGTAACCGGGAATAATCCGGAGTTGGAGTTTGCCCAAATAGTGCCCGGGAGAAATTTCCACAATCTCATCCAAAATTGGCCTTAGCCACAACGGGTTCCCGGCAATGTTGTAATCAATTTTAATCACATCAAGCTTGCCATCGTGCGCCCCTTTGCCAATATAGGTTTTAAAGGGATATTTTTCGCTGGTCGTAACCCCGTTAGATAATTTCATATCTAATAGGGTGAACACATTAATACCGGTTCCTTCGGAAGCATCTCCGCCAGAGGCGGATTCGCCTGTGGCGAAAAATTTTTTACCGAGCCAACTTACCGTGTGCCCGGGTACTGTTCCATTATACAAACCATTTGGCAAAGGGTTTGGAACCGTGCCGCCTGCAAATACTTTTTGGTTGGCCGAGCGTTCCAATTGCCACGTGCGCAAAATGCCAAGCACAATAAGTACCACGATAATTGCTACTATGATTTTGAGAAGGGTGGACATGGATTTAATCTGAAATTTAACTTTTAACAATCGCTTCATCGGGTAATGATGGAAAAATTTTTGTTTTTATTGTTGCTGCTTTATCAAGAAATGCTCTGGTAAGACGGTGCATACCATTGAATACTTGTCCCTCCGCTGTTCTCCATATCGGGTTAGACAAATCAGCCTGTTTGATTGTTGCAACATGATCAACGTAAGCGGAATTTTTCTCCGCGGCATCCCAATCTTGAAGAAGATCATAAGGCCCTAACAAATCTCCGTTTCTATCAGTCCAATAATAATTTCCTTTAGCAACAGCTTCGGCCAATGCACTCAGAGGTATCTCTTGTGTTGGAAGGTGCTCGGCAAACCGCTCCAAAAGTTGAACATTATAAAGTCTCTCTCCAACAGTAGTTGTCTCGAAGTCATGGCCATGTAAACCATCATTATATCCATGCGGCGATTTTCCATCTCTCATATAAGTGCAAACTACAATTTAAAATACGCAACTGGAGCGCAGGCCGCGAGCACGGCCAGAATTTGAACTGCCAAAACCACAAGCGCTTGTTTTGGCGCACGAGGCAACCATTTAACGGTAAACGGGAAGCGTTGGAACACCGAATTTTAGACGTGATTATATTATTTTTGCGCAGCTGTCAATAGCCTCCAAACCACCACGTTGTATGTATAACATTTACGGTGTCAGATCGTTGCACCACGCGTACACGGTCACTGTTCGAGACGATGGCCCTCGATTCACCGCGTCCACATACCATCCCTCTGAAACGAAATAAGGTCGAGATTGAATAAATTCAACTCCAAATCCACCGCCGCTAAACCCTCCAGTAATAAGTTGGTCGCCTGGCCTGCAGACGGCGAAGAGCGTTCCGAAAAAACCGCCGCCGTCAATAGCTAGGGAATTCACGACCGCGTACCCGCTAAATCGGCTTGTCCCAGCAGGTCCTTGCTGGCCTTGAGGGCCAGTAGCACCTGGCGCACCGTTGATTCCATTTGTCCCTGCCGGACCCTGTGGGCCCTCTGGCCCTTGTGGTCCAGGAATAAGTTGGATATTAGCAATCTGATTCTGTAAGTCCTGAATCGCCGTCCAAACCCTATCCCAGGGACTCTCTCCCCCAGCAGCGCCTACGGTTCCGGCAAAAAGCGCAACCGCTACTACTGACAGTATTCCAGAAGTAATTATTTTTTTCATGGATTTCATATTTTTCATTTATTTAAATTTTAGAGAGTAACCATTTATTCGACCTTTTTAATGTTTTGGCCAATCGTTGCCACAGTTTCAAAATTTGATATCATCAAGTTATGTATCTTGCTTTCAAGATTATGATATCAAAAGATTTTCATTCCGTAAAGAAAAGCTCGCCCTCCAGAGGCGGGTGCGCCTTGGGCACAGAACCCCATGGCGGAGAGGGAGGGATTCGAACCCTCGATGGCTTGCGCCAAACTGCCTTTCCAGGGCAGCGCCATAAACCGCTAGGCGACCTCTCCAGTAAAAATTTTCAATTTCTAATTTGCAATTTTTAAACAATTTCCAATATCTCAATTTTGAAAATTAAAAATTATAAATTGAAAATTCTAAATCTTGGTTACTTTAATTTGCTTCACACTACCATACATTATCCATCCAGTCAATGTCAAAATAAGCACTGCCATCCCCCATTGCGCCGGGGTTAAATACGCATACCGCGCATCACTCCCCGTCAAATCAGATGCGCGTAAAAAATCCAAGAAAAAACGAGTAATGGCGTAGCTTATCCACGAATACGCAGCGACCAGACCAGCCCGCAGTTTGGTGAGTCGTTTGAAAAGAAGAAAAAAAATAATAAATAAAACAAACCCGACGATAGAATCATACAAACCCAAATCATGCCGAGCGCCTCCCGCCGGGCAGAGCCCTGCACTCTGGGCGGAGTCTGGACACCTTACGGCAAGGATAAAATGCGACAGCGTGCCCGGATGGTCGTGAATTAAAAAACACCCCAGGCGGCCAATCCCCCACCCCAGCCACAAACTTACGGAGGCAATATCACAATAGGGCAAAAGTTTCTCCCATGTGAGTTTCTTTTTTTGAGCGAAAATAAGCACGCCGACCAGTGCCCCCATAAACCCGCCAAGCGATGACAACCCCCCGTGCCACACTTTAATAATTTCCGCCGGGTACTGAAGATAAAACGCCGGATAATATAATAAGACGTGCGCCAGCCGCGCGCCGATAAATCCGCCCACAATGGCCCACATGGACAAATCCAAAATAAAATTAGCGGACAATCCTTGCCGCTTGGCAAGCCGCGTTATAAGCAATACCGCCGCGATAATGCCAAGCGAAACCATTAAGCCCCACACCTGAATAGTGATGGGGCCGAGAGGGAAAGAGTGGAATTGAAAATAGGGCAACATGAGTGGAAATGACGAATGGTGAATATTAACTTGTCATCCTGAACGTAGTGAAGGATCTCTGTCTCAATCACCCGATTCAATTGGCCCATCGTTGGTGACGGTTGGACAGAGATTCTTCGTTTCACTCAGAATGACAACGACAAACCATTCTTTCATTTCAAGTACTCCACCACTTCTTCCGGCTGGTTGATGGTTTTAATAAATAGCTCATCCATGTGGCTAATGGTTTTAAACTTCACATTTAAATCGTGCACAATATCCAGCATGGGCTGCCAGAATTTTTTATCGTATAAAATAATGGGGAGGGGCGCCATTTTTTTGGTTTCCTGAAGCGTGAGAAGCTCGAATAGTTGGTGGAGCGTGCCAAACCCGCCCGGGAAAAACACAAACGCTTCGGACGGAGCGGTAATGATGAGTTTGCGCACAAACGGAAAAAAGAAACTAATGGAGCTGGTAATATATTTGTTAACCCGCTCGCGGCCACCTAAATTTATGTTAATGCCAAAACTCTGGCCGCCCGCTTCAAACGCGCCTTTATTAGCGGCTTCCATAATGCCGGGCCCGCCGCCGGTAATAACAGAGTGCTGGTAACCAGCCAAAACTTTTCCCAGCTCATAGGCCGCCTGGTAATAAGGCGATCCGGACGAAATATTTTTCGTGCCGAGCACGGTAACATCGTTTTTCATCTTCATTAAAAACTCAAACCCATCCACCAGTTCCGCCATAATTCTAAACACGCGCCAGTCGGTTGTGCCCTCTTGGCACAGCGGATTATTTATGTCGTTATTGCACACATTCGGGCGATCAGGCACATCTTTAATTAATTCAAACGCCTCCTCGGCCGTGTCCACAATATGCCAGTTAGCAATATCGGATTCCTGCAGGGCTCCCACCGCGCCAATACACTGAATGCGTAAAAAAGCTACCAGCGGCTCCCAAAATTCTTTACCCACCAGCACAATGGGGGCCTTGTCCATAAACCCAAGCTCCATGTAATCCACCACCTCAAAAAATTCGTCAAAAGTTCCAAAACCTCCCGGAAAAAATACAAAGGCGTTGCCCGGGGATGTAAGCATTACTTTGCGCGTAAAAAAATAATAAAAAGCCGCTGCCTTGTTAACATACGGGTTGATGCGCTGTTCAAACGGAAGCTGAATGTTGAGCCCGACTGATTCGCCGCCCACTTCAAATGCTCCTTTATTAGCCGCTTCCATAATGCCGGGCCCGCCGCCGGTGACGGTGGTGAAACCGTGCTTGCCAAGGAGTCGCCCCAGTTCCACCGCAATTTTATAATATTTTTCATTGGGCGGAATTCTGGCGGATCCTAAAATAATTACTTCCCGTTTAAGGTCCGATAAAAATTGGTAGCCGTCAACCATTTCGGAAATAATTCTAAAAATGCGCCAGCTGTCGCGGTAATTCACCGCCGCGCCAGCGGTTTCCAGGTGATTATGAACTGGAGTTGATGATGAAAATATTTTTGGAGAAGGCATAGTATTTAAAAAACAAATGACAATCTACTACCAACGCTCATGACAAGCCCCTCGGCCATCCTCGGCCCCATAATCTGCACACCCACGGGAAGTCCTGCTTTCGTTTTTCCAGCTGGGACAGAGATGGCCGGAATGCCGGCGAGCGCGGCCGGGCTCACCATAATATCGCCTAGGTACAAAGCGAGCGGATCGTTGGCTTTTTCACCAATGCCAAAAGCCGGGAACGGTGAGGTGGGCGTAATGAGCACATCAACTTTCTGAAACACGTCATCAAAATCTTGCCTAATCAATGTACGCACCTGCTGGGCTTTTTTGTAATACGCGTCGTAATAACCCGCGGACAAAGCATACGTCCCGATGAGAATACGCCGCTTTACTTCTTCCGGGAACCCCTGCGCTCGCGACTTGGCATACATATCATACAACGTCCGCCCTTCTGTATTACGAACACCGTAACGAATCCCGTCCATCCGTGCTAAGTTGGAACTGTCCTCACACGGCACCACAATATAATAGACTGCAATCGCGTACTTCGTATGCGGAAGACTGACATCAACAATTTCACACCCTAAATCTTTTAATCTTTTAATCTTTTCATTGGTTATCGCCTTGACTTCCGGATCCATGCCATCAACTGTAAAATATTCTTTAGGGACGCCAATTCGCAAACCTTTCACCTTTGACCTTTGACCTTTCACCTCGTTCACATAATCCGGCACCGCATCCATAATAGTAGTAGCGTCGAGCGGGTCAGAACCAGCTATACATTCCATGACGATGGCCATATCCTCCACCGTCTTCGTCATCGGCCCGACGGTATCGAGCGATGAGGCCATAGGCATAATGCCATAACGGGAATTACGCCCATATGTAGGACGTAAACCAACAATGCCGCACAGGCTCGCTGGCTGGCGAATAGAACCGCCCGTGTCTTCACCAATCGAAAAAATACACATATTATCCGCCACCGCCGCGGCCGAGCCACCCGATGACCCACCCGCGACTTTCGTGAGATCGTGCGGATTTTTTACCGGCCCGTACATGCTGTTCTCATTACTCGCGCCATGCCCAAACGCGTCGCAGTTAGTTTTGCCAATCAAGACTCCGCCCTCATCGCGAATCTTCTTGACGACCGTGGCGTCAAACGGCGGAGTATAATTATCTAAAATTTTTGCCGAACCCGTGGAACGAATATTGGCAGTACAAATCGCGTCTTTTACGGCAAACGGAATTCCGGTAAGCGGCTTCCCTTCGCCTTTCGCAATCATTTCGTCAGCTTTTCTAGCTTCATCTAGAGCCGAAACATCACAAACGGTAATAAAAGCGTTGATGTCTTTATTTCTCTTTTTAATTTGACGCAAACAGGACTCGGTCAATTCTACAGAGGTAAATTCTTTTTTTCTTAAGCCTTCAGCGGCTTGAGTTATGGTGAGTATATTCAATTTCATAGTGGTATCCAGATATCCGGATAATCCAGATTTACGGATGTAATTGGAAATGTTCCGATTGGTTCTTTGCTTTATTAAACTTGTCATGATTTAAAACACGCTTGACAGTTAAATATCGAGTGCGAAAATTGATGAGTAAGGCCAGGTCTAGATCCAACGCAACTAAATATCGTTGACATTGAAAGTAGTCATCCCTGCTTAAACTCGGAACATGCTTAAACTCAACTACAATTATTTTTTCTACAACAAAATCAATTCTGTTTCTACCATGACGTTCTCCGTGAAAACTAGGCGGCAAAACCACCTCTCGTTCATAAAAAAGTTTGGACCATTGTAATTTTTTCTCATAAGCATCGGCATATTGTTTTTCATTTCTAAATTGCCCGAGTTCATTATGTACCTCAAACATCAAACCTCGTAATACAAATGAAAGATCTTTATGTAATAGTTTATCCTCCATAAATGCTGTCAAAATGCGTTGATGACAAATCGTGTGGTATCCGAAAATCTGGATTATCTGGAAATCCGGATAAAACTAGTCAAACACCCCCGGCACCACCAATTCCTCCCCCTCTACCTGTGGCATTTGCTCGATTAATTTTTTTCCTAGCTTGCTTTCAACTACAACATCTTCCCGATACACATTCGTGAGGCCCGTTACCTGAAACGTGGGTTCCACACCGGTCGTATCAACTTCATTCAAAATTTTCATGTAATCCAAAACCGCCGAAATAGTGGCGGCGTGGCGGGTTTGCTCTTCGGGCGTAAGCTCAATTCTAGCAAGTTGGGCGATTTTGCGGACCTCATCGATTGATATGGACATAATGGAATTAGTATACAAGGGAATGCCACTCTTGACAAGAATAACAATATATGCTATACTATTGCGTTGTCTGCCAAAAGGGCTAGTTTGTGCCTAATGGTAGCGGCAACCACCCGAACTGGAGGAACAATACGATGAAGCTCACCGTGCAGGACGTCCTCGACGCGATCACCCGCGGGAAGGCCAAGGCGGCAGCGGTCTCTTCGACCGGCATCGACACCAGCCAGTGGAGCACGCGCATCGACACGCTGGCGAAGCTGATCATCGAGAAGATGGGCGGTGGCCAGAAGTTCCTGGCGCTGCACATGGAGGCGAAGCTGGCGCCCGAGGCCGAGAGCTACGCCAGGCAGCTCCTCGGCCACGTGTCCGGCCTGTCGTAGGCGGACCAGCGAGCGCACGCCGCAAGCGGCAAGCGGCTCGAGGGACTGCCAACCTCGAGCCGCTTCCGACGACAAAAACCACCCTCCGACGCATCATGTTTATAAAAATTTATAGATATGATGCGAGGGTGGTTAAAAAAATATCCGATTTTTCACCGGATATTTTTTATTTCCTTGAATTTTTTATCATCAACTTCCCTGCACCAGCCCTTCTAAAAAAGCCCAATCTTCAGGGGTCCCAATTTTATTCTTTCTTAAAAATTCTATAAGCTTCTTTTTAAATTCAATATCACGTTTTTCTTCCTCGGACAGAGTATCCAAAATATTTTGTGTTGTCATGCTCGTATCAGACATATTATCGCTGTAAAGTGAGTAGATGCTCTAACGCCACCATTTCATCCAACGAGCCAACGCGGTGCGCGCGAAGAATCTCAATCAATTTTTCTTTAAAGCTCCTATCGCGATCAAAACGCTTCTCCAGACGGATAAAAATTTCTTCGGTCTGTTTGTTTAATTTCTCATCAACATACGTCTTTAAGTCATACGTTATCTGACCGGATAATTTTTTGTTGTTTTCCTCAAATTGATTAGACATCTCCTTAAATATCTCCTTAAATATTTTTTTATTATTTTCTTCAAATAATTCTTCAATTTTAGGCAACAAAAATTCTGCCGTGTATTCGGCGAGTACGCCAACGGTTACAAGCTTAGTGGCCTCTTGTTTATCAAATGGCGCGTCATTCATGTGTGTAGTATACCTAGCTATTATGACGGCTGTCAATATGCCTAGCGCGCTTTGCATTTCGTCTTCCAACTTCTTGATTTTTTTGATTAGACAGGATACGATAGCCGAACTATGAAAATTAGCACTCATTCGGACCAAGCCACTAAAGACTTTGGTAAAAAAATCGCTTCAAGCTTGTCGGGAGGCGATGTTGTTTGTTTGTATGGAGAACTGGGTGCCGGCAAGACCACGCTGGTGAAAGGCATTGCCGAAGGTTTAGCTATTACTGAAGAAATTACGTCGCCTACTTTTACACTCATGAACATATATGATGTGCGAAATGCGAAAACTGCGAAAGTGCGAAACTTGGTGCACATTGATACGTATAGACTAAAAAACGAGCAGGAGCTCGTAGGTATTGGTGTGGAGGACTACTTAGGTCAGCCAGGAACGGTGACGATTGTGGAGTGGCCGGAGAAAATTGAGAGTTTATTGCTTGGGAAAAAATTAATTAAGATTACGCTGGAGCATGGGGAGAAGGATGAAAGAAAGATCAGTTTTGAAATGTCGAATGATGAATGAAGAATGTTAAATTAATTTTCAATGACTCAATGTTCAATTGAAAAATTGGTGATTGATTCTTCATTCATCATTCTTACTTCTTCATTTCTTCAGGTAGTTTCTTCCTCGCAACTCATCCGGTAAATATTCTTGAATAACCGGCTCATCATAATCCGGATTGTACTTATAGTCTTTCCCATACCCAATTTCTTTCATAAACTTAGTGGGAGCGTTCCGCAAATGAATTGGCACGCCAAGATGCGAGGTGTTTTTGGCGTCTTCCGCCGCTTTTTGGTAAGCAGTATACAATAAATTTGACTTTGCAGATTTAGCACAGTAGACAACAGCTTGCGCTAAGTGGACAGTACACTCGGGATAACCAATTTTATCACACGCTTCAAAAGCCGCTTCCGCCTGAACTAACGCTGCGCTATTCGCCATACCAATATCTTCGCTGGCGAATCGGAGTACTCGACGCGCCACATAGAGCGGATCCGCCCCGCCTTCCAGCATCCGCGCCAACCAATAGAGCGAGGCGTTCGCATCGCTCCCCCGCATGGATTTGTGGAGCGCCGAAATTAAGTTATAAAATTCTTCGCCCTTTTTATCAAACACCAAGTGCGTTCGCTGCAAAGCTTCTTTAATATCTTCGTTATTAACGATAACCTCTCGACCGTGAGACCTCTCCTCCCGTCCTCTCACCCTCCTCGGAGGGCCTTCGGTCTGCGGAGGCGAGGAAGAATCATCCCTCTCCTTTGCAAAGGAGAGGGTAGGGAGAGGTCTGGCAATCTTCGCCTTGACCGCCATCTCCAGCGCGTTAAGCGCCACCCGCGCGTCACCCCCAGCCAGCTCGGCAAGCAACTCCAAAGTTTTGGCCTCAATCTCAATTTTATATTCTCCAAACCCTCGGTCCTTATCCTCAAGTGCGCGCTTTAATAAACTGACGATATTCTCCTCGGTCAAGTATTTTAAAATAAACACTCGTGAACGCGACAATAGGGCGCCAATAATTTCAAATGAGGGATTTTCAGTGGTCGCGCCAATTAATGTCACAATCCCCTGCTCCACATACGGCAGTAGCGCGTCCTGCTGCGCTTTATTCCAGCGGTGAATTTCGTCGATGAACAAAATCGTGCGCTGGCTCGTCTGGATTCTCCCCTTTCCAAGGGGAGATACAGAGGGGTTTGCCTTTCTATGTGTAGCCGTGAGCTCAACCTCGGCAACCACCCCTGCCCCTCCTTGGAAAGGAGGGGATACGACCCGCTGTGCTTCATCTACTATCTTTCGCAAATCTTCCTTTCCGCTCATAACGCCAGACAAAGCCACAAACCGCGACTTCGTCTGCTCCGCGATAATCCGAGCGAGCGTCGTCTTCCCCACTCCCGGCGGACCCCAAAAAATAAGCGAAAACAGCTCATCGTTTTCGATGAGCTTGCGCAGTAGTTTGCCTTTGCCAACAATCTCTTCCTGACCAATAAATTCATCAAAATTTCTCGGGCGCATCCGCTCGGCTAAGGGTACTGACATACAAAGAAAGTTGAAAAAAGTGATTTTTCGTCTGTCGTGTCTCTTGTTTACACATACCGCTCTATCCGCCTCGCCCACCATTCTTTAAACCGGCTTGCCCAGCCCCGTTTGGTCCAATGTTCAAAATCCAAGGGCGCGGCGTCTTTTTTTAAATCCTCAAAAATCGCGTTCAAATCATCTACCATTGTTTGGTCGTCAAAATACACGCCCGATTCTTCGTTTAAAAACCAGCTGCGCGGCGTTACGTTGGAACTGCCGACAAACCCGGCCTGGCGATCTACGGTAATGGCTTTACCGTGATTCATTTTATTTAAAAAATACAAATTGACTCCCGAGCGGTGCGCTAAGCCATAATAGGCTCTGGCGATCAACCCCATAAACCAATGATCCGCGCGAAGCGGCAAAAACACGTTAACTTTTACACCGCGTCGGCGAGCTTGCGAAACGAATTTGAGAAAAGTTTTGTCTGGAATAAAATATGGCGTAAGCACATTAACACTTTCTTTAGCCGCGAGGAGTGACTGGTGATACAATTGACGAACTGACGATTGACGCTTGCCGGGTGAATGAATGACATACTTCAACCGCTCCTGCCAGGCTTCCAGGCCGCGGTACAATTCAGGATGGCGCAAATGACGAATTTTTTTGCGCGATCCGCCCGAGGCAATATAACTTTTAGCAAAACTTTTTAAAAGCGGCTGTACCAACGTACCAGTCAATTTTAGAAACAAATCATCCCATTCCACAGCTTTGGATTCAACATTAACTCCGCCCACAAACGCGATTTCCTCATCCACAATTAACAATTTGCGGTGATTGCGCCGCCAGAGCCTCCGCCACCATTTGCCCACCGCCAACTCCGGGTGGAGCCGGTTATACCACCGCACCTCGGCCCCGGCTTCGGCCAGTCTTTTGGCCGCGGCGCGCGACAAACCCCAGCTGCCAATGGCGTCTACCACAATTTTAACTTCCACTCCGGCCTGGGCTTTGTTACACAACGCGTCCACAAACCTGGCGCCGGCCTGGTCATCTAAAAAAATATAAATTTCCCAATAAATAGATTTTTTGGCCCCCAAAACCGCCTGATACATGGCGTCCCAGGCCTCGAGAGTGGTGCGGTAAAATTGATGTGAGAATGATTTTGTTTCCATATTTTTGTCTGTCATCTTGAGCCCCACATCTGCGAGGCGAAAGATCTCTGTTTCAATCACTAACTCTAAATTTATCCTAACACACTTATATACAATTGACAAAAGGCCAAAGATACATTAGTATAGCGCGCAACCGAAAGGAGGAAAAGACGATGACCGCATACTCAATCAAATACCCTCCGGAGCTGTGGGAGGCTATCCAGACCCTCCATGGCTTCCGGGAAAGCCTGGAGACGGCCTTCGCGGTCGGGAGTCCGACGCTCGCTGATCTCTTGAATCCCACGCGGTTCGTCCGTGAGCGTAGGCGCCCCAAGAACTGGCGCCGGGTAGCAAAGCTGGCACAGCGGCTCCGGCACGGAATGCGGGTGAGCGATGCCAGCGACTTCACCTGGCTGGAGAAGCGCTGGGCGCTGTACCGCTGGTGCTTTCAGATCATCAGGGCGCACGACCGATCCCGCCAGCGTGGCGCGGCCAACATGTAGGAGGGACAAGGAACGGCCTCGTCTCGACATTCCGCCAACCGGCGGAGTCGGGCGGGGCTGTTCCACCCGTTCCTTTGCTGAGAAATTTTCTTACCAAAGGAATGAACTAAAAAAAATCCCTCCAGAAAGGATTTTTTAATTACGTTTATTCCAAATACTGTATAGAACAATCAGGATGTTCGTGCAATCGCCGCGCCGGAAATTCTTCGGAGGCTTTACTGCCGTTCATAAGCTCCTCCACCACGCTTCGCTTTGCTTCTCCGGAAACGAGCAAAACAATTTTTTTGCTTGCTAAAATCACAGGCCATGTTACAGTCAACCGATCGCGAACGGTGGGAGGGTTTGGTCTTTCTTCATTAATGATATCAACCGCGAGCCGTTCATTTTCTTGGAGCGCTGGACTATTGGGGAATAGTGACGCCGTGTGCCCGTCATTCCCCATTCCGAGAAGAATAAGGTCAAATTTTTGCTCGGGAATTTTTTTTAACTCTTCTTCATACTGCCGGGCCGATTCTTCCAATTGGAGCGCGGTATTGAAAAAATGAAAATGTTCCGAAAATTCCGGCTGGGCCGCTCCAAACGCTTCCATAATCATTTTGTAATTAGAGTCATCGCTTTCAAACGGCACGTAGCGTTCATCCGCCATAAACCACTCAATGCGTTCGAAATCAACTTGTGGGTTTGTCGCCAGCGCTTCGTATACCGGTTTTGGGGTACTCCCGCCGCTTAGGGCAATATACACCTGGCCGTCTTTTTGGCACGCGTTAAGAACTGCCTCTACGGTAGCATTTATAAAGTCAGGTTGGTTTGTGAAGGTTTGCAGGCGCATACTGGCTACGATACATGATACACGTAAAACGATACACACATCGTGTGTCACGCGATGTATCGTACTATGTGTATCGCGTATCTTGTTACAACCGTATATCGTACCACTTAAACCCGTCCAGCGCGGGCAGAGTATGCTGGCTCTTGGGGCCTGCCGAGCCATCGGCGTATTTTTCCAGCTTCACTTTTTTCTTCGCGATAATATCCGTAATCTGGTCCGCCACGCTCCACTGCGCGATAATTTCGGGGAAGCTTAAGAAGTATTTTTTCTCGCCGCGTAAAATATCCAAAAATAACGTGGCATATTCCGGCAAACACCCCTCTTCTAAACTGCACCCGATAATTTCGGTTAAACTTAATTCCTGAAAGCGATCAGTTTCTCCCAGCTTGTTGACGAGCGTGATCGTAAGCTTCTCGGTTGGGTAGAGTTCAATAATAAGCCGGTTCGGCGCCTCGGCCGGCTTTTGGAACGGAAACTTTTTAAGCTCTACCACCGCGTAGGTGTGCTTTTTGTTTAATTTTTTGCCGGTGCGCACATACAAGGGCACGCGGTGCCAATCCAAGCGGTCAATAAACAAGCGCGCCGCCGCGAACGTTTCGGTGGTGGATTTTTCCGGCACGTCTTTCTCTTTCCGGTAACTTTCATACTGCCCAATCACGACGCTTTTTTCGCTTGGCAAGCACACCATAGACGAAATCATGGCGTGCCGCTCGCGCTGGAGGCTTTCGGCGTGCTGTTCTATGGGTATAGACATGGTTAAAAGCGCCAGCATCTGCATCATGTGGCTTTGGACAAAATCTTTAATCGTCCCCACTTGGTCAAAATACCCGGCCCGCTCTTTTACCCCCATGTCTTCGCTGGCCGTAATTTGGATATTGGCAATTTCGTAGCCGCGCATCATGTGGCTTAAAATCCGGTTTGTCTCGCGCAGGCGCAGCATGCTCCTAACCGACATTTTACCCAGGTAATGATCCAAGAGATAAAACTGCTTTTCATCAAAATGCTGGGAAGCAAAGTGGAACAATTCTTCGGCCGTGAGCTTATTGGTGCCAAACGGTTTTTCCAAAATCAAGCGCAGGTCTTCTTTGGGCAGGCGAATTTTAGAGAGATTGCCGATGATGTCTTTGTACACGGATGAGGGCACGGAAAAATACGCCAAATGCACGAGCTTGGTTTTGCCAAAACTTTTAGTAAGAAAATTGCGATACTCGGTAAAACTGTGCTCGGTGGCGTACTGGCCGCAAAAATAATGCACGTGGCTCACCAGTTCGCCGAGGACCTCGCTTTTAACCTCGGCGCCCAGAGCGATTTTAATGCTGTGACTAAATTCGGTCTGGAATTGTTGGCGCGTTTTAGGCGTCCGTGCGAAGCCCACAATATAATAGTCTTTAGGCAGACGTTTAAATTCCGCCAGCCGGTAGAGATTGGGAAAAATTTTAAGCTTGGCCAAGTCTCCGCTGGCCCCAAAAATGGTGAGGATGAATGGTTGTTTAACTGTTAATGGAGACATACGCTATAATTATTTTTTTGCGCCTTTCATAACGCAGGCTCGATGATACAAAATTTTACTACCTACAGCTTGTTCTTCAGCCCAAAATTTCATATCAGGAAAATTTTTACGCATCCTGTCTTGCCACGGCCCCACATCTTCAGCATACAACTTCTCTACCCGCGCTTTAGCTTCCTTTCCAGCCCACACTTTGCCGCGTAAGCCAAATACCCTATGTACTTCCTCCAGTCTTTTGGCTTGATTTAATTGTACACTATATTCTAAAACATACTCTCCGTTTGGTAATTGTAACAACTTAATTTTGAAATTACCAATCGTGTAGTGATTATCCGGTTGTTTAATTTCGCGTTCAATCGATTGTTCAAAAGCATGCGCCACCGCGCTGTGGAGCGGATCAAGTTCTTTTCCTTTTCCTCTAACTACTCGCTCGTGTCCGTTGGCCAATACTTCTACCTGGGGGGAATCTGATTTTTCTGCTTTGGCGTCTCTATTAGCCAAGTGAGCCAAGGCTCCGGCGGTCACTGTTAAAAACTCTCGACGTGAAATGTTTGCCATATTTCTATAACCAATCAGTATGAAAGCTCCCCGGCTTATCAAGCCGCTCATACGTATGCGCGCCAAAAAAATCGCGCAGGCCCTGGATCATATTAGCCGGAAGCTTGGCGGTTGTCATATCTTGAAAATAAAATAATGATGCCGCGAACACCGGGGTGGAAATGCCGCTTGCCCCTGATAGCGAGACAAATTCGCGCAAATCTGGAACACATTTTTTCATCAATTTAATAATACCAGGGATAGCGAAAAGGTGCGGTGTTTGAGCCAACACCCCCCCGACGCCCCCCTCTGAGGGGGGATTTTGTTGATACGCCGCGTGAAGGACATTCAAAAGCTTGGCGCGAATGATGCACCCACCTTCCCAAATGCGCGACACTTCCGCCAAATTAATTTTCCAACCTTCAGCCGTTGCGGCGGCGCGGATAAGCTCATATCCTTGAGCGTAACACGAAATCATGGCGACGTACAGCGCGTCCTCCAGTAAGGTTTGAAACTTCCCAATGGGCATTCTCTTGCTCGCAATCTTTTGATTATACAATTTTGATAGTTTCACCCGCTCATCTTTGGCAGCCGAAATAGACCGCGCGAACACCGCTTCGGTAATGCTTGGTATCGCCATTCCCCGCTCCAAGGCATCCGCGCTCGTCCAGGCTCCCGTGCCTTTGGCGCCGGCGCGATCGAGAATGTTGTCTATGAGATAACCATTGACACCGAACCTCTCCCTGCCCTCTCCTTTGCTAAGGAGAGGGTCGCGATTCTTCCTCCCCTCAGCAGAGGGGAGGACGGGAGGAGAGGTCTCATCTTTTTTCGCCAAAACGATAGAGGCAATTTCAAACAAAAAAGAATTTAATTTGCCGGAATTATATTTTTTAAACAAAGCGCTTATCTGCGCTGGCGTTTGCTTATACCCCACGGATAGTACTTGATACGCTTCGGCAATCAGTTGCATCACGGCGTATTCAATGCCGTTGTGTACCATTTTAACATAATGCCCGGCTCCGTCCGTACCAATCTGAGTGACGCACGGCTGGCCGGAAAAATCTTGAGCCGCGATTGCCTCTAAATATGGTTTAAGCGCCTTCCACGCTTCGCTACTTCCACCCGGCATCAGGCTCGGGCCTTTGAGCGCTCCTTCTTCGCCGCCCGATACTCCACAACCTACAAACTGAATTCCTCTAACTTGTAATTCGTTGTAACGTCTTTGGGTATCGCGATAAAAAGAGTTGCCACCATCAATAATAATATCGCCTTTTTCTAAGTACGGAAGTAAATCAGCGATCACGCCATCCACTGCCGCCCCCGCCTTAACCATAATCATGATTTTACGCGGGCGCTTTAGTGCTTTCACAAAGGTCGCGTAATCATAGGCGGCGACGAAACGCGAGACCTCCTCCTGCCTCCTCCTCTGCCTAGGAGGAGCGGCGATACTCCCCCTCTCCTTCGCAAAGGAGAGGGTAGGGTGAGGTCCCACAGTACCAAACTTCTTTATAAACTCCTCGGTTCGCTCCCGGCTCCGGTTAAATACTACGATGTTAAAACCCCGGCTCGCAAAATTACGTGCTAAATTAGAACCCATGACAGCGAGACCAATTAAACCAAGATGACATTTTTGCATACAATAAATTTGTCCTTTCAAAATCTTAAGGATATGTATAGTGTATCATGCCCAGATTAATTTTCCAAGTAAACAAAACCCCCCACCCGCTGAACTAACAAGGTTTGTTAACTCGGCGCGTTGGGGGGTGGTTTTGCTTGTCCCCCTTCGCATTTGTGTGCGTTGGGGTTGAGGCGAACGCCTCAAGGCGGGTCTCTGAGCCGTTCACACCTCAACCGAGGTGGCGTCCCCAGAGGAGATGCATCATTTCGGAGGGATCGGCCGTGAGAGGCATTGGCGCGAAGCGCTTGGCTGCGACTGCTTCACGGGCGCGATCCTCAGCCGTCTGGCGAGCCGCTTCCTTGCGGACCATTCGTGCGAGCTCCAGCGCTTGGCGCTGGATTCGCCGTGAAGGCCTGAAGTATTCAGCAGCCGGGAGCAGCTTTTTGTACTGCTGCGCCTGCGCTTGTTGCTTGGCCTTGTTGGCACGAGCCGCTTCCTTGCGCTGCCGCTGTGCGGCCTTGCGTGCCCTGCGTCGTGCCACGGCTTGGGTGTGCTGCTCCAGCTCGAGCTTCTTCTGCAGCAGCCGTTTGAGGCCGAGCAGAACGAGAATCTGTACAACAACCCTTTTTGTCATGTCCCCTCCTCAATTCCGAGTTATCAAGTGACATTCCGACCCTATTGCCGACAATTTCACTTGACGGATTATCATAGCATATTATATTGAAGAAATCAAGCGCACGTTATAGCTTCTTGTACTATGGAATTCAATATGGTAAACTAAATTCATTATTCTTAAGCATACAACATTATGCGTAAATCTTTTTTATTAGGTTTAAGCGTGGCCATGGTCATGCTGGTGGGTGCGGGTTGCAGCCAAACCACTCCTAAAGGCCCAGGGAGCGAAGCGCCCTCCGAAACTGAAGCCGCGGCGCCCGCTCCAGAAGCTGCCGCCGCTAACGTTTCAGCCACTAAAACTGACGAAGCCGCGACAGATGGAGCGCCGCTCCAGCTAACTATGCTTGGTTTAAATGAAGATAAAGACGCGGTTCGGTTTCGCGCTAAAGTAACAGCGCTTAAAGATATTAAAAAAGCTTTTATAAGCTACACTTGCGTCTACGATGAAGGGAAGGATCCGGAAACATTCAACAGCGCGTGGAATAATGAAAATAACCAAGGCGAAAGCCAGCCGATTGTGGCCGGTAAAACATACGAAAGCCAGATAAAATTTGCTCGTTGGGCGGTAAGTTGCTCGGAACTAAAACTCACCAATGTAAACTTTGCCGATGGCTCCGAATGGTAAGTTAAACCATTCTACAGACATAAAATACTCCGCCAGAAAATGCGGAGTATTTATTTTTTCCGAATTGGTACGTTTATACGCTTCGGTTCTAACCCACTTTATTCAAAACCAGTGATGTTACGGGAAGGGTATGGGGGGTAATTACTACATTAACGGGGCAGTGTAACGTAAAAAGTTGTGCCAACATTCTCTGCACTCTCAAACCAAATCTTGCCACCATGTCCTTCCACGATCGCCTTGGCAATATAGAGGCCAAGGCCGGTGCCGTCGGTTTCTTTGGTTTGCACGTTATCCGCCCGGAAGAATTTTTCAAACATCCGGCTTTGTTGGGCAGCCGGAATGCCAAGGCCAGAATCTTTGACGGAGAACGTGACCGTGTTAGCCAACACCCCCCGACCACTCGCCTTGGACGCGCCCCCTTCAAGGGGGGATGTGGCGACGATGCCAATCTCGACGATGCCTCCCTCTTTAGAATATTTCACCGCATTGCTTAATAAATTTTGGAGCACTTGACGAATTTTATCGCCATCAACGGTGAGGGTCAGTTCAGTTGGAAAATCAGCTACTTTTTTAAGCGTAACTTTGTGCTGAGCAGCGAGCGCGACGAGTTCGGTAAAGAGAGAGTCAACGATGGGGACAACATCAACTGGCTTTTTCTCAATCGTAAACTTTTTGCCGGTTTCAATGCGCGAAACGTTTAACAAATCATTTACCAAATCAATCATGCGGGTATTACTGTCGTACATTTGCTGGATAAAATCTTTCTGATCGGCTGTCAGTTCCCCGGCTTTGCCTTTAAGGAGAAGCTCCCCAAACCATTTAATGCCCGTGAGCGGCGTGCGCAGTTGGTGCGAAGCGACTGACACAAACTCTGATTTCATATTGTTGATCTCAATCTCCTTTTGGCGGAGAATCTCGTGCTCAAGCGTGGTCGCCACCCACTTGCCCATCAGGCGGACAAAATCTCGGTCGCTGTCGCTAAATCCGGGGCGGTGCGGTTCGGGAGCGAGAAATGCTAACGTGCCAAACAATTCTCCGTTCACGATCACCGGCACGCCAATATATGATTCTAATTTAAACTTGGAGTAACAGGCGTGCGCGTTATAGGGTGAAGCGATCATTTCATCAATCGCTACCACTTCATTTTTTTTAATCGTAATATCGCAGTACGTTTCGGCGAGCTTAAATTGATCGCCTTCGTGGAGCCCATTGTCCGGATCGCAACAATGCACAACCGTAAACGTCTCCCCCTCAATCCGGCTCAGCACGCCGAGTTTGGTGTGGAGCGAATCGGCACCAACTTTTAAAGCTTCACGAAGCTGATCGGCCAAAGATAATTCGGAACGAGTAGTAATTTCGTAGAGCGAACGCAGCCGCTGTTGAGTAGTACGCAGATCTGCTGTCATGCCTTCAGCCAGTTTTAAGGCGTACACCCGAGAAATCGCCAGCGTATATACTAAGTAGGCCAAAATAAGGCTCAATAAAATTCCTCCACCTAAAATCAAATAAGGACTATAACGCTCCTGTAACCCCAGACCAAAATGTGACGGCGCAAAAAAACGAACCGTCCAGGTATTTCCGGCTACGGAAATAGTTTCGGTTTTTTTAAACGCGCCACGGGCGGATTCCAGCGCCAAGTTGTGATGCTCCGACTCATACAAAATATGCATATCATCCGTTGTTGTACCATCGAAAATTTCAAAATGCGTCGTAACATCGGAAACATCGGCTTGGGTTAACTTCTGAAATAATTTATCCGTGCGGAAAGTTGCCACAACAAATCCAAACAGGGCAGCCCGCTTTTCGGAAAGCGTGGTTAGCGGGGCGTGATTAGTATAGACCGGAAGCACAATAAGAAAACCGGGGAACCCTTTCACGAGCCTGATTTTTCGCGTGGTAGCCGCCTCTCCCGTATCACGGGCAGTATCCAAAGTTTGCATTCGCGCCGCT
>JAHFHV010000009.1 GCA_023246725.1 Candidatus Magasanikiibacteriota bacterium | reverse complement strand
TGGGAAGATTTTATGCGTCAAGCGCGTGGCCAAGGCGGCGGTTTTCAATTTGACTTTGGCGGTGCTGATTTGGGTGATATTTTTGGAGACTTCTTCTCCGCCACAGGCGGATCCGCCTTTGGCGGAGGTGGCCGTCGTAGAGGCGGTCAATCGCGCGGCAATGATATTCAAGTTGACGTGGAGTTAGATTTTAAAGAAGCGGCGTTTGGAGTGGAGCGCGAACTATCGCTTCGCAAACAGTCAAAGTGCGATGTGTGCAACGGAACAGGCGGGGAGCCGGGGAGCAAAATGGATACGTGTAAAGAGTGTAAAGGCCAGGGCCAAGTGATGCAGGTACAGCGAACATTTTTAGGCGCAATGCAAACGGTCGCCACCTGCCCCACGTGCCACGGTCGCGGGCAAACGCATAGCAAAAAATGCCAACATTGCGGGGGTAGTGGTGTCACGAATAAAAATGCAACCGTGAAAGTTAAAATTCCCGCTGGGATTGACACTGGTCAATCCATCCGCCTCACCGGCCACGGCGAAGCCGCGCCCCACGGCGGGCAGAGTGGCGATTTGTTCGTGATGGTCCACATCAAACCATCCAAAATTTTTCATCGGGAAGGGTTTGACGTGTACACGGACGCGGAAATAAATTTCGCGCAAGCCGTGCTCGGCGATCATATTGAAATTGAAACCATCGAGGGGCCAGTCAAAGTCGTTGTCCCAGAAGGTACGGAATCCGGTCAACTCATTCGTCTCCGCCACAAAGGCATCTCTCACCTCCAGAGCAGTAACCGCGGCGACCATTATGTGCGCGTAAAAATTCGCGTCCCCAAAAAATTAAGCAAATCGTCGCGGAAGATGCTCGAGGAGTTGAAAGGGGAGATATAATTTGTATGCCCGACAAACGCGCCTTTGAAAAATTTTATCATCAGCATCAATTAAAATATACGCAACAAGAAATGAGCGGGTTTCACTCTATTGCATAAACGTATGAAAAAAAACAAACAAATAATCCCACAAAATAGTTTTACGGAATTTTTGTTGTATACAACGGCTAATGGCAAAGTAAAAGTAGAGATTTTTTTGCGTGATGAAAATGTGTGGTTGACGCAAGCCAAAATTGCTGAACTGTTTGGTGTCGACAGAAGCGTAGTCACAAAACATTTGCAGAATATTTATACTGAAAAGGAATTAAGTAAAAATTTAACCTGTGCAATTTTTGCACAGGTTCAAACCGAAGGTAACAGGAATGTTTCGCGAAATGTGGAATTCTATAATCTCGACGCTATTATATCCGTTGGCTATAGGGTGAATTCTACTCAAGCTACTCATTTCCGCATCTGGGCTACAGAACGACTTAAAGAGTATATCATCAAAGGCTTTACAATGGATGATGAGCGACTTAAGAATCCGCATACTATTTTTGGACAGGATTATTTTGAAGAGCAACTCGCGCGGATACGAGATATTCGTTCTAGCGAAAGAAGGTTTTACCAAAAAATTACTGACATCTACGCGCAATGTAGCGCTGATTACGATCCCAACACGGAAATTACCAAAGTTTTTTTTGCCACAGTGCAGAATAAATTACATTTTGCTATATCTGGCCAGACCGCGGCGGAAATCATTTATGCCAGAGTGGACAGCCGTAAACCGCGCATGGGTTTAACTACTTGGAAAAACGCGCCCCAGGGAGCGATACGAAAAACCGACGTCGGCATTGCCAAAAATTATCTTGACGAAAAAGAGCTTAACCTGCTCAACAGAATCGTTACCATGTACCTTGATTACGCGGAAATGCAATCCCAAAAAGGTGTGGCGATGTTTATGAAAGATTGGGTTTCAAAATTAGATGCCTTTTTAAAATTTAACGAAGAAACAGTTTTACAAGATAGCGGTAAAATTAGCCACGAAGTTGCGATGGTTTTGGCGGAAAGCGAGTATGAAAAATTTCGACTTACTCAAGACAAAAATTATGTTTCCGACTTTGACCGCGTGGTAAAAAAACTTTTATACAGCAAAAAGAAGTAAAGAAATTAAGCAAGTCAGCTCGGAAGATGCTCGAGGAATTGAAAGGGGAGATATAAATAGGTGGATAACTTTTTGACAAAAGCGGTTGGGGGGGGCATACTACAGGTATTCGTTTTATTCATTTAGCTTTGGTCTATGCATAATCTAAAAAAATATTCATACCTCGTGGTAGGTTTTTTGGTGAGTATCGGCGGTTTAAGTTTTGCGCCAGTGGCGCTCGCGGGTGGCAAAGGTACTAACCTGGTATCTTTAATTCCGCTGGTCACTCTGTATAAAGAGGGCGGTGGTACCGTAGCGAGCGACGGCGATTCCGTGGTTTTAAAATTTTCCAAAAAGTTTAATCCGGGTTATAAATTATCTACCGATGACGTTACAATTGCCGACCAGGATGTTGAATTTTTTGCCCCGCAAGATCCTAATTTTTACTATGCTCGTCTCCGCATCAGCAATAAAGTGCGTACCGGGGAAACTTACACGCTTGAGAATGGTGGCGCTAAAAACATTGTACCTATCTATGGTAAAGTTATTCCCGAAGGCCCTCTGCCGTTTCAGATTGTGTTTATTCGGAAGAAAACTAAAGCCCTGTATCATGTACGCTTGACTACGGATGGATCAAAGATTGATTTTTTTCGTCAAGACGTTTCGCCGGAAAGAACCGCTTGCGAACAAGCGCCCGTGATCCAATTAACGCCGGCTGATAATGTTGAAATCCAGCTCGCTTCGGATTATACGGACAAAGGTAGCGCCGATCCTACTAAAGCTACCGTCAGCAGTTATGTTAAGCTCTATGTCAAGGCGGCTAAGGACCAGCCGGAACAGGCTCCGGCCAGTCCGGGATTTTTCTCTCCGGTTGCCCCGGGAAAAGTAATGCAGAAAGTGCCACTCCTAGATCAGACACAGATTGCCGATCGTTATGCTGGTTATTCCAAACACACTGTTTCTTATGACCCCTATACCAGCTGGGTCGTGATGGATCTGTTCTCAAAACAAGGTCCGATTCCTTTTAGTGTGTGTTTTAAAGATCCTGTCAGCAATCTGATTGTTGGCCGGGTCAGAGCCACGACTGACGGTTCCCAGGTGAACTTTATCAACCCCTTCTACGCCACCATTCAGCAAGTGGAAGAAGCCGCGCTGGAGCGGTTGCAAAAAGGCGCTGATAAATTTACCAAACAAATCAACGCGCTTGAACAGCAATTGCGACAGCTTGAGACGGCCGGAATTTTCGTCGCTACTGTTCTCGACCCCGTGAATGAAATGACGAACCGTTTAGATCAAATTAAGTCGACCGAGGAAGTTGAGGATGCCGAAGCGCTCGTGTCGGAGATTTCACTGTCTCTTCCGTCATTGAACAAGGCGATTACTGTCCTGTCTAAGCAACTAGACGTGCAGGCTCTTCAGAACAAGGTCGGCAAGCTCAAAGCGCTGATACTCCCGGAAGAATGGAAAAAGTAAACTTGAATTTTCCGTTTAGGGAAATCCCTCTGTCTCAGCAGAGGGATTTTTTATAGAAAGACTTGGCTCTTGAAAATAGCACGCCCCTATGGTATGCTTTTTTTATGCTAGACAAACGCGCCTTCGAAAAATTTTATCATCAGCATCTCGACAAAGTCTACCGCTTTGTCTTTTTTCGTTGCAGCGGGAATAAAGAGCAGGCCGAAGATTTGGTCTCCGAGATTTTTATGAAGGCGCTGGAAAATTTTGAAACCTATGATGCCACGCGGAGCACCAGCGCCTGGATTATGACGATCACGCGTAATCACCTCATCAATCATTGGCGGGATACGAAGCGAACGAACCCTCTGCCAGAGGATCAAGACGACAGTGAGGAAAATAATCAGAACTCCGATGCCTTTTGGTTCAATTCAGCCATGAAAGCCTGGCGAAAAACGTCTGATCAGGCGGAAACTTATGAACTTTTGGCTAAATTAGAGCCAAGCGAAGGGGAATTTGTAACTTTACATTACTTAATTGGGTATAGTTACGCTGAGATCGCAAAACAGAAACAGATGAGCGAGGGGGCAGTTAAAGTGGCCGCGCATCGGGCGATTAAGAAATTACGCCGAAACATGTAGGGCCGCGCCTCAAAGGACTACGGTCGCGTTCCATAGGACGTTACGCGACACGATTCCGTTGAATCGGGCATGATTTCGTCAAATCATATGAAATTTTTACGGTACAATTTATGGAAGACCAAACGTCGCCTCTCGCCCGAAGCGGCTTTTCGGCGCGCCCTGTGGCAGCAGTTGGCTGGCGCGTGGGGCAAGCGCTATGTTAAAATTTCGTGGTACCAGGCACACCTCGTGCGTTTAGCTAGCGCGGGGACTATTGGAGTACTAGTAGCGGGAAGTTTTGGCACCGGCGCCTATGCCTATGTGAGCCCAGCAGTTACTGAAGATAGTATTTTATACCCCGTGAAGCAAGAACTAGAAGCGGTTGAGGAACGTGTTTTGCATCGTACTCCGGAAGCCAAGGCCGGATTTTATTTAAAACAAATCGCGCGGCGCGAAGCGGAAGCACAGGTCTTGGCTCAACATGGCCGCGCGCCAGAACAATTGGAAGAGCGCTTGGAAAAGGCGGAGGAAAAACTAGTGGCGATTAGAATTAGGCTTGCGGTTGGTGCCAATCCGCGCCATCAGGAATTACAAGAAAAAATTGAGACTCGGCTAGCGGCGCGGCGCGATCGTTTGGAGCGCCAGGCGGTTAGGCTTGCTGAACAACTTAAAAAATTTGAGTCCGATGATTTAGGCGATGCCGATAGCCGCCTGGAGCAAACATCGGTTGTAGCCGCAGTTTCAACCAGCCTTCCCAAGAAACGCGAGGTAAAACGCCTTGAACAGCGCGATCAGCGGGAAGCGAATATCGCCGAACGGCTTAAGACCGTGCGCGAGCGGTTGGAACAATTGCCGAGGGCGGCCAGTTCGACTGGCGTTGGCCCGCCGCTTAGCCCTAAACTGCCTGGGGAAAATATAAAAATTAAATTGGAAAACCCCGCGGAGAGGCTGGAGCGCCGTTTTGAGCGGTTAGAGAATAAATTGGAAAAAGAATACCACCGTAACTTTTAGCCGGGTACCGTGTATGGTTATATAGCAGCAGAGATTTTGTAGATGCTTCGTTGGTCGAACGGCAGCAACACAATTTCTCCAATTATATTTAATTAACGCCGCGCCTCAAAGGACGCGGGTCGCGCGAGCGACATGAATTTCTTCGGAAATTCACATGATTTCGAATAAATCATATGAAAAAATTATTTACTATCTTAACCAGCGCCCTTCTGATGTTCGGAGCAGTCGCTCCAGCTTTGGCGGTGGAGACTGCTCCCTCGGTTGGTGTGGCTACGGTCGTCAGTACTAGTATCAAATTAGAACGCAAGCAGATTCGTGAAGAATTTAAGGAAAAACAAAAAGACATTCGCGATGATTTTAAAGAGAAGCGCCAAGAGGTGCGTGATGAACTAAAAGATAAAATGAAAGACCTGCGCGATGAGTTTAGAAAAAAACGCGATGAGCTCATGCATAAATTAGTCCGCCGCGAACTCACACTCCGCGGAGAGCTCACTGCTATGAGCAGTACGTCTCTCACAGTTAAGGTAAGTAACGTCCGGCCAGATTTCCACCAACAGTGGGCCTCGGTCTCAAGTTCCACCTTTCCAGCGAAAGACACCTTAGTCACGGTTAAAATAGACAACAAAACCAAAGTTGTCCGCCGCTTTAATGGCAAAAGCTCACTCGATGAATTGACGGTCGGCGATACGATGCAAATTGTTGGCCGTCTGAATGACGACGGTACGGTTTCGGCGCGGGTGGTAAAAGATGATTCCATCCAATTGTCACACCGTGTGTACCACGGAACAATTGCTTCACTCGATGCTACCGCTCAGTCATTTAGCATGACACTCATGAGTTCGTCCTCGGTGGCGTTCATGGTTCGAACTAGCGCGACTACTAAATTCAGAGTTCCGGGCGTCACCAGCACCTCCTTTGCCAACTTGCAAGTTGGCAACAAAGTGTGGGTGCGAGGTTTTGTTAACACCCGTACTAAGACTATTGATGCCAATGTAGTGAAAGTGAAATTGCCGGAAGTAGCTCCAGTTCCTGCCCCCACCCCCACGTCGACTCCGTCTCCAGCCTCAACCGCGTCTTCAACGCCTTAATTACAGTAAGGAGTATGAATCAAAAAGCAGGCCCTAGCGGTCTGTTTTTTGGTTGTCTAAAATTTTATTCACTTCCGCGTCCGCCTCTTTATTGCCCGCGCGGAGGGTGTGTCGGTAGGTTACTTTTTTAAATTGGGCGGCAGTGTTATATACAGCCATAAATAATTTTTGGAGGGTCGGTTCCTTCACCTTATATTCCCCGCGCATTTGTTTCACCACCAGTTCGCTGTCGAGTATGCAGTCAACTTCAGTGGCTCCAAGCTCACGAGCTTTATTTAAAGCCGACAATAGCGCTGAATACTCCGCGAAATTATTTGTCTGGTGGCCAAGGTATTCTCCGTAGTGCTCCAGAACTTTCCCGGTCTCATTTTTAATGATGACGCCAGACGCCGCGGGCCCGGGGTTGCCGCGCGCGCCGCCGTCGGTGTACGTTATTAGCTTCATAGTAATATTTTAGTAAGCCAATTTCCACAATCCTTTTTCATCCGTAAAATATATCAGGCGCTGGTTGGCGTCAGCGGTCAAAGCAGTAACGCGGTGGTTGATAATTGTCGCGCTGGCGCCATAAACCGGAAAAAACGCGCTGACTCGATTATTCCACACTAAGGCGAGCGTGTTAAATTCATCCAGGATTGCCAGCGTATTTAGTTTTTCGCCGGAACGATTTAATAAAAACGGATCGCCACTGCCCGCAAAGCCCCACAGTTCCCACGGCGACCAGATAAATAGCCAAGTGTTAAAAGGGGATAATTTAAAATTACCTTCGGGCAGCGAATTTATTTTTTTGCCGTCAGCCAGTAACCGACGATGCTCAATATAATTTTGCATCAATACCGTGTCTCCCGACACCATTTGAAATCGCCACGATGAAGACGCGGCCATATCTCCCTCGCCGTTTGGCAGTGTCTGCAAAGCGGAGGCAAAACCAAGCGCGTCTTTGGTAATGGCAATATCCTTAGTTGAGCTTACAAAATTAAGTGTCGCGAGGCGGCCCTTGTCTACGAACCAATCAAGATATTGGTTGGGTTCCATGGCCCGTGATTCTTTGTTTAGAACCGAAAATAAGAGCAGTTGCTGGGGCAGACCAATGTACAGCTCGGGATCGGAAGTATCTGCCCACATTGTTTTGATAATAGGATTGGCGATGAAATTTGCCAGGTCAAAGCGGCGTTCGGGCGCAAAGGCTGGAATGATGGCAATTTTATTTTTCGGCAGTGAGTCTAAGGTAACCGCCAGGTAGTCGCCCTTGGGGCTCCAGGCAAATGACAGGGGAACAGCGGGATCAATTTTTTCAAGCGCCATTTTATTCTCTCCGGTTTGCGTGTCTAGGAGCCAGGCGGCTTGGCTGGCGGCCGTAGAGCTGGCATAAGCCAGGTAGCGGCCGCTTGGCGAGAGTGATAGTCCGGCCAGACTGCCTGCCGTTATGAAATCAGATTTAGCCAGCGCTATGAGCTGGATATCTTTAAGGTATGTCGTTTTCTTGCTCTTAATATCAAATGTTTTTTTCCAAGTATAAAAGCCCGGGGCGCTTAAATTAACGGTATAGGTTCCCGGAGCCAGATGGTTGAGCCGGAGCGGCAGGCGGCCAGTTATTTTTGTTCCGTTAAGTTCGGCTGTCGCGTTGCTCGGCAGCGCGTCAATGCTTAAAGCGCCGGTTGATTTAAATATTCCCAAGTGCCAATCGTACACAAACCCCGTGGCGGATAATACCACCGGGGGAGTGATACCGCAAAAAGCGAGGATTACCAAAAATAATAACAAGCGCCGCCAGGGGCGGGTAAAGCGGGTGCCGGGATATTCCATATACGGATTCAAAGAGATTTAAGTGAAGATTTAGACCCCCCTGCCGCGCTTGCGCGCGCATTGCGGGCAGGCAGATTAGTGGGTGATGATTGCGCGGGTTCCATTGGTTGTCAGAAAGTTTCTTTTCAGGTATACTTAATAGTAATTGAAAATTTCCGATTAGTCAAAGCCCTCTCCCACGTATGTCCCACGTAGTAATACACGGCGGTAAAAAATTGCACGGGTCAGTTGCCACCCAGCCCAATAAAAATTCGGCCATGGCGATTTTATTTGCCTGCCTGATGATTAAGGGCCCAACCACTTTGGTTGATGTTCCGGAAATTGACGACGTGGACCAAGCTTTAAGTTTATTGGAAAGCATTGGCGCGACAGTGGCCCGTCAAGCTAATGGCCGAGTTATGGTTGATGCTTCCGGGCGTCTGAATCTTGCCAAGATTAATTCTAAAGTGGCCAAGAGCATTCGCACCTCGCTGCTTTTATGGGGGGCGCTGGCGGCCAGGGAAAAGACTTACAAAATTTCTAAATCCGGCGGCTGCCACCTGGGGGAGCGCACGGTGCGTCCTCATTTTTATGCTTTAGAGAAATTGGGCGTACACGTTACATCGCACGCTGGCTTCTATTCTGTTCGTAATTCATCGCTCCAAGCCGCCCCCATTGTCATGTATGAATCAGGCGACATGACCACGGAGAACGCCATTATGGCGGCAGTCCTGGCGTCTGGAGTAACTACCATATCAATGGCTTCGGCTAATTACCAGGTGCAGGATTTGTGTTATTTTTTACAAAAGGCGGGCGCTAAAATTTCTGGAATCGGGTCCACCACCCTAACCATTACTGGCGTTAAACGCCTGCGACCGCTTAAAAATTACCCCATAATGCCGGACCCAATTGCCGCTATGACCTTTATCGCGGCGGCGATTGTCACCGGGTCGCACCTCACCATTACTAATTGCCCCTTGCAATTTTTGGAACTTGAATTGTGCAAGCTGGAAGTGATGGGGCAAAAATACATCTTGCATCAGAAACGCCAATCTAAGAATGGCAAATTCCAGATTGCTGACATTGAGATATTTCCGAGCAGGCTTAAAGCCCTGCCGGATAAAATTTATGGGCGGCCGTTTCCGGGTCTGAATATTGATAATTTAGTTTTGTTTATTCCCATTTTGGCTGCGGCCAAGGGCCGCACCATGGTGCACGACTGGGCCTACGAAAACCGCGCCGTGTATAGTTTAGATCTGCAAAAACTCGGTGTTAAGGTTACGCTCCTCGATCCGCACCGGTTATGGGTGGAGGGCCAGGCGCGTTTTGCGCCAGCCAACCTGGAATGCCCGCCGGCCCTGCGCCCGGCGGTTAATCTCCTCATTACCATGTTGGCGGCCAAAGGCACATCTACCCTCAGCAATATTGAAGTGATTGATAGAGGGTACGAAAATATCTACGCGCTTTTAAATAAAGCCGGGGCGGAGATTGAGATTGTGAAAGATTAAAAAATAAAAATATTGAGCAAATATTAAACAGATATTAAGAAAATATTTTACGAGTATATAATATCTTCTTAGTATTTCTTCAGTATCTTTTAAATATCTTTTTCTAGTATGGACTCATTTTCCCCAAATAAAACCCGCGCCACGCGTTATATTGTATCATATGTGGGGATTGTTTTAATTATCTGCGCTTTTGGCGTCGGCGTTCTGGTGGGCAGAAATTCCGGCGGAGCCGGAAATAGTGCTTCTACCTCAACTCCGATTACGCAGGTAATTAATTTTAATCGCTCGGTTAATCATTCGGACAGTGTTGAATTTGATCAATTTTGGGACGTGTGGGATAAAATTAAATCTAAATACGTCAAACAGCCAGTGAAAGACGCCGATTTGTTTTATGGCGCAATGCAGGGCATGGTGTATGGCCTGGGCGACCCGTATTCTGTTTATTTCCCGCCTAAGCCGGCTGAAGAATTTAATAAAAGTTTGTCCGGGGAATTAAGTGGCATTGGCGCCGAAATTGGCATTAAGCAAAACCAGCTTATGGTTATAGCGCCGCTGGCCAGCTCTCCAGCCGCAAAAGCGGGGCTGCGCCCGGGCGATAAAATTTTAGCAATTGATAAACTGATAACCGTGGGGATGGATGTGAATACCGCGGTTGGTAAAATTCGCGGGCCAGCTGGCACCACCACCACGCTCGCGATTGGTCGGGATCGCGTCGTAAAGCCATTTGACGTGACGATTACCCGCGCCACCATTAACGTGCCGGCCATAACTTTTTCCCTAAAGCCAGGCAACATCGCCTACCTGCGCATTATGCAATTTAACGAAAATAGCATTCCGGAATTTCGGCAAGCGTTAGCGCTTATTGAAGCTAACCACGCGCGCGGTTTGATTATTGATCTGCGCAATAACCCCGGCGGATACCTGGACGCGGCCGTGGCCTTGGCCAGCGAGTGGATTCAGACCGGGACAATCGTTAGTGAGCGATTTAGTGATGGCCGCGAGAATACGCATGAGACTGAAGGCTCGCATCGGCTGAAAGGCTATAAAACCGTAGTGCTTCAAAATGGCGGCTCGGCTTCGGCGTCCGAGATTTTGGCTGGCGCGCTCCAAGATTATGGCCTGGCTACCGTAGTGGGCGAGAAAAGTTTTGGCAAAGGGTCGGTGCAGGATTTTGAACAGTTGCCGGATGGTTCGGCTATTAAAATTACCGTAGCCGAGTGGCTGACCCCCAAAGGCAAAAATATTAACGAAAAGGGGATTACGCCGGACGTGGAAGTGCCAGAAGATTTTGAAAAAGAGGCAGTGGGGCAAGATGTGATGATAGATAAAGCTTTGGAGATTTTGAAGAAGTAAAAAATTTTTACACCCGTTCCATCCAATGTTTATCGGTTTCTACTTCCAATTCCAAAAACACCTTCTGGTTGGTGGCTTGTTCCAATTCTTTTCTGGCCGCGATGCCAATTTCTTTAATGGCCCGGCCGCCTTTGCCAATAATCATTTGTTTGTAACGGCGATCAAAGGTAAAAATGGTGGCGTTAATCAGCGTAAGATCGGGCCTGTTCTCCACGTTCGTAACTTCCACATGCGTGGTGTAAGGCACTTCTTTGCGCAGCGCTAAAAATATCTTCTCGCGAATTAATTCCGCGATCCAAAAATTTTTATCAATGTTAGTTAATTGATCCGGCGGGTACAAAGCTTCACCCGCGGGGAGCAGTGCAAATACTTTCTCAATCAGCGGCTGAAGATGCCGGCGCCGCAGGGCGGAAATTTCAAACGTGGCAATAAAATCATCGTTTAAGGCGCGGTATTCATCTAGGTAGGCGCGCTCGGCCTCGGGCACGTCGGTTTTATTAATTACCAAAATTTTTGGCTGGGTTAAATTCCGGAGAAGCGACAAGGTATAGCGCTCCTCCGCACCGAGCGGCTTCCCGGGGTCAACCACGTAGAGCACCATATCAATGTCTTGCAGGGCTTCGTGGACGCGTTCCAGGAGCGGCCCGCTTAAGTGGCCGCGGTGTTCTTTAAACACGCCCGGGGTATCTACAAACACGGCTTGGCCTTCGGGATGATTCAAAACCCCGTGAATGATGGCGCGGGTGGTTTGGGGCTTATCCGTCACCGCCGCGATTTTAGTGCCAACGAGCGCGTTCAGCAAAGTTGATTTGCCGACGTTGGAACGGCCGACCAGCGTTATTAGTCCGCTTTTAAATTGCTGGGAGGCGGTTGATTTAGTTTCGCCATTCGATGTGTTTGGCATGCAGTTTCTTTGTTATATTGTTAAATTGTTACATTGCTAATCTGCCCTTATTTTTTCTAATCATAGGGTAGCTGGGGTCGCGGTTTAACAATGTAGCCATGTAACAATGTAGCAATTTGGTTAAGCGATTAAGTTGCCTTATCTTCTATAATGTAGTATAATGCTACTTGAATATAAGATAAAAAGCAAGTGGCGAGTATGAAAGTGATTTTACTGCAGACGGTTAAAGGGTTTGGCAAAATTGATGAAATTAAAGACGTGGCCGACGGCTACGCCCGCAATTTTTTGTTTCCCAAACATTTAGCGGTGCAAGCTTCCGAAAAAAGTTTAGCCGAGGTGACAACCCGCCAGCGCCAAGTGGTTAAGGCGGCGAAAGATGATTTGGTTAGCCAACAGCGCTTAGCCGAAAAGCTGGACGGCTATGAGGTTGAAATAAAAGCCAAGGCCAACCCCGAGCAGGCGCTCTACGCGGCGGTGACGAAAGAAAAGGTAGTTGCGGCGCTTGCTAAATTGGGATTTTTAGTAACCGCCGATCAGCTCATCATGAAACCGTTTAAACAGTTAGGAACATTTCCCATAAAAATAAAATTTAGGCATGGGCTGGAAGCGGAGATTTCCGCTATAATCACCAATGAATAATTTTTGAACGTATGGCCAAGACCAAATATATTTTTGTGGTGGGCGGAGTGTTAAGCGGAGTGGGCAAAGGCATCGCGGTTGGTTCCATTGGCCGCATTTTAATTGACCGGGGCTTACGGGTTTCGGCCATGAAGATTGACCCGTATATTAACGTGGACGCTGGTACCATGAACCCGGTGGAACACGGCGAAGTGTTTGTGACCGAAGACGGCGACGAGACCGACCAGGATATTGGCAATTACGAGCGGTTTTTAAATACCGATGTTACGTCGCTCAATTACATGACAACCGGACGGGTGTATTTGAGTGTGATTCAAAAAGAACGCGGCATGAAATATAAAGGCCACTGCGTGCAGGTAGTGCCGCATATTCCACTAGAAGTAGTTGATAGAATTAAAAAAGCGGCCGACCATAGCCAGGCCGAGGTAATGATTATAGAAGTGGGCGGCACGGTGGGTGAATATGAAAATATTTTATTTTTGGAAGCGGCGCGCATGATGAAGCTGGATAACCCGGATGACGTGGTGTTTGTGCTAGTGAGTTACTTGCCGGTGCCCGGACATTTGGGAGAGATGAAAACCAAACCTACCCAGCACGCGGCCCGCGCCCTTAACAACAGCGGCATTCAACCAGATTTTATTATTGCCCGCGGGCGGGAAGAATTAGATAAGCCGCGGCGCGAAAAGCTGGCCTATTTCTGCTGGCTCCGGAGCCAGGATGATGTGATATCAGCCCCGGATGTGGAGAATATTTACGATGTGCCGGCGGTGTTTGAACGCCAGCAGTTTAGCCAGCTTTTAGCTAAGCGGCTCCACCTCCGGCTTAAAAAGAAACCCCGGAGCGCCTGGGACAGCTTTGTCAAAAGCGTCCATACTGCCAAGCGCGCAGTTAAAATCGCGGTGGTGGGTAAATATTTTGGCACCGGCCAGTACACGCTTTCGGATTCTTACATTTCGGTAATTGAAGCGATTAAACACGCCGCCTATAGCCAGGGAGCGAAACCGGAATTAACGTGGATTGATTCCGAAACGTATGAACAAAATCCGCAAGCGGTGCATGAGTTAAGCCATTTTGACGGCGTGATTGTGCCCGGCGGATTTGGGACGCGCGGCATTGAGGGGATAATGCTCGCCATTCGCTTTGCCAGGGAACGCCATATTCCGTATCTTGGCCTTTGTTACGGCATGCAACTGGCCAGCATTGAGTTTGCCCGGAATATTTTAGGGCTTACCGGCGCCCACACCGTAGAGTGTAAACCCGACAGCCCGTATTTGGTTATTAATGTTAATACCACTCAAGCCAAAAATATTGCCGATAATCGCTACGGCGGCACCATGCGCCTCGGCGCCTATCGGTGTCTTTTAAAAAAGGGCAGTTTAGCGCATAAATTATATAAGGCCGATGAAATCAGCGAACGCCACCGGCACCGCTATGAATTCAATAATGAATTTAGAACGCAAATGGAAGCGGCCGGGCTCCAGGTGGCCGGAGTTAATCCGGAGACCGATTTAGTGGAGATTGTGGAATTAAAAGGGCACCCATATTTTGTGGGCACACAGTTTCATCCGGAGTTTAATTCTCGTCCGCTTGATCCGCACCCTTTGTTTGTGGGGCTCGTTAAAGCGGCATTGCGCACGGATCCCCCATTGAGGGTGTAGTGGGAGTGTGAGACTCGTTGCGTCGTTTTCTCCCCTTTCCAAGGGGAGACGAAAGAGGGGTTTGCCGTCCATTACGCATACGTGACAACGGTTGGCTCACGGTTGCACAAGGGACGGCAAACCTCCCCGGCCGCCGCGAGGCGTCCGCCCCTCCTTGGAAAGGAGGGGAGACCAACGCCCCCGCTCACAGCGGGGAAGCGTTACCGTCCGGCGAATCTTAACAATGTGTTAATAGTTCGGAGGATAATGACGCAGTCTAAAATGAAGCCGCGATTTTTTAGATAGAACAGGTCGTACTGGAGTTTAAACAGATTTTCCTCAATATTGCCATAGTAAGACCGGTGGATTTGCGCCCAACCGGTGAGTCCGGGTTTTAATAAGTGACGGAGAGAATAGAAGGGCATTTCGGCGGTTAGTTTGTCCACAAACTCGGGGCGTTCCGGCCGCGGGCCAATTAAGGACATCTCACCTTTAAGAATATTAAAACATTGCGGTAGTTCATCCAGCCGGGTTTTACGGAGAAATTGGCCAACGCGCGTGATCCGGGCGTCATTAACGGAAGCGAACCGAGGGCCGGCTAATTCCGCGCTGCCTTCTTTGGTTAGTGATTGCATGGTACGGAATTTATAAATGGTAAATAAGCGGCCGTTTCTGCCCACCCTGGTTTGACGGAAAAAAATCGCGCCTCGTGAGTCGAGTTTAATTAAGAGCGCGATGAAAGGAAAAAGGCAGGCGCAAACCAACCCCATGAAAAACGCCAGTATATAATCAACTAAAATTCGAAAACGATCGTACATTTTTTTCTCCTGCTCGCGCAGGTTGGCCAAAAACCAGCTTTCGGAAAAGGTAAAGGGTGGAATTCGTCCGGTAATTTTTTCGTAAAAACTCGTCAGATCAATAATTTCAATGTGCCGAAAGAGCTGGTTGTATAATTCTTTCAGGAGGAGCGGCTCTTTGGCGGCGGAGGGACTTAGGGCAATGACGTTAATTTCTTTTGGCGAGAGCGCTTGCGTCAATTCCAAGAGTGTTGAGCGGGTGGGCAGGTCCACTATAGAATCAGCTGTTTGATTGACTACGCCGCCAGTCACAAAACCAAGTCCTGGTTCGCGCTCAATTAGGGAGATAAGTTCCAGGCTTTCCGGGTTAATGCCGGCGAATACCACGGTTTGTTGCCACAAGACAAAGCTTAAGAACCGGTTATGAAGATAGCGCCACAGGGCAATCGCGCCAAATCCAAACAGAGCGGTTAAGAGCAAAATAGTTTTGGGGGTAATGGCGTGGCCCGGGCGAACGTAAATGGGCGGGCGCAAATAAAAATAGATAATTCCGAGCGCCGTCCAGGCCGCGGTCGCCAGAATTATTTTTTGAAAAAAACTCCAGGAGTTTTTTGCCCGCGTCAAATCATACAGGCCGATAATAAAAGCCACCACCGGAGCCACTCCAAATAACATAGTAAACGTTGGCAGGAGTAGCCAAAATTCATCTCCCGGCCAGCGACCGTAACGGGCCGCGAGGGCGGCAAATAACCCCAGCGTAAGCATGGCCCCATCGCCGCCGAGAAGAATTAGTTGACGAAAACGGTACATATTATTTTGTAATCATAATCAACGTTATCATCCCGAAATATTTTTATGCCAGTAGCGTACCAAAATTTAATTAAAAAAGCAACCCTGATAAGCCTGACGGCTAGTTTTTTGCTTACCATGGTTTCGCCCGCTCTCGCCAAAGTTCCCAGCGATCCGGAGTATCTAAATCAGCAAAGTATGTGGCAACAAATTGGGGCCCCGGCGGCTTGGGACTTTACTACCGGTTCAACTGACGTGACCGTAGCGATTATTGATACGGGCGCCGATACCTGGCATGATGATTTGCGTGATAACATTTGGACCAATCCGTATGAAATTGCGGGCAACGCCATTGATGACGACCATAACGGTTATGTTGATGATATCCAAGGCTGGAATTTTATTGGTAACAATAATGACGCGCGTACCTCGGTTTTTGAGGCCGGGGATGATCCTGAAGCCGTGCGGCACGGCACCATTATCGCGGGGCTGATTGGCGCCGCGGCGCAAAATAACGTCGGCGGTGTTGGTCTTAATTGGCACGTTAAACTGATGCCTCTGCGCGCCATTGCCAGTAGCGGTGAAGGCGAGTACGACCAGGTGATTAAAGCGGTTGATTACGCGGCGCAAAATGGCGCCGATATTATCAGCATGAGTTTTGTGGGTGATGTGAATGATAACACGTTGCGCGAGCACCTCAAGTCGGCTTATGAAAAGGGAGTGTTGATAGTGGTGGCCGGCGGCAATCATAGCCGCGATGTTTCAGGAGATCTAGACCAGCGACCGCTGTATCCGGCTTGTTACGACCAGAGCGATTCGGTAAATTGGCTGCTCACGGTTGGATCAGTCAACCAAGCCGATGGTTTGAGCGGTTTTAGCGATTATGGAAAATGTTTAGACATGGTAGCGCCGGGCGAAAAAATTTTTAGCACGGAACGCTATGCCCCGCAATACGGCTATCAGAAGGCCTTTGGCGGCCCGTGGAAAGGGACGTCGTTTTCGGCGCCACTGGTTGCGGGCGCGGCGGCGCTTTTAAAATCCATCCACGCCGAATGGGGACCCGAAAAATTAAAGGAAACCTTGCTCAACACCGCCGACCCGGTAGATCTTCAGAATTTAGCTTTTCAAGGCAAGCTGGGACACGGTCGGCTTAATGTGGGGAAGGCGGTGGCCGTGGCCGCCAGCCTTAAAGCTCCCGGCAAGGCGGGCGGGTATTATTACTTTTTTTCATCTTCCACTATTAAACGGTTAAACTTTGATTCGCGCGCCGTGGAAACAGTTACCGATCTTCCCGGAGAGAAAATTCGCGCTCTTTCGGTCTATAATCCGAATAGCGGCAGTAAAAGCCAGCTGGCCGTGCTGGTGGCGCGCCGGTCTTTTTATTACCTGCGCCTGTATAAAGATGCGGGTGAATTTATTAATGAATTTTCTTTGGAACTGCCAGCCAGGAGCGATGTGGTAGTTAAGCGTTTCCACGTTAGCGCCAGCCCCAGTATTCCGGGGCGGTTTGTGGTGGAAATATTTTATCCAAAGAAAAAGCAGACCATTTTTACGGTATTTAATGAACGTGGTGAAATAGTCAAAACAGTCAAATTCGCCGGAGCCATTGACAATTGGACGCTCGGCCGATATGATGGCGCTTTAATTACCGCACAAATGGTTGGCAAGAGGCTCCAAGTTAAACAAAGCCCATGGGACGGAACCGCCGCCCAAATTGTTGCCATTGCCGCCTTAAGCGGGGCGAGTGTAGAAGCCGTGAGGAGCGGCCACGTGAGCCTGGGAGCTAACGCCAGCGAGCAAACTGTACTAATAACACGACGCGGCCAGCGCGTTGAACAAGCATTAGTGGATTTTAATCTCGGTACCAGCATCGCTTCACTGGTTGCTGTAACGAGCGATAAAGCTCCGTGGCGCTTGCTCCTCGGCGATTCAACCACCTCGGAAGAAGCCTTACTATTTCCGTTTTCAACCAGCGGGGGCATTTTCAGGCTTATGAAAGTAAATGGCGAACCGGTATCGGAAATTAAGCTTCCGGAGCTGAAGGGGACGACGGATTGACCAGCGATTTCGCTTGTGGTATTATAACTGTCGGAAATACTTTGAATTGAATAGTTACCAATTGTCATTCTGAGCAAAGCGAAGAATCCCTGTCCAACCGGTAATTGAGACAGAGATCCTTCACTACGTTCAGGATGACAGGTGTTTAATGAATTATGGATAACCCAATTTTTGAGAAAAAGAACGTACTGGTCACCGGCGGAGCCGGGTTTATCGGGTCGCACCTGTGTGAACGGCTGTTAAAAGAAGCCAAGGTAATCTGCCTGGATAATTTTTCTAATTCCCGCCCGGAAAATATTAATCACCTTCTGCAATACCCGGATTTTGAGTTTATTAATTTTGACGTGAATAAACCCATTGATTTGGAACAGTTTGACGAGCTGGATAAATTTAAAGTTAAATTTCAGGGCATTCAGGAAGTGTACCATTTAGCTTGCCCCACCAGCCCTAAGGAATTTGAAAAATTAAAAATTCAGTCGCTCTTAACTAATTCGGTCGGTGTTATTAATACTTTGGAGTTGGCCGTTAAATACCACGCCAAATATTTATTAAGCTCCAGTTCGGTGGTTTACGGCGATAATCTGGACAGTCGGATGGCGCTTAAAGAAACCGACCAAGGCACTGTGAACCAATTATCACAGCGCGCCTGTTATGATGAAGGCAAGCGCTTTGCCGAAGCGGCGGTAGCGACCTACGCCCAGGTACACGGCTTGGAGACAAAAATTGCTCGCATGTTTACCACCTACGGCCCGCATACGCGTTTGTTTGAGAGCCAGCTGATTCCGGATTTTATTATTAACGCTCTTGAAGGCAAGGATTTGGTAATTTATGGCGATGAGAATTTTTCCACCTCGCTCTGCTATGTTACCGACATGGTGGACGGTTTAATCCGCTTTATGTCCACGGGCCCGGAAACCAGCGTTGTGAACCTGGGGGGCGACCGGATTATTAAATACACCGATGTGGCCAAGATGATTATTGAGATGACTGAATCCAGCTCAACTCTTAAATTTGACAAACCTTTGGTATTTTTAAGCAAAAAAGGCGCGCCGGATTTAACCTATGCCAAAGAGGCGCTAGGGTGGTTTCCGTTGGTTCGGCTGGAAGACGGCCTCCGCAAAACCATTGATTACGTTATTTCCCATAAAGAAGAGTTAGTGTTTGACCACAAAGGCAGAACAATGTAATCAAGCCTGATGATTCTGAATGTGCGAAATGCGAAAGGCTGCGAAAGTGCGAAACGTTTGTCATTCCGACGACGAAGGAGGAATCTCTGTCCGGTCTAATGGTTAAATTGTTAAATTGTTATATTGTTAGTGATTTGGACAGAGATCCTTCACTACGTTCAGGATGACAGGAAATATGTTATTCGTCATCGTCCCAGTGTACAACGAAGCAAAAAATATAGGTCGCGTTGTCCGCGACCTTTTTCAACTTCAAGACGGATTCAGACAGATTGTAAAGGTGAATTCAGACAGATTACGAAACGATTTTAAAGTTATAGTAGTTGATGATGGGTCTGTCGATGACACAGCCAAGGTTGCTCGGGAGGCAGGGGCCACTGTGCTCCGTCACGCAATCAACCGCGGGCAAGGGGCGGCACTGCAAACGGGCAATGAATATGCGCGGCGGCATGGTGCGGAATATGTTATTCATTTTGACGGCGACGGGCAATTTGATGTCGCGGATATTGCTCCCGCTCTGGAAAAATTAAACAAAGATAATTTGGATGTTGTTTTAGGGTCACGTTTTTTAGATAATCGTTCCAAGTTGCCTTGGACGAAAAGATATATTGTTCTGCCGTTGGCCAGGTGGATACAAAATGTGCTCACGGGAGTTACGCTCACCGACGTACACAATGGTTTCCGCGTCTTAAATAAACGAGCGCTTGAGAAAATTGAAATTACGCAAGACGGCATGGCCCATAATACCGAAATCGTCAGTCAGATTAAAAAGCACGAACTTCGTTTTGCTGAAACTCCGGTGATGGTTCGTTACGCGGAGTATGGGCAAGGCCTTAGCGGGGGAGTAAAAATTATGTTTGATGTGTTGTTTAGCCATTTAGTAAAATAATTTTGTATGCTTCTTATACAAATTCTACTCATTTTATTTTTCCTGTTCGCGATTGCTAAAGTGGTGGGCCGATGGCAGACTAAAGAATTGACTCTTGGGGCCCTGGTTATGTGGCTCTTGTTTTGGCTTTGCGCGGGAACGGTGGTTTTAATGCCAAATCTCACGTCATATTTTGCCAAACTTGTGGGCATTGGCCGCGGAGCGGATTTGGTGGTCTACGTTTCGCTGGCGATTTTATTTTTTGTGGTTTTTCGTTTAATGGTTGCCGTCGGTCGTCTTAGGAGTGATATTACTAGACTTACTCGGCAGATAACTTTAGATACGTCTAACCATGGCACAACAGCACAACAGCACAACAGCACCGCAACACGCCAATCGTTTTAGTGTTGAAGTGTTGACGTGTTCTAGTGTTTTAATGTTTTTATGCTAAAGATCGCCCACATTGTCGCCACATTCCCGCCGCACATTGGCGGCATGGGGGGCGTGGTATTTGATGAGGTGAATGCTTTGGCTAAGGCTGGCCACGATGTAACGGTTTTTACCTTGGCTTATCCAGGCCATGATTATTTGCAACAGAATTCGCAAAACCCCCTCCACTGTCCTCCCCCTAACAGGGGGAGGAGCCAGTTACTCTCTCCCCTAAAAGGGGAGAGATACAGAGAGTGGTATTGTGTTGTTCGCTTACATCCACTGATACGCTCTGGTGATGCGGGATGGGTGCCGCAATTATTTTTTAGACTCAAAGGTTTTGACATTGTCCATTTGCACTACCCGTGGTACGGGGGCGCGGAATGGGTACTCCTGGCCGCAAAATTGCGCGGACAAAAATATGTGGTAACGTACCACATGCAGGCGGCGCCAACGTCTCTTTTTAAAAAAATAGTGAAATTTAAATATGATTGGTTTTTAACCAAAGCGATTTTACGAGGCGCGGCAAAAGTTTTAGTCGTGGATAAGTCACTGTCATTCCGACCGACCCCGCATTTGCGGGGGAGTGGAGGAATCTCGCCAACGACGACGAGATCCCTCGACTACGCTCGGGATGACAATCAAGGACGAGCGATTGAATTCCCTAATCCAGTTGACACCAACTTATTTCAACCCCGCGCCGTGACAGCGACTGATGTTGGCTTGCCAGAATTTGAACATAAAAAAATAATTTTGTTTGTCGGCAATTTGATGCCGGTGAAGCGCTTAGATTTGGCGATTGAAGCTCTTCTCAAATTACCAGCTGAAGTTGTTTTGCTTGTGGTTGGCGGTGGTTACGAAGAAGCGCGCTATAAAAAAATGGTGTCCGATAAAAATGTAAGCGCGCGAGTAAAATTTATTGGCCGAATTGAGGAGAAGCAAAAACTCGCCGCGTATTATAGCGTGGCTACGGTAACAGTGGTGCCCTCGGACGCGGAGTCATTTTCACTTGTGACGCTGGAGTCGCTTGCCGCGGGGACCCCGGTGGTGGCGAGCGATATCCCAGGCATTCGCGCTCGTGTGAGCGACGGACAAGACGGATTTTTATTTACCCCTGGGTCGGTAGCGAGTCTTGCGGAAAAACTTAATAAAATTTTATCATTATCATTAGAAGAACGAAAACAAATGGGCGAGCGGGGGAGAGCGAAAGTTGTGGAGAAGTATGGAATCGTCCAGCACATTATAAAATTACAGGAGATTTATAAGTCTGTTTTTTAGGGAGTTGTTCAATTGTTACATTGTTACATTGTTAAATTGTTATGTAACGACCGTAACAGTGTAACAATGTAGTAATGTAGCAATTTTATTTGATTATGGCAGAGCCTATCTTAATCGAAGATTTACAAGTGGATTATTCCTATCGCACGCTATTAAAAGATGTGTGGCGGTTTTTACGTCCGTATCGCGGGAGTTTTTTTGCCGGAACATTTTTACGGGCAAGTGGTGATATTGTATTTCTATACAGTTCCTACGCATTGTCACAAATGATAGCCTTTTTTGCCAAGTATACACCCGGTGCGTCGCTCCATGGTTTTTGGGTTTTGTTGACCGTGTACTCGTTCGTGCACGCCTATGTGTTAATTAGCCGCCAGGCCGCTAAGTATGTGTGTTACAAACTGGCCGAACGCGTTGGATTAGACGGACAAATCAGCGGTCTTAAGCATTTGTACTTATTGGACATTGCTTGGCATGAAAAAGAAAATACCGGCAATAAACTAAAACGCATCCACAATGGGGGCGAGGCCTTAATGCGACTTCTTAGAATCTGGGTTGATAATCTGATTGAAATTTTTATTAATCTGGTTGGGATGGTTATTATTATTGCCATTACGGACAGGCTGGTTGGTTTTATTATGGTTGTTTTCTTGTTTACGTATTTAATTATCGCTTTACCGCTTGCCCGAAGAGCTTCTTTTACGGCTCGTCAGGTTAATCAGCTGGACGAAGATTTTGGGGGGTTGGCGTTTGAGTACTTAAATAATATTCGGAGTGTTAAGGCTATGGGAATGTTTGGGCGTTTATGGATATTTTTACAGGATCAGAGTGAGAAGTTGTACGCTATGCTGTGCCAACGCGCTTGGCGATTCCGATCCAAGTCCGCTATACAAAGTATGTGGGCTCATGTATTTAGAATTTTTGCTTTAGTTGTGATTGCGTTAGGAATTGTGCATGGCCACCACACTATCGCTTTTTTTATTTTATTTAATTTTTATTTTACGGCTCTGCGCACGTCAGTAGAGGAGATGGCCGAAGTTTCACAGGAGATTACTATTTCCCGCTACCGCATCGCGCGCTTGCAGGATATTTTGCACGAACCGATTAAGATTGACGACAATACCAATAAAATTAATTTCCCGGCCAAATGGAAAACTATTTCACTCCGCCACGTTTCGTTCGCGTACGGAGAGAATAACGTCCTTACGGATGTTTCGTTTGACATTGTTCGCGGCGAACGCGTTGGCATTGTTGGCTTGTCGGGAGCCGGAAAGTCAACATTATTTAAATTGTTGTTAAAAGAGCACGAGGATTTTACCGGGGAAATTTTGTTTGATAAAACGCCAATCCAAAGTATAACTAAGAGCTCATATTTTGAGAAAGCGGCCGTGGTTTTGCAGGAGACCGAAGTATTTAATTTTTCGCTTCGCGATAATATTACCATTGTGGACGAGAGTCAAAAAGATGATAAGAAAAGACTAGCACAGGCCGTTACTATTGCTCACGTGGATGATTTTATGAGTAAACTCCCCCAGGGCGTGGATACTTTGATTGGTGAGAAAGGCGTGAAACTTTCGGGTGGAGAAAAACAGCGTTTGGGAATCGCGCGCGCCGTGTATAAACAGCCGGATATTTTATTTTTGGATGAAGCCACCTCGCATTTGGATTTAGAATCGGAAGAAAAAATTAGGGACTCACTCCACCAGTTTTTCCAAACCGTCACGGCTGTGGTTATCGCGCACCGACTTACAACAATTAGAGAAATGGACCGGATTTTGGTGATTGAAAATGGCGGTATTATCGAATCCGGGTCGTTTCATGAACTATACAACCAGCGCGGCCGGTTTTTTGACTTGTGGGAAAAACAGAAATTGTAGAATTACCATTTGTGCGTTTATGGTCAATTGTCATTCCGACCGGAGCGAAGCGCAGTGGAGGAATCTCGCGTCGTTCGTTGATTGTTGACGAGATCCCTCGACTACGCTCGGGATGACAACGAAACGCGGAATTACGCCGAAATTACCAGCTTAAATTCATGTCATACAATTACGAACAATCCATTTGGGGCCGGGGAGAGGCGAGTTTGCGGTGGAGCGACCCGACAGCTTTTAGATTAAAACAAGCTTTGAACGCTATTGGCAATTTGCCTGCCGGAGCAACGGTTTTGGAAGTGGGGTGTGGCGCCGGGCAGTTTATTCGGGCCATTAAAAAATTACGGCCAGAACTGGAATGCGCGGGCTGTGATATTAGTAACGAAGCCGTTGGGATTGCCAAAAAACAAAATGATGGAGTGAAATATTGGGTGAGTAGTGCTTATCACGTTACGTGCGAGACCTCTCCCTGCCCTCTTCCTTCGACAGGCTCAGGACAGGCTCTTTGCGAAGGAGAGGGGATATTTGACGCGGTTTTAGTTTTTGATGTCTTAGAACACGTAGACGATCCAGCGGCGTTACTTACAGAAATTAGGCGAGTGTTAAAACCAAATGGCATTTTTTACGCCTTTGTGCCCTGCGAGGGAGATTGGCTGTCGCTGTGGCATTTTTTGGATAAGCTCCACTTAAAAAAAGATATAACGAAAAAACACGCCGGGCATATTCAATATTTTTCGCGCGCTTCCCTAAAAAAACTCTTTGGGGAAAATCAGTTTACCATTGAACGCATACGATACAGCGAACATTTTGTTGGTCAGCTTTTGGGGATTTTGGCTTTTTCACTCATGAATCGCGCGGCCAAATGGCCAGGAATGAGTCAAATCAATAATGAGAGTTATTTTAGCAGTCAGAATTCTCAAAGTGGTTTAGCGCGAGTCCTTAAAAATATCGTCAATACTTGCGTGTACATAGAATCAGTTTTGTTTTCTTGTTTTCCTTCTCCGAACGTTCACGTGGTTGTGCGAAAAAAATAAATACCCCTTCCCTCGCCCTCCCCCTAAGAGGGGGAGGGGAATCGCGAACGGACGAGCGTCGCTCACGATCGCATTGGCTCCCTCCCCTGTTAGGGGAGGGACAGTGGGAGGGGTATTTGGCCGTTTCGCGAAAATCTGCGTAATTATCAATCACTAATCTGCGCAATCTGTGTTAAAGGTCCTTCACATCATACCCTCGGTCTTTAATTATTTTGACGATATCCGCACGGCGGCGTTTGGATTGGTGGATACACTCCAAACTGCTGGTGTTGAGGCGGATGTATTTACGCTCCAGTACGGCAGCGCCGCCGCAGCCCCGAGTGTCCAGGAAGAAGTAAAGGAAGCTACCCCTAAAGCCGGGCGAACGTATAAAGGCCAGCTTAATATCAAAACCGCCGTTGAGAGTTTTGCCGATTATGACATTGTGCATTTGCATGCGCCATTTTTTGGCGCCGCTGGTAAATTACTCGCCTGGAAACAAGCCCACCCAGAGATTCCTTTGGTAGTCACCTGTCACCGTCGAATGGTAACGCCGGATTTTCTGTCGTTATTTTTAAAACTCTATAGCCTGTATTATCTCCCTAAGATATTTATGATTGGAGACCTGATTACTGTTCCGTCCATAGCAAAATTCCAGGCGTATTTTGGAGCCAGTTTTAAGAAATATAAAGATAAAATTATGGAAATTGACGATTCTAGCAGCTTTTTGGGGCAGGATGTATCCACCAGTCCAGATGGAACAAAATTAAAGCCAGACGAGCGCCTTGCGCTTAAATATATTATGGTTTATAATGAGATTGTTAGTAATTCATAGTGAATTTTGTCAATTGTCATTCTGAGCGTAGCGAAGAATCTCTGTCCCTGTCATCAAACAAATATTAAGAAAATAAATTTTTAACTATGGAAAATAAAAAATCTTTTTTTGAAATGTTGAACGGTAAAAGCGCTTTGATTGTAGGCGCGGTAGGTGGGTTGTTGTCACTCGGGACAATTGGATTTATTGTACTTATGGTTATGGTCATGCAAGGCTCGGTAAGCTTGGGAGGCTCGGTTGCAGGTTTGGCCAATGGCCAGCCAACACCCCCCTCTGCCCCCCTGCCAGGGGGAGGAGGTGCGCCGACGCCCAACGTCCCTAAGAGCAACCGCCCTAAAGTAGAATTGTTTGTGATGTCTTATTGCCCATTTGGGCTCCAGATGCAAAAGGCTTTGGCTCCGGCCTGGGAGCTTTTGGGCAAGAAAGCGGATATTGACGTAAAGTTTGTGTCGTACGCCATGCATGATTTAAAAGAGGTAGAAGAAAATACCCGCCAATACTGCATTCAAAAAGAACAGAGCGATAAGTACGTTGAATACATCAAGTGTTTTGCCGCGAGCGGTGATTCGGCCTCTTGTGTGGCAAGCAGCGGCGTCAATAAAAGCAAAATGGACAAGTGTTATAGCGCGGCGGATAAACAGTTTGGGGTGATGGCGCAATATAACGATAAAGCCAAATGGCTGTCCGGCCGGTTTCCTGTTTATCCTATTCACGCTGATCTGAATACTAAATATGGCGTGCAAGGTTCCCCAACGTTAATTATCAACGGCGTGCAGGCGGAAGTGGCGCGCACTCCCGAAGCCGTAAAGCAAGCGATTTGCGCCGCGTTTAACAATCCGCCAGCCGAGTGCGGACAGCAACTGGCTACGACCGGGTACAATGCCGGGTTTGGCATGCAGCAGCAAGCCGCTGGCGGAGCCGCGGGAACGCCAGGATGTGGAACATAAACATTTCTGTCATTCCGACTGAAATGGAGGAATCTCGTTGCGACGATCGCGAGATCCCTCGGCTACGCTCGGGATGACAAGTGTGTGTGTGACAGAGATCCCTCGTCGCCGCGAGGCTCGCTCGGGATGACAATACTTGTGAACTAATAAACCAATAACTAATAACTTCTGTATGGGAAAATTTAAAAAAGGCTTGTTTTTAGGCGGGCTACTTGGCGCGGCCATGATGTGGCTGAATGCCACGCCCAAGGGTAAAGAATTTAGAGACAAAATGATGGCGCACTTGAATCCGCTCTTCACCGAGCTTAAAGCCAGTATGAAACAACTGGAAGGCCCCACCAAAGAAATGTATGACGCCTTGGTAGAGCGCGCGGTGGCCGAGTATGCCGCCAAAAAAGAATTGGCAGTTGACATGAAAAATATTCTCATCAAGGAGCTTAAGAAAAAGTGGGAGGAACTCAAAAAAGAGTTATGAGCGATCATGATCCGTCAAGGCGGCAGTTTTTGCAGTGGGCGGCAGGAACAGCTGGCGCTTTGTTAGCGAGCGGAAAGTCTGAAGCGGCCCCGCGGCAAGGCAGGCGCACAGTAGCTCCAGCGCGGGAAACTCCGCTAGCCTCTCGTCGAATTTCTCCCGAAGGCAAAGAATGGCCGCCCGGGGCAGATGGCTTTGACCAGCACAATTATCCGTATGGATTAAAATTGCGCGGCATTCAATATGTGCAAAGCAAAGAGAACGAGCCGCAATTCGAGTTGGCTGATCCAATTGAAGGCCGCAATAAAGTGACTGGCGGAAATTATGCTACTGACCGGAGCGGCCAGCCTGTTTTAGACGAGGAAACGGGCGAGAAGAAGTTGTACGAGGTAATTTTAACAAAAGAAACTTCTAACGTTTGGCAGGAAGCCAAAGCCGCATTTAATATCGCGGCCGCGGAAAATCCTATTTTGGCAAATTACGGCTGGTTTTTAACCCAAGGCTTTCGCTCGTGGGATGATCAGGTTAAACAGCGAGCTTTGGAGGGAGCTGGCGCGGCGCTCCCCGGCAAGAGCGCCCACCAAATTGGCCGGGCGGTGGATATTTTTAAAGCCAATCGTTTTTCCATGTACGCGTGGCTCACTGGTTTTGACGGTAAAACCGGCCAGTGGCCGCCAGCGGGTTTTGTGCCGCCGCTCGTGCGGCTGGGCATTATTCCCACCGAACCAGCCGAACCGTGGCATTGGGAGTTTATTGGCTCCAGTGAAGAAAAGTTGGCTGAAGCGGCCGCGTATTGGCAGAAGCATAAAAGAGCGATTATTAATGAACATTCTAAAAAACTGCGTGAAGATGATAAATAAATTACCAGCAGTGAACCACGAGCAAACCTAAGCGCTTATGATTGAATTATGGATCGAGACAGAGCGGCCAATAAAATAAGTAAAATACTGGACGCGATTTTTGTATTTGATGATGATTTTAAAGAGCGAATCAGACAGGGGATTGTTTTAGCCGAGCCGGCCGCGCGCGCCAAGCTTAGGCGAGTTTTAGAAGCAGTGCTGGCGTTCCAAAAAAAGTCACTGGCGGAAAAAATGGCCGCTGATCCGGTATTTTTTGCCAAAGCGGCCAATGCCGAACGCGCTTTAGCTTCGGCCATTGTTCAAGAATACGCGCAATCATCCGCCCGCCTTGACCAGGGAAAAATAAACCAAGTATTAACCAAAATTAAAACTTTGTAAGTGTGGATATTCACAAGGAACAACCTATTCTTCCAAACGCGCCTCAACCGGAAACATTAAGGAGGGCGCTGGTTAAGCCCGGAGCCAAAGAACTCAATAAAAATGCTTTGCGTCTGGTGGCCTTAATTGAACAGCATTTGGATGTCGACGCAGAGCGGAAGCTTGATCAGCCAGCATACGTCCGTTTAGAAAAAATGCGCGGTGAACTTCTGCGTCTTCTCCAGACCGAAATTATTTCTCATGAATCGCAGGCAGCCGCTCTTGACGCGTATGCCGAAGAAATTTATGAATTGTTAGATAGGGGAACAGTGAGGGCGATTGAGCCAGCGCCAGAAGAGGTTCCAGACGCCTTAATTACGCCGTCTGTTACGGTTCCGCCCAAGCGACGCTGGATGCCAAAATGGCTCCGGGTCGCGCTGGCCGTGGCGGCTTTAGGAGGGGCGGCCGGCGCCGCCAAAAACGCTGGCGCGGAAACGCCGCCGGTTGACTCTAGAATAGAAAAGCAGTCGTCCCAGTCCAACAAGTTCGCGCGATTATTGTCTGAAGAATTTCCCGAAGAGGCGGCGCTCGGTGAGATTGATCCGCGCTATACGCAAATTGACAAGCTTCAAGAAGCGGCTGACGATATGGATGCGGGCGCGGCGCAGGGCGCCCTCTTAGCGGAGATTGAACAAATCAAACAGGAAGTTAAGGCTGGTACGGGCTGGGCCAATAAAAAAAAGCAGGATCTGTTCCGTTTCCTATTAAAAAATCAGGACATTCGCGCGCGTCTCTTGCAAGAACCGGATCTGACCATGGCCGATGGCTTTTCTCTCATCAAAGCCGCTATTGCCAATCAGGGAGGAGAAGATTACATCACCAAACTGGAGCGGGCGATTATCACGCGCGCGGAATTTAAAAAAGCCGAATTTATGGGCCCCGCCACCGACAAAGTGATTATTTTTAATTACGCGGCCAAGGATGCCGGGACGCTGTTTGACGCCAGCGAATGGGTAAAGCTGGCCACCGCAGCGCTCGGCGATAAGGCCAAAGACCATCCGGAAAAATTTATTAAGGTGATTAACACCGGTGAGTTAGGAGACAATGACGCCGTTCGGGAAAATGCCACCGATAGATTGGCGCGCGAAATTGAGGAAAGTCCGGGGAACGTGGTTTTAATTTTAAATACCCATGGTTCCGAAAGCGAAATAGCCACCGACTTATTGGACGCTAAAAAGCCTCAGACGATGTCTGCCAAAACATTCGCCTTGGCGCTCTTGAATCGCTTAGCTGCGGCGCCAGAGCGCTTGGCGAGCGATCCGAGCGGCCACAAAAATTCTTTTAAAGCAATTATCAACGCGTGCAAAGGCTCTAATTTTTTTGAAGCGGTACATCGCGAGATGCGCCAAGCGTACAGCGCCTTAGGGTATGATCAGATTTTTCACCAGCAATTTAGCGAGTTGCCGCCATTGACGGCGGTAAGCTTGTCCGAAGATTATTCGCCAGTGGTCAAGCTTGGCGTCAAGGTTGGCCCCGGGCATGGCCTCACTTCCCCCGAATACCTGCAAAAAATAACCGCGGCGGGAAAGCTTGATGGGAGTGTTTTTTTAGAGCTTCAGCCTTTGCAATATGAAGACGTTGGCGACATGAAGATGATGCAGACTACGGGCGGAAAAATGGAGCAATTCAGTTACGGAACTATGAAATTGAAAGCGAACACGGGATAGTTATTTCTCTTTTTGTATATCTTCTACCACCAATTGCAGTTCGCGGTTGCCGTTCCACTCGTTGACGCCAACGGTAAAGGCCAGATCAATTTTATCACCGGCTTTTAAATTCACTTTCCAATCGGCCGGGTGGCGGTTAGGGTCGCCAAAGCCAAAAGCGATTGTCTTTCGGACAATGTGGGAGTTATGTTTAACCATTAAACGCAGGTGTTTGCCGTCCGTGCCCACCGGCTCCACGCCCATAAGGGTAAGGTTACGCGCGGCGTACATTGGTTCCTCGTTGCCAACGCCAAATGGTTCAAATTTTTGGAGGAGATCATAGAGCTTCCAGTTCACTTCGTCTAAATCCACTTCCGCGTCAATGTTTATTTGGGGGGTAAGGTCAATATCCACGGTGCCAATTTTCGCTTTTTCCAGCATCGCGGTTTTAAATTGTTCTAACACGTCCGGAGATTTAAGCGAGAACCCGCAGGCTTGCGGGTGGCCGCCGAATTTATGGAAAAATTCCGGTACGGTCTTAAGCCCCTCAATTAAATTAAAGCCTTTCACACTCCGGCCGGATCCGGTAATCGCGTTGTTGTTCAGCCCCATTACCAGCGTTGGTTTATAAAATTCTTCTTTAATGCGGCTGGCAATCAGGCCCAAAATACCGGTACTCCAGCCTCCGCCTACTACAAATAGAATCGGGTTTTTGTCCTGTTCGGTTTTTACAATTTGGTAGCGCGCTTCCGTAACCAAATGCTCGGTGAGTTTTTGCCGGTCGGTATTATTTTTATTCAGCTGTTCCGCCAGGCTCGCGGCTTCGGTTTCGGTTTCTGCCATTAAGAGGGCAAACGCCACGTTGGCGTGGTCCATGCGGCCGGCGGCGTTAATGCGAGGCGCCACCTGGAAGCCAATGGTGTGCGTGTCAAACACCCGCTTGGCTTTGCCGTTCTCGTCCATTAACGAAGCGGATTCTAAAAGTTTCCGCAGTCCCAAGTTCCTGGTTTTGTTTAAAACCGTAAGCCCATAGCGCACCAGGGTCCGCGATTCTCCGATTAAAGGCACCATGTCGCCCACGGTAGAAATGGATACCATGTCAAGAAGCCATTTTTCGGCGGATTCATATGATTCGCCGTTTGGCAACACACACTTGTCATCCTGAGACAAAACCGAATGGTCTTGCTCACTTGTCATCCCGAGCGTAGCCGAGGGATCTCGCCGTCGTTGGTTGCGAGATTCCTCCACTCCCTGCGACGGTCGGTCGGAATGACAATGTATTTCTTTGTGTCGTTTAAATAACGCCTGCACCAGTTTGAATGCGACCCCACCCCCGGCCAGTGTTTTGTCGGGATATTTTTCGTCTGGCACCAGCGGGTGAATAATCGCATCCGCCGGGGGGAAGATGAGTGGCATGGCATGGTGGTCAGTAACAATCACTTTCATCCCTAGCTCTTTGGCTAATTTTATTTCTTCGGTATTACTTATGCCGCAGTCGCAAGTGATGATGAGTTCAGTGCCGCCATCTTTGAGCAATTGCACGGTGCGCGGGTTTAAGCCGTAGCCATCGGTTTCGCGGTGAGGCAAAAAAATGCCGGTGTTGGTGGCGCCTAGTTTTTTTAGGCAGGTGAGGATGACGGCCGCGGCGCAAACGCCATCCGCGTCATAATCGCCGTGCACTGTAATTTTTTGGTTGTTTTTAATACAATCAAAAATTAAGGCGACCGCTTTTTCCATGTCGTTAAATAAAAACGGATCATGCAGGTCCGTGGAATAATCGGGATTTAAAAATTCATCAATTTGCTCTTGAGTCTTGAGGCCGCGGTTCCACATCAGCCGAGCGATAATAGGAGGCAGTTCGGCATGGCTGTTAATAAATTCGGCGGGCGGCGGGGGAGTGATGGTCCATTTCTTTGACACAGAAGAAGGTTATATAATCCTAATCTACGAATCTTGATCCGAATCTACAAAAATCCGAATCCCACGAATGTGATTTGTTTGTAAATTCGTTATTATTAGGATATTCGTAGATTCGGCTAAACGCTGTATTCGGATTACACTGAACATTATAGCATACGGGGCGAGCTTGACAAAGGGTCTAGAGCATGCTATACTACTTTGTTTCCCATCGGTAAAAGGCTATTTTTACAGTAGTTTTTTACCGCTCGGAAATGCGGCTCTGCCCATATTTCATGGGTATTAAAGGAGGTTTCCATGCGCAAGCGTACCCTGCTCCCGCTCCTGTTCGCGCTCACCACGATCGGCTGCGCCGGCACCATGCACGCGAAGGCGCCGGTCGCCGTGCACAAGCTGGAGTACCACCTGATCGTCAAGGCGCCGAAGACCATCATCGGCAACCTCGACCCGAGCGAGTACACCTTCACGATCGTGGCGAAGTCGTGGGGCAAGCAGCCAGTCGGGGGCTTCTCCGAGGTCACGCCGGCCTACTGCATTCTGCGCGCGGAGCTGCTCGTCTGCATGATCTCGGTGCACGAGGACGAGGCGAAGTTCGAGCTCAAAGCGCAGCACATCCAGCGCGACCCCCGCTCCTACTCGGCGACCGAGCGCGCCGAGCTCGATCGCCTGTGGAAGACCGACGAGGGCTTCCGCGACGCGCACTTCCGCAAGACGTTCCCCGAGCCGTTCTGCGACAAGGTGCACCTCGGCATCACGATCGACCAGTTCGGGTTCAGCGGGGGCGTCCCGACGGCGGCCAAGTGGTTCGACGTCGAGGCGCAGAAGGACGGGCGGTGCCAGTACTACATCACCCCCGAGATGCTCGCCGCAACTCGGAAGGCGCACGTTCCCAACCAGAGCGACTTCCTCACCGACTGACCCCCCTCACCTGCCGCAACTTCCCCCACGGGAGCCCGGGTGATCGTCCGTCAGGTCGTCCGTGCTCTCATCCGTTATCAAAATGGTAATTGATGAGAGGACGATCTGATGTAAATTAAAAACTTCTACCGAAATGGTGGA
>JAHFHV010000008.1:20289-33922 GCA_023246725.1 Candidatus Magasanikiibacteriota bacterium | reverse complement strand
TAAAAATAAAAATGTGAATAAATCACTTAATTATTTTGTTTTGTTAACTAATTTTTTTAGATTTTTGTACGTCTACTGTCTCACATGTTTTTCTTGCTAACTCAAATATCTCAAGTGATGGTTTTAAATATCCTCGTTCTGTCCACCTTTCCTTACTTTTTAAAATTCTTTTGGCAGATTGTGTATTATATTCTGCAAATGCTTTTAGATTTGCCAGCGCTTTTACTAACAAGGTTCTTAAAACTGTTTTACTTTTCCCATCAAACTCACCCGTGCAATAAGTATCTATAAAATCGAAAGCTACTTCGTGATTTAATGAAAGCACATCACCAACGCTCAATTCTCCATCACGATTGTGTGGTTCGATATGCCGCCTGATAAAAATAGACCAATTTAAAACTGCTTGCTCTTTTGCTTCCGCTCTGGTTAATGGTTCTCCAGGGTGTGCTAAAGGATCTCGTGGATCTCTAACCCGGAGTTGCTCCATTTTACCATGCCAGCGGTTCTTTGGTTCTTCACTCATATAATTTTCGTAAAAAGCCTTTTTGCGTTCTCCGTCGTCGCCTCCAGCACCTCTTCCAACTTCATCCCTCGCAGTTCCGCGATTTTTGCGGCGGTTGCTTCAATCATCCACGGCTCGCCGCGTTTGCCACGATATGGAATAGGTGAAAGGTAGGGGCAGTCGGTTTCCAGGAGTATTCTGTCCATTGGCATATTCTTAACCACCTCCAGAAGCTCAAATTGAGCCTGTGGGTTGGCTTTAAGAGGCGGGAAGGTAATAACACCGGTAAACCCTATGTAAAAACCTAATTCAAGATATTTTTGCGCATTGGCCCAATTGCTGGTGTAGCAGTGGATGGTGCCTGTCAGTCGCTTATTACTGTCATTTCGAGCGGATCCGCCGACTGGCGGAGGAGTCGAGAAATCTCTTGGCTGTTGAGGCATCGGGTCAAGGGATTCCTCCGCTTCGGTCGGAATGACAATTGAGCGCAGGATCGCAATCAACTCCTCATGCGCCTCGCGGCAATGAATTACCATGGGCAAATTCATTTCTTGCGCCAACTTGATGTGTTGCAAAAAAACTTCTTTCTGACGAGGAAACATTTGTTCTTTCGTCATGCCCTCCGGAATCCGATAAAAATCCAAACCACACTCCCCTATTCCAATTACTTTAGGATGACTAGCTAACTTTTTATAATATTCATAATCAAAACTTTCCTCGCGGGATTGAAATGAGGTTTCTTCTTCATCCACGTGCTTAGAAAATAAATGTTCGGGGTGTAATCCAACGCTGGCATAGACACCATCATATTTTTCCGCCACCTCAATTGCTTTTTGACTCGTGTCCGCTTGCGTCCCAACCAAATTCATAATCACGCCTTTTTCCAGGCTCCGCTTTATCACTTCATCCATATCGTCTTTGTACGCGTTAAAATGCGCGTGGGCGTGCGTATCTATCATCATACGCTAGTGAATACGACTAAATACTAATAAAATTATAATTCCATAACAAAATACTCCTAAAGCCACCATAAGACCGAGAAATAATAAAAACGTTAGCCACGAAACAATATTAATTTTATTTAATCGAATTTCCAGGGCTTGGAAATTACTAAAGCCACCGCGCTGCCATACTTTTTGTGGCCCCCATAATCCTAAGTAAAGACCAACAATAATATTGATCCCCGGAACAAGCGACAACCACATAAACCCGTACAATTTATTCATCAGCGCCCAGATAAAAGGATTGAAGAAAGCGCTGGGAACCGGTTTACACAAATTATTGCATTGTTCGAGCGATAGTTCATTACACAGAACCGGCAGTTCAGCGCCGGCTTTGAATTTTGCCGCCCTTCGTAAAAAGAATCGGACAATGAGCCCTAGAACAAAAATAATAATTGCCCATAATATAAAACTCATTCCCAAGCTTCGAAAAATTCCTTCTGGCAGAGACTGCACTAATTGCGCTCCATTTGGCAAAATAAAAGCTAACGCTGAAAGTAAGAGTGGGGCGAAAAAAAGCGAAACTGTGGCCAAAAGTAAAGTTAATGGAGTAACCTTGAAAAGAAAATTAATAATACGAACAACTTGACGCATAGAATAGCATAATTAATGTCTCCAATTTGTAAGAATAATAAAGAGAGCTTTGAAAATAACGCTAAATCCTTGCGCTGTTCCTTGGGCTACGGCTACCGCAGAAAAAATTACGGCTATAACGAGCCCAATAAAAAAAATCAGTAAAAAAACCAGCGTGATTTTCCAGGGCAAAGATTTTTGTTTCTTTTTAAACATTTCAAAATCGCTCCACTTCCCGCTTTTCCAGCTTTGGGCTCTCCCCTGCAAGGCTAATCTTCCGCCAAGATACAAATTATAAACAGGGATAAGTGATGGAAGTAGATAGGAATATAATTTGTTCGTGAGTGCCCATACAAAAGGGGAAAAAAATGCGGCCCACCCCACCGATTGCGTGAATGCGGTTTGTTCGTCTGAGCCGCCCGTCTGACGAGCTTTTTTAGAAAAATGTTTGGCCAAAAGCCCCAGGGGAATGCCTAAAACTACTCCCCAAAACAAAACTGGCACTCCTATGCTAAAAAGAGTCTTGGTGAGCTTACTATCGGCCAAAGCGGGAATTGAGTTAAGTAAAAAAGCTAAGGTATATAAGACGACGCCAATTTTGAGCAACGCGGCGGGCAGAATAAACGCCCAAAAACTTTTTTTAGTGTGCGACATATTTTAAATTTTAAATGTTAAAAATTATTTTTAATGGTTTTAATCGCTTCCGGAATCAGCGGCCACAAAATTGACGCGGCCTCGATGCAGAATGGGCCAATTTTAGACTGCGCGGCCTGGTTCATAAAACGAGCGTCAAGCGGAAATTTATTTATAAAAAATAAAACAATTCCCACAACCAAAACGCCTTCAATAATTCCAAATCCAAATCCAAGCAAACTATCAATCCCGTGGATAATAGGGAGGCGGGTTATAATGGACAAAGCTTTATCAATTAACCAGAAAACAATCCCGACTAATCGATTAATAATCAAAAATACGATAATAAAAACCACTACGCGCGAAAAATTAGAACTCCAATGCGTGGTATTGATTAGCCAATCGGCCGCGGGCGCGTACCAACGAGTAGCCAAATAAATGCCAATTATCGCGCCAACAATAGAGCCGAGCGTGTGTACCAGGCCAAATCGCCAGCCAACATATCCAAAACCAAAAATTACTAAAATGAGAGCGATGTCAAAATAGGGCATAGGTTGAAAATTACAAATGACAAATTGCAAATAGCGATTACGCGAGCCTTGGGAATAATTGTTCCCCCTTATTAATTTTATTTCCCACCGTCAACTCTACCCATTGTTGCAGTTCAGATAATGGTTTTTTGCATTCTTCGCCAGCATTAAGTCCCAGCTGGATAATTATTTTCTCCGCCGTCCCCGGCATCACCGGCCAAATCATAATGGCAATATGGCGCAAAGCTTCGGCTAAATGATATAACAAATCTTTTACTTCAGTTTCTTTGCCCGCCTTAATCATGGCCCAGGGCTGTTTGTCGGAAATTATCTGGTCGCAATACGCAACAAACTTCCAAGTAGTAGCCAGGGCTAAATCAAACCGCCAATTTTGCATGTGGGACGCGTACTGTGGCCAAATTTCTTTGGTAAGGCGGTCAACCAGGGCGTTATTTGCTTCGTTGACGGTAGGGATGGAATTCTCCGCGTATTTTTCTATCATCGTAAGCACTCGGTTAGCCAAATTTCCGAGGCCGTTGGCTAAATCGCCATTATACCGCTCAATCAACTGCTGTTCGGAGAAATTACCATCATTATCAAACGGAATGTCGCGCATTAAAAAGTAACGCACGCTTTCCAGCGGATAGGTTTTGACGAGTCCCAAAGGATCAATAACATTCCCAATGCTTTTACTCATTTTCTGGCTATCCACATAAATAAAACCGTGCACCGCGATTTGTTTGGGCGGCTCAATTCCGGCCGACATAAGCATGGCGGGCCACAAAAGCGAATGAAAGCGGTTAATGTCTTTGCCGATTACATGCACGGGCGGCCAGAATTTTTTGAGGAGGCTGTCATCAGCAGATCCATAGCCCATGGCCGTAAGATAATTTGTAAGTTCGTTAAACCATACATACATTACTTGAGTATCATCTCCTGGCACCGGAATGCCCCACGGGAGTTTTTCGCGCACGCGTGAAATGCTAATATCTTCTAAACCACTTTTTAAGATATTGAGCGCCTCGTGATAACGATGTGCGGGTGTAACAAAATCCGGCCGCTCCTGGAATAAAAATTCCAGTGGTTCTTGGTAGCGCGACAGCCTAAAAAAATAATTTTCTTCCGACACCGCTTCCGGCACGCGGTTATGATCCGGACACTTGCCATCCACTAAATCTTTTTCCAATTTAAAAGATTCACATCCGTAACAATACAAGCCCGTGTACGCTTTTTTATAAATATCACCGTTTTTTTCCGCCGCTTGCCACAGCGCCCGCGCACCCTGTACATGACGAGCTTCACTCGTGCGAATAAAGTCAGAATTAGAAATATTCCATTCGTCGAGCAGTGTTTGGAATACTGCGGATTTTTCACGCACAAAATCTTCCACCTCCCTGCCCTGCTCTTTAGCCGTCTTAAGAATTTTTTGCCCATGCTCGCTGGTACCAGCCAAAAAATACACGTCGTTCCCGAGCAGCCGCTGATACCGCGCCATTACATCGGAATACAAAATCTCCAAAGCAAAGCCAATATGCGGGTTAGCATTAACGTACGGAATAGCGTTGGTGATATAGAACTTATGAACCATAATTTCGGATTTTGTTATTCGTCATTAACTGGATACAACCACCACAAACTCTCCTCGTTCGTCCATTTTTACACCAGCAATTTCTTCAATCGTCCCGCGATAAATTGTTTCAAATTTTTTCGTCAATTCTCTACACACGACTATCTGTTTTTTTGGATCAAGCGTCGCGGCAAGCTCGCCCAGGCATTTGGTGATGCGGTGGCCCGATTCATAAAAAACCACCGTGTGTTCGGCGCTGGCCACTTCTTTAAAAAATTTTTGGCGTTTATTTTTATGCGGCGGAAAACCTAAGAATAAAAATTTATCCGTTGGAAAACCAGAAATGCTCAGTGCCGTAGTGACCGCCGAAGCTCCCGGAATTGGTACAATTTGCGGTTTAATGGCGCTTTTGGCTAACTGGGAGACTAATTCATTCCCCGGGTCGCTAATGCCCGGTGTGCCAGCGTCAGTCACCAGTGCCAAAGTCTTGCCTTCTACCAACAATTCTTTAATTTCATTAATTTTACGCGCGTCACTATGGTGATGATAGCTTAGTGTCTCTGTTTCAATGGCATAGTGATCCAGCAATTTTTTGGTCACACGCGTATCTTCGCACAAAATAACATCCACGCTTTTTAGTACAGCAAGCGCTCGGAGTGTTATATCATCTAAATTGCCAATTGGCGTGGCGACAATATACAAAATACCCATAAACTTCACTCATTTATGGGCATAATTATACCAAATTAAGGGAATAATAGCAAATTGATCTGGCATTCTGCGGGCAAGCGCGCATTCATCATAGTTATGTGAGCGGCCTAATACGCATGGCTTCAAAAAAAGTTACCTTGGTTTCTTGGTGTACGGCATAGTGGATGTCTAGACTGCTTTCAATGCCGTTAAATTTTAGTTTAACACGAGCCACTTGCTTAATAAGCCCGGCATGTTCGCTGGGCTCAATATCGTCATAGCTGCGAAAACCAAAAAATTGACCAACGATAGTGTTTTCTAAACGCGCTTGCCTAAAAATATCTAAATTTTGAAACTGCGGTTCACTGGCAATGAATTGCGCCAGTTTTTCTTCTATAACCCGGTTAACGTCGTCTTCAGTATCATGAGCAATTTCTATTGAAATGGACGGCGGTTTAGTATTTTCTGGAGCCATAATTTTAAAATAACTGTAAAATTTTCTTTAACTGCGTAAGAGTATGTTGAATATTCTGACGAGAAGCGCTTTTCCCAAGACTAAAACGAATGCTCGAACGCACCGCCTGTGGAGATGCCCCTATCGCCTCTAGCACATGCGATGGTTCACTCGACTCCAATCCGCACGCTGAGCTGGTGGAACACATTACCCCCGCCTCATTAAGATACAACAAAAGCGCCTCGCCTTCAATCCCGGGAAATTCGATATTTAGATTGTTGGGGAGGCGATGTTCGCCGATCTCCGGACCGTTGAGAGAGTTATTGGTTATTAGTTGATTAGTTATAAGTTGTTTGTAAAAATATTGGCTTAAATTCGTCATTTTTTTTATTTCTTTGTCTCGATTTTTTTGAACGAGTTTTAAGGCTTTCGCGAGCCCCACAATCCCGGCCACATTTTCCGTACCCGGCCGCATTCCTCTTTCCTGACTGCCTCCGTACAAGAGCGGCTCTAGTGTGACGCCGCGTCGCGCATACAGTAGACCGGCGCCTTTCGGTCCGTACATTTTGCTGCCGTTCAGCGTCATTAAATCAACATGCAATTTATCCACATCAAGATCAAGATACGGCGAGGCTTGGCACGCGTCCGTGTGAAAATATGGATACTGTGTTTTGTGTTTTTTGCGATAACGTAAAATCATTCGTCCAATTTCCGCGATTGGTTCAATGGTACCAATTTCGTTATTGGCATACATGACGCTGATTAAAACTGTTTCCGGACGGATGGCACGGATTACGTCTTCTGGGTTGATTAAACCAGCTTTATCAACCGGTAGATAGGTTACTTTCCAACCGTCTTGTTCTAATTTTTTAATTGGACCGAGGACGCTGTCGTGTTCGATTGGTGTGGTTATGATTTGACCTCGTGAGGTCTCAGCTCCGGCAACCACCCCTACCCCTTCCTTCGTTCCACTCAGGACAGGCTCTTGGAAAGGAGGAGATTTCGATACCCTCCCCTTACCAAGGGGAGGCCTGGAGGGGTTTGCCGTCGTGTGCGCTGCCGAGAGCATCTGTCGTGCTATACCCAAAATCGCCAAATTATTTGATTCCGTTCCCCCACTCGTAAATGTGATTGTGTCTGGGGTTGTATGAAAAATCTCCGCCATACTTTTTCGACTGGCATCGATCGCCTGGCGCGCTCTAACTCCCAGATCATGCAAGGCAGCTGGGTTTCCAAACTCACTGGCAAAAAAAGGCCTCATTGCGGCAAGGACGCGGTGGTCAAGCGGAGTCGCGGCGGCATGATCAAGATAAATTAGCTTCTTTTTCATGGTAAAAGTAAATAGAACAAGGATTAAACTGATTTAACAGATTTACACAGATCTGTTCTAATCCGTTTGATCTGTTGAATCTGTGTTCTATCGTATTTTAAAATGGTAGCGTTAAATTAATACTCTTGCCACTCCCCTGCGCTACCTTAGGCATATCAAAATTTACTCGAAACGGCAATACTTCTCCAGTCAACGATTTATAAAATAACTGTTTATTTTTCCGGCCAAAGTCATACAGTTCTTTGGTCACACGCACATCCTGTTCACAATATTTTTTAATTTCATCAATTTTTCCTTCCCGCCACCAGCGAATGGCTTGGAGACCATCGGCAATTTTAGTTACATTATCCAAGGTTGCCTCGGCAATATCTTTGAGTTTGAGTCTGAAACCCAAATTATCCTTTACTGAATCCATGAGATCCAAATGTGAAAATTTGAGTAAATCGCCAAGGTAATAATTATTCATTACTGGTAAATCAAAATGCCCACTATTAAAACCAATCACTCTTTCGGCTTTTTCTAAAATTGGCCACAAATTTTTAAGTTCATGTTCTTCAAAACTTTGGTATGTATCGGTTTCATATTGATAAATTGAAACACACGAAATTTTCAATTTCTTAAAATCATTATTCACGTCAGCAAAGGTATTTTGGGTTTCGATATCAAATATTACTTCTTTTGGCATAACGATGAACAGATTATACAGATTGTAAGACAGATATAAACAAATCGTCTATCACATCTGTTTGAATTAGTTTCACAATCTGTTAAATCTGTTTTAAAGTATAATAACTGGAAAAATTATTTCTTTCATTTCTTTATACAATTTTTCATAATTTTCTTCCGCGCGTAAACCATCAGCGAGACGGTGCAGGATCATTCTATCAGGATTTTTGAAGAGAAACAAGGGGTTGCCCCGGAGTAAAAAGCGGACGTTGTAGAGTAGGTAATTGGACCAAGAGAACGAAAAGTATGGCAGGAGGTCACTTGTCATCTCGAGCGAGTCCGCCCAGGCGGACGACGAGAGATCTCTGTCCAAATCAAATGGCTCAACTGTTCCATTGTTCAATTGTTGTTGACCGGACAGAGATTCCTCACCCACTGCGACGGGGATTCGGAATGACAGTTGTTGTTCGTCAGATTTTGCCGTATTGGCTAAAATATAATTTTTTGAAAAAATTGGCTTACCAAAATCAATTTTCCCGGCAGCGGCCAGGTGAGCCACGGCAAGTTGTTTTCTAGCCTTATTGAGATTGCGCTCCCTGACCCCACCCCCTGCCCCTCCCCTATTAGGGGAGGGATAAAGGGAGGGGTTAACCATCGCTCGCAAATAGTTAAAATATGCCAACTTGAGGCAATTCCGCACTAAAACTGACATTGGGACTGCCCAGGAATGAATTTTTCCATTTACATCCCGTCCGTAAATATAGTAACCATAGTGTTTAAGCCAACGCGGCACAACCATCAGACTAAAATCGACATCGGGGAAACGCTTTCGTAAATCTATCATTAACTTTTTATATCGCTGTAAAAAAAATAATCGCCACAGGGGGCAAATTAAATAAAAATCCACGTCGCTCTCTTCCGCGGCTTCCCCGTATAAATAACTGCCTCCTAACAAGACGAGTGCCGACGGGTTGAGCGCTTGCAGAGCGGAATGAATTTGATCTATCACCGTACGCGAATACATACCTTAGTAAGCTCGCGCAAAAATAACGCGCTGTGTTGATGGCTTCCCGCTATAAATACATTTACCTTTCTCCTGCGCGTTATCGAGCGGGATACACCGAATCGTCGCTTTGGTTTCTGCTTTAATTTTGAGTTCGGTTTCGGTGGTGCCGTCCCAATGCGCTACCACAAAACCATGGTCAATTTTTTCTTTAAATTCGTCCCACGTATCAACGCTAAAGGTATGCGCCTCGCGAAAGGCTAGGGCAGTTTGATACAAGTTGGTTTGAATTAAATCGAGCGTCTCCACAACCGTATTCTCCAACTGATCCAACGGCACAACGTGTTTGGTTTTTGTGTCGCGGCGGACCATTTCTACCGTGCCATTAGCTAAATCACGGAGCCCAATAACAATTCGAACAGGAACTCCTTTTAATTCATACTCGGCAAATTTCCAACCGGGTCGCTGTTTATCTGAATCATCATAGAGCACTCTGACCCCCCGTGCTTCGAGTGATTTTTTGATCTTGTTCGCTGTTTCAGAAATTTCTTGCAGTTCTTCGTTTTCTTTGTACACGGGAACAATAACTACTTGATGCGGCGCGAGTTTGGGAGGGATGACGAGACCTTGATCGTCCGAATGAGCCATCACCAAAGCGCCCATGAGACGCGTTGACACACCCCACGACGTGGCCCACACATATTCAAGCTTGCCTTCTTTGTCCGCAAATTGCACATCAAAAGCTTTGGCAAAATTTTGACCCAAAAAATGCGAAGTCCCCATCTGCAGGGCTTTGCCGTCTTGCATCATTGCTTCAATACAATACGTCTCAATGGCCCCAGCAAAACGTTCATTCGCGGTTTTAACTCCTTTAATCACCGGCACCGCCAACCAATTTTCCACAAAATCAGTGTACACATCAAGCATTTTTTTGGTTTCTTCGACTGCTTCTTCAGCCGTGGCATGAGCGGTGTGGCCTTCTTGCCATAAAAATTCCGTCGTGCGTAAAAAAAGACGAGTGCGCATTTCCCACCGCACCACATTGGCCCACTGATTTATTAAAAGAGGCAAATCGCGATACGATTGTACCCATCCTTTGTACGTATTCCAAATAATTGTTTCCGAGGTGGGGCGAATGATCAGCTCTTCTTCTAATTTGGAATTTTCATCCACCACAATACTGCCATCGGGTGCATTTTTAAGACGATAGTGAGTTACGACCGCACACTCTTTAGCAAACCCCTCGACGTGGCTGGCTTCCTTACTAAAAAATGATTTTGGAATGAATAGCGGAAAATAGGCGTTAACATGCCCGGTGGCCTTAAACATCCCGTCCAAGACCGATTGCATTCGTTCCCAAATGGCGTAGCCGTGGGGCTTTATTACCATACAACCTTTGACTGCTGAGTGCTCAGCAAGACCAGCCTCTTCAATGATGTTATTGTACCATTCGGAATAATCTTTGGAACGATGGGTTATTTTTTCTGCCATACTATTTTTTAATAAAAAGCGCTTGTACCTTATCAAAAATAAAGCGATGTGACAACCAGCCCACGACAATCGCGATGATGAAACTTGCGACGATGTCAACAGGGTGGTGAACGCCGGCCAGCACTCTACTTATTCCAACTAATACTGCCAGAGCCAACAGAAACAACCCGAGCCGTCGATTACTGCGCCAAATTACAACCGCCATGGCCGCGCTCGCGAGGGTATGGTCGGACGGGAAACCGTTGGAGTCTTTGTGCGGCACGAGCGGTGTAAAACTCCCCACCACAAATGGCCTGGGATTATAATACAGCCAGCCGACGATTAATGACACTAAATAAATTAACGGGAGCGTTATCAGACTAAAAATGACCAGTTCTTTTTGTTTAGCGCGCGGCTGACGTAAAAAATAAACCAGCGCCATGGCCGCGATAACAAAAATAAGATATTTAGCGCCGAAAATAATTAAGCTGTTCAACACATGATAACAATTTAACAATTGAGCAATGTAACAATTCTTATTCTAGACTAAGGGATTGCCACGTCCCGCTTTGCGGGACTCGCAATGACACTGCCAGTTAACCTTGCACATACACCTGCGCCGCGCCGCCGCCATCGCAAGTTATAAAATATTTTAACGGAAAACGAGGCGCTACCGCAATGGCGTAATCATACGGGCCAAGGTCATAACTCGTTGTTCCAATTTTAAAAATATGCGGTACCGGGTCGCGGTTGTCAATCATAAAATTAGTGCCCCGTTTGATGTTAATAACTCCAGGCAGGCCGTGACACTCTACAAACTGAAAATACGCCCCCACGTGTTGATACTTGTTCAAGGCTTCGGTGTAATTCTGCGACTTCACTGGCACAGGCAAGGGCGCTGGCGCGAGGCCGGTGCCATCCACGCTTACCGGGCCAGTTTGGCCGGGAATGCTCGTAGTGGCTGGTGTGGGAAGGCGGTAGGCCGGATATGACGAAGGAATGCCACCGCCGTAAGGCTGTTTAAATTCTTCCGCGTCTTTAACATAGCCTGGGGTAATTGCCGGCGCCGCGCTTAAACAACCGACGCCAAGTACCAGCGTAAGAGAAACAAAAATGCCTACTAAAAAAAAGAATTTTTTCATAAAATATTTTGTCATCTTGAGCGTAGCGAAAGATCTAGTTGTCTCGTTCAGGGTGACCTAGATTCTTCGCTTCGCTCAGAATGACAGTCGTGAACTCAATAAAAATTTCTTCGTCAAATTTTTAGATAACTCCACGCCCGGCTGGTCAAAGGCGTTAACATTAAACCACTCTCCCAAGAAGGCAGTGGCCCCTTCAAACAGCATAAACAATTGTCCCAAGTAAAATTCATCAATCGCATCAATCGTAATAGACAAATTTGGCCGTTTATTATGCGTTAAAGCCTGCGCCGTACCCTGATACTCCACATCAATCAATTTATTAAAGGTTGCGCCTTTAAGATAGGAAACTGCCGCGTCACTCGACAAAAGAGGAATAACAACTGATTGGCCTAATTTTTTCACTCGTACAAACAAAAATAATTTATCATTCGGCCCTTCATTATACAGTTGATTTTGCGAATGCTGGTCCGTCACCCCGAGCGCGTTGATTGGAGTGATCCCAACGTTCACGATTGCACCGCGATTATTTTTTGCCTTACCAATACTCTCAGCCAACAATTGACGGAACCAATCCGCGAAACGAATAAGTTTTTGCGCGTAGGGCATCATTACATTAATAGTCTTCCCCTTCTCTGCTAATTGATACTGCGCGGTAGCCAGCTGGAACGGCAGATTTTTGGAGAAATTTTTATTTAAAAATTGACCGCGCATTGCCCGCGCTCCGGCCAATAATTTTTTGATATCAATACCAATTAAAGCCGCGGGGAGAAGCCCGACTGCCGTGAAAACTGAAAATCGTCCGCCGACATTCTCGGGCACGTTAAACGTAGTAATCCCCTCTTCGTTCGCAATCTTACGCAAGAGTCCAACTTTAGGGTCTGTAATAAACACAAAATGTTTGCGCGCGTCTAACTTCTTACCGTCCGTGAGTTTGCGGAAATAAAAATATTGGCTTAATGTTTCCGGCGTGCCGCCCGATTTTGTCACCACAATACATAAGGTTTTTTTCAAATCAACAACGTCCAAAATTTCCTTCATCATCACCGGATCAATATTATCGAGGACATATAACTTAGGAAATTTCCGCTTAGTCAACTCATTTTCATACAAATGCTGTAAACTTTGCGCCAAACAAATGGTCCCCAACGCCGATCCGCCAATTCCCAAAACAATAATGCTGGTAAATTTGCCTTTTTGCGCGCGCGCGAACTTTTCAATCTTGGCGGGCATTTTCGCGTCATCAATCACTGAATAAAAACCCTGCCCTTGCTTGTCAATTTTAGCTAAATATGACGTGAGATTTTTTTTCGCGAACGCAAACTCGGCCTGGGTAAGGCCGTGCTTGCCGACGTTGAAGATATTAGTTAAGTCAATTTTTATCATGTGCTAAAGCAGGCTATTCAAAATATCTATCAATTGCTCCGGTGAGTTCTTGCGGTGACTCTACAATAGCATAAGGAACGCCTTTTTGCAACGTCTCTATAGGATGATAACCCCATGTAACAGCGATAGATTCTACGCTTGCCTTTCGAGCTTCCTTGATATCACCAAGCGTATCTGTTATGAACAGGCATTCATTGGGTTGTGCTTGGTAATTATGTAAAACGCTAGTAATTTTTTCTACTTTGCTTAATCCAGCTTCAGAGGCGAAAACATCAATAAAACAGGTGTCTAAATGATGTTTATGCAAGTAATTGCGAATGCCGCTGTTGGAGCTGGATGAGATTATAAACAACAAAAAATTGGCAGAAAGCTGTTTAATGATTTCAGCTATCGGTTCATCTAATGAATGTTCCATGAGACGATTATTATAATGATGAAAAAATTGATTCATCACTTCATCACGATACGTTTTATCATTATCTTTAATCGCATCATAAATATTGCCTTCAAAATGGGAGCGATAATCTGCTTTGGTTAACTCTGGATTATTGTTTTTAATTATTTCAAAAGCGGCGTCAAAGGTATTAACGATAACGCCGTCAAAATCAAATAAGATAATTTTTTTACCACTACCCATATAACAATCAAGCTTGTAGCTGCTCCACATCCTGTAAAATTTCCGCCGCGTG
>JAHFHV010000008.1:6368-20189 GCA_023246725.1 Candidatus Magasanikiibacteriota bacterium | reverse complement strand
AAATTGGGAGCTGACTGATTAATTTTGATCATAGTTTGATTATTGTAACATTCCAGAACTGTTTAGTCTACTTTGCTTTTAACCAGGATTATGCTAGTATTATTTGGACTACCCCGCCCCTGCGGGGGGAAAGGAGAAGCCATGCGGCGATACATCATGCGCGGCGGTGTCAAGACCTGGGGACGCACCCCCGATCCGGGCCCGTCGGCCACCACCAACGACCTGATCATGTAGCTCCCCAAGCGGGTGGCTCGTGGTCGAGATCGACGCTCGCCGTGTCGAGCGCGCCCCTTTGGGGCTGGTGACAAGAACCCGAGCGGCCGACACGGCGGCCGCTCACTACTACAACTAAAAATCACCCCATGAGAGTGAGGTGATTCTATGAGGAAGATTCTTCGCCCCGCAAATGCGGGGCTCAGAATGACAATGCTGAAAGCTGATTTACCACCGTCCGCAAACGGTTTTGAGAAGAGCGGCGCAGACTTGGTAAGGGTCGGCATTGGCAGCTGGGCGGCGGTCTTCTAAATATCCGGCGCCGCTGTTGGCGGTGGCCATGGGGATGCGGATGGAAGCGCCGCGGTCGCTGACGCCAAAACGGAATTGGGTGATGGCGCACGTCTCATGCTTGCCGGTGAGTCGCTGATCATTGCCGGCGCCGTAGACGGAAATATGTTTATCGTGGTTAAGGCCAAGAACGCGGCAGGCTTCCTCGATAACTTTAATGCCGCCGGGAGCCCGCATTTCTTTGGTACTAAAATTAGTGTGCGCCCCAGCACCGTTCCAATCCCCTGGCATAGGTTTGGGGCTAAAGGAAACACTATAACCGGAATCTTCACCAAGACGCAGGAGAAGCCAACGAGCTAACCATAATTCATCGGCCATTTGGAGTGGCGGCAACGGGCCAATTTGAAACTCCCATTGACCCAGCATTACTTCGGCATTAATTCCACAGAATTTAAGTCCAGCATCCAGGCACGCTTTCATGTGCGCTTCCACCAGGGGACGCGCGGTAACCATATTCGTGCCAACTCCACAATAATAATCGCCTTGTGGTGCGGGGAAGCCTCCAGCTGGCCAACCGGCCGGCCAATTGTTTTTAAACAATGTATATTCTTGTTCAATCCCAAACCAGGGATCTTGATTTACATACTCCCCGGCCACTTCTCGGAGACGCGCTCGGCCGTTACTCGCGTGCACACTACCATCTGGATTTAACACTTCACACATCACGAGGAGACTGCCTTCTTTTCTAATAGGATCTAAAACATAATAAACCGGCCGCAGTAAACAATCACTAAAATGTCCGCTGGCTTGCTGGGTGCTGGAACCATCAAATCCCCACTCGGGAATATCTTCAAGACGAGTAACTGTCCCCTCAATAATTTTAGTTTTAGAACGCAACTGGGCGGTGGGCATAGAACCATCCAGCCACAGATACTCGGCCATGATTTTAGACATAAAAAATCAAGATTATCCACCAGAGGCGGATCCGCCTTGGGCGGAAAATATTGAAAAATTATAACGATTTTATAACACAAAATGAGCTTAGCATAGCACTTGCCCCATCACAAGGGACTTATCCACAGAAAATAAAAAGTGACTCAAGCGCCTTGCTTTTCTTAATAAAGTAAGGTATACTATATTACTACTTACTATTTACTCCTCTCTCAATCATATGAACACAGCGCTCAAAGCCCGGCTTAAACAATCCAAGAAAAATACCAAAAAAGGCAAACTCTTGGCAAAATACACTAAAAAATACCGTCGCAATACTTACCACACCAAGCCAAAAGGGATAAAGTGATTTACTCTCGGCAGTTTGAAGTACGGCAAACCACCCCCCACCCCGCATGTGCGGGGCCCCTCCTTGGAAAGGAGGGGATCGTCCACACCCGCCACCCCCACTCACAGGGGGGATTTTGTTTTTACGCTTCTCTGTTTAAATTATAGTCAATCAGTTCCAGCAAGATTTTTTCGTACGCCGGAGCAATCTTCATGTTTTCAATTAACTGACGAGCGCGTCTGGCGTAACTATCCATATATTTTGTAACCTGGCTGCTCACGCCTCTTGTTTTAATCAACCTACGGACGTACCCAATATCTTTTTTTAGAATTCGTTCTGACCCAAAAATATTTTTAAGCTTCCGCCGTTCGCTTGGCCCGGCTTGCTTCCACAACAAAACTTGCCAAATTGTTTTTTTGTTTTCTTTAATATCAGAGCCAACTGGCTTGCCGGTTATTTTTTCATTTCCAAAAATCCCAATTTCATCGTCTTTAATTTGAAACATTATTCCCAGGTACTCGCCAAGTTTCTCAAGCTGGCGCAAAGTAATTGCTGCAGCGCCGCCAGCGGTCGCTCCCATAATAAGCGGGAGCGAAAATGTATACCGGCCTGTTTTATATTTATACATTGAAAGTATTTCGTAAACTGACGGACCCAGCCCCGCAACTGCGCGGGGCGGGGCACTCCCCCACCATACATCCTGCATTTGCGCTACACAAACTTCTGAAATTATGTCTCCAACCAAGCTAATCACACCTCTAGTCCGATTGGAAAATTTTACTTCCGTCAAAAGCTTGGTGGCAATAAAAAAGCCCAAATCTCCCGCGCACAGCGCCAAACTTTCGCCCGTATGCTGCGTGAGAGCGAGTTTTTTTGTTTTGGCGAGACGCGCGTACTGGGCGGAAATAGTTGGCTGGCCCCGCCGGAGCTTGTCCTGATCCATAATATCATCGTGAATGACGAGCGCTGAGTGGATCAATTCTACGCCGGCAGCCAACCGAACAGCGTCCGGAGTTGATTTTTTTCCGGACATGCCAAAACCAAATAACACCAGACCGCCGCGAAGCATTTTACCGCCAGTAATAAATGGTACTAAGCGATCGAAGGCATCGGCGGCAAACCAATTTACCTGACGCAATCTTTTTTTTTGAAGAGCCAGATACGCTGTAAGCACAACTGTAATCCGACGCTTGCTCGTGGCAAAAAATATTCTCATAGAAGCGTTAAGGAGTGGTTTGAGCTAATTTTTGTGCGTCAACAAACCTATAAACCGTCTCTGAAATGTCTTTAAGCGCCGCGGCCAATTTTTCAAAGTTAGTCCCCTTGGTCATAATGCACAAAAGATAGGGGTGGTCGGGATAGTAGACAATACCGCAATCATGGAGCTGTTTGGCGCTGGTTGGGTCCTGCGGATCATTGCTGTTGTTGCGTTCACCAAACTTATCTGCCACCAATGTGGCAGTTGGCACTCCGGCTCTGATTCCACGATCAAAAGTGGCTTGGCTTAAGATGTTAAGAGCCTTCTCGGACATCGCGCGATTTAAATATGAAGCGTTATACAAAATTCTAAAAAAATTAGAATATGATTTAACGGTCATATAATCGGGGAGAGCAACAGAATCTGCCGCCGACAAGCTAACGCCTAAATCATTATAAATTCCTTCAAGAATCGAACTTTCAATATTATTAGCCAAGAGGACAGTGGAATTATTACCAGAATTAACAATCATTCGATTAAGCAATTCATCCACCGTGTAAAAATGATTCGCGGTCAGCGTACTCGGTGCCCTAAAGTATTCAATAACATTCAAATTAAAACTGCCATCATACCATATTTTTTTATTCAGAACTTCCGGATGTGTTTCGGATTTTTTTAAATACGCGATCATAAGCGGCACCTTCATGAGGCTGGCCGGAAAATATAATTCGTTCGTGTTAATTCCAAGCCACTTGCCGTCGCGGGTATCAAAATAAATCGAGACTGTTTGCACATCATTAGCGGCCACGTGAGTTTGAATGACTTTGTTGATTGCTTCTTTTAGAACTAAAAATTGTTGGAGGTCTTTTTTATAGGTTAAATCACATGTCAGAAGCGGATTAATAAACTTATATTTGGCGCCTGAGGTAACTTCGCGCGTCTGCTCAATATCAAGCCGCTCAAGATTGCGGCGAAAATACCAAAGGCGGGTGTACCACCCAGCCAGCGCCCCGAAAAATAAAACTAAAAGTAAGCCGCCAACAAGTGGGACTGACACGCGGACTGAATGTTTGGGTTCGTTGTTATTGTTCATGATGGTTGCTTTGGGTAGACGTAAGCATAACAAAAATCCATAAAATAATCAAACAAACTAAAACCAGGCGGAACGATCGCGAGTAACAAATAACCCTCCCCGACGTACGTCGGGGAGGGTTATTGTTTGTCTTGCGTTTAGACGCGTCAGACGCTTTTAGGCGGCTGGGACAAGGCTCACGTTCATGGCGCGCGGTCCTTTTTCAGACTGCTCGACATCAAACGTAACCATATCGCCTTGCTTCAATTCACCGAATTGAACGCCCACGAGGCCGGTGGCGTGAAAGAACACGTCTTTCGAGCCATCTTCCGGAGTAATAAAACCAAAATTCTTTTCCAGAACTAAGGTTTTAATAGTACCTTTCATCATAATGAAAAATCTAATGTATAACTCACAAATATATGTCAGGGCTGAAGTTCGACGAGTTTTCTAGCTGAAATATTTTGTCTACGACCAGTATACCACAAAGTGGCCAGAATGTCAATGCATGCATGCCAGAAAAATCCCGTTATGTCATTTTAGCTTTCGACCGATATATGCGCTGCCCCTCCTCCGTCGCAAGTTATATTGTAATCGCCGGTTTTTTGCACTTGGATAAGGGCGAAATCGTAGGCTTTCAGCGGATAGGTATAGCCCCCCAGGCTAATCTGGTGGGCCGCGTTGTCCCGATTGTCAATCATAAATTTAGCGCTGCGCTTGATGGTCATGGTGCCAGGCAGGCCGCTACATTTAACAAACTGAAACCGATTTCCCTGACCGCCGTAGAGAGCTAAAGCGGCGGTATAATTTTTAGTCGGCAAAAGAACCGAACCGTTTACCGCGGCCCCGGGTTCAATCGTAGCCGTTACTGCCAACTCATCCCGACCATCATAGGTAGAAGACGTGCCGGCGTAGGTTGAAGGATTGGCCGGGTTGGCAGTTGAATTTGAATTAGTATCATAGGTGGCGTTTCCAGCGCATCCGGCGCCCAAAAGCATGAGTGGAACTACTGATGATATAAAAAATAAAGTAGAGTGCTTCATATGCATACAGGCTAAGAATAAATCTATACTAAAAGATACACCGCTCCAATGGGATTGGTTACAGACTAAGACACCGAAATTTAACGGAAATCAGGAGTTATCTTTTTGTCTCCGAAAATAACGGTTGTTTACTCACCACAATAATTCTTTTAATATTTTCCACAATAGCTTCATGGTGGCCGCTCGGGTAATCGCGGAGCGCGTTCATAAACGTATCAACCCCGTAGCGATACCTGGAGCCGCGGCGTGTGCCCGGGTCATTAGTAATAAATTCGCTGGTAGCGGGATTATAGCCAAGCACGACCAGCATGTGATACAAGGGGCCGGGCGCGGTGAAGTTAGGATTATTGAGCAGGCGTCCGTTGACTGGGGAAACTAAAATTTTACCGCGGCTAAGTTCGTCAATTAAATCCTGCGCGTTCACATTTTCCCGAACCGTCACGCCTGAATAATGCCAGTAATCTTTAATCAATTTCGCCGTATCAGCGGCCGACAAATCCGGCTGGTACCCGGCCGCGCTCTGCCCTTCAAAATCTATCATTTTCAAAATTTCATCAGTCACTGTTTCAGGACTGCCCAGCTTGGTTCCATGAACCCACGCCATGGCCATTACAGCCGAAGCTTCTTCACAGCCGTCTTGAAACCGGCCATCGCTCCACTGAAACAGCGGCGCTTGCGACGTAAAGGGCACATTCTGCTCAATTTTCTTTCTGTTCAAAACCGGCGAATTGAATCCGCTTTGGGCGGAGGCAGTGGGAGACGAAACTTTGTGGGACGAGGTAACCGCGGGGATTATGGCCTCTACTTCATCAATTAAATCTTGCCGCTCGCCGGGAGAAAATGAAACGCGGACAAATAAAAAAATCCCTATTAAAATAATTATTAAGGCGATAAAAATAAAATATTTCTTTGCCATACAGGCAAACTAATTAAACTGTTTGCTATTTTCTCTCTTCTCCCGACAACAGCCCCGGCACCACGAATAAAATGGGGGTGGCTACTAAAATGGCGATTGCGATGTAGACTTGGACAAAAGCCGCGGCGGCGGCCACAACATATAAATACACGCCAATCATGCCACGCTTAAATTCGCTCTTTTTCTTGCTCTCAGAAAATCCCGAATACAATAAATTGCTGTGGAATAAAACGTATCTGATCATAAGCATCATGGAAAGCCCGCCGAACATGAGTACAATGGCGTACAAAGCCACCGGCACTACCGATGTGTAATATTTGCCGATAAATGCCGTGGCAAAAGGAATTAGAGCGATAAAAAATAAATGAACGTTATTATACCACAATAACTTCCAATCGGTGCGTTCAATATTATGAAAAAAATGATGATGATTAACCCAAAAAATGGCAATCGTAAAAAAACTAAACGTAAAAGCCACAAACGTGGGCCACACGTGCATCAGCGCCGCAACAAACTCGCGCGAATTCATAATCGCCACAACCGGTACGCGCAAATCTAAAATGAGGAGTGTGAGCAAAACCGCGTACACGCCATCGCTAAACGCCTCTACGCGGTTGGTAGCTTCAACAATATTGTCTTCGTGCGAGTGAGTTGTCATATGCTAAGAAATAAAATATATAATATCACATAAAAACTACAAAAAAAAGCAAAGCTTTTGACAAATCCTCGCAACCATCAACCCACATTTTCTTACACTTGCAGTATGGTCCGCTGTTATTTTTTTGGCGATTTCCTTTGGCATAAATTTAGTTTTGAGCCTTCTCAAGAAGCCACTCCCAAAGTGGCTTAAATTCCACTGTCATACCGTCTTTCTTCAGCTCACGTTTTTCGTCACATGTGAGCACAGTCAATTTGGAAACTTTTCCGCCAGAGGCGGATCCGCCTTTGGCGGACAATTCCTCGCTTGCTTCAAACAATGCTCTTGTCTCGCGTTGCTCCACGTCTGTACTTATAGATTCATAACAGACTTGTATTAACTCGGTAACTTCCGTCCCTTTCTTTACGAGAAAATCAACCTCGCGATCATTTCGAGTTTTGTAATAAAACAATTCCTGTTTCGGGTTAAATCCGCGCTTCACTAATTCCATAAACACAAGGTTCTCCATGAGCTTTCCCTTATCCGGAGAATGCTGAATCGCTTTCGCGTTGACAAAACCAGTATCTACGACGTAGACTTTGCGAGGCGATTTTATGCGCTGTATTGACTTAGGGGAGTATCGAAGGAGAGAAAAAATAAGATAGGCCTCTTCCAGATAGTTTATGTATTTTTCTGTGGTGGTAGCACTTTTAAGATTCAACATTTCCATTATCTTTCTGACCGTATAGAGATTGGCAAAATTATTTATCAAGTGAACGCCAAGGTTTGCCACTTGAGTCGAAAATTTAACACGGTGTCTTTTTATGACATCCTTAAAAAGCAGAGAATCAAAAAGCACGCCGAGATAATCTTTTGGACTGACGTTATTAACTGCCACTTCAGGAAACCCGCCACTCTGTAAATAACTTTCCATTAAATTCAAAAGCTCGCCGCGCTTTTCAGGCAGAGAGGCATACTCTGGGTCTATAACAAATTTTTTAGCTCTCAAGAATTCCTTGAAATCAAACGGTAATATTTCTACTGGCATATGCCTACCGGTGAGGTGCGTGGCCAGTTCTTTGGAAAGCAAATGAGCATTCGAACCGGTTAATACCAGATTGTATCCTTCTCGGTGCAGACGATTTGCAAAAAGCTCCCAGCCAGGCAAATTTTGTATTTCATCAAACAAAAGAGTTTTTACGTCGCCATACGCGGCATGCAATTCTTTCATGAGATCATTAGTCTCTATACCACCTGCACTTCCGAGCACTTCGTCATCAAAGTTAAAATACATAAATGGACGATCCTTCAAGAGCATGAGAGAGAAGGTAGACTTTCCAGCTCGACGAGGTCCCAAGACCACTTTTATCAAATTTGAATCCAGCCATTTTTTAGCAAATGGTTCTTGGGTTCGCTCTATATACAAAAGAGCCGAAAGTTGCTCTTTTTGCTGTTTTTGCTTTAAAACTATGTCTTTAAGCATATTATTTTAGCTTTAGTGGACAGAATAGGTAGTTTTTGTCCAGTACATGTAGTATACTGGACACAATAGATAAATGCAAGCATATGGATAATCGAAAAACACCAGCCGAATACAAGGAAAAACACCAGCTTTCGCTGATGCTCATCCTATCTGGCTCCGGGGGTGGGATTCGAACCCACGACCAATTGGTTAACAGCCAACTGCGCTACCGCTGCGCTACCCCGGAATGTTTTGTAATTTCTGAATGAAATTTTTTCTTTGATGTGCGCTTCGTTTAATTTGATACTCACGCCATCTTGTCTGATTTCTGGTTTCGTACTCCTCGCAACCAACTAGTTTAAAAGGCCTTCTTAATTTTGTTGCTTTTTCTTGGCCACTGTTATGCTCATGAAATCTTCTACTCAAATTATCAGTTTGTCCAATGTAATAACCGTTGTCTTTAAAACTCTTAAGCAAATAGGTAATACATAAGGTACGCTGCGCCCTCCGAGTCTACGACCCGTAGGGTCGGAGACTACCCCGGAATCTCTAAATTGTCTGCAATCATTATACGCTCCATACAGCGAATTGTCAATACAGCCGAGACTTGAGGATTTGCGGATTGACAAAATCTGTTACTTTACTGTTTAAACCATTTTGTTATAATGGAGTAAAGCATATGTGGAATATAAGATATTTTAGATCCTTTTAGCCAATTGTTATATGGTTTCATTTGAAGAAAAAAATCATTTAGACGCGACGATGCCGAGAAAATTGGTGGGAGTAGAGTCCGGTCCTAAGTTTGATTATACAAAATTGCGAGGTTTGGAGCATGGTTACGCAGTCGGAAAGCGGATCGGCAAAGGGGGCATGGGCGAGGTGTGGGAAGCGGTCCGGGATGACGGCCAAGAAGTTGTTATTAAAGTGACCTTGGATTCTGCCATGAGTCCGGACGATCAGGTTGAGGGGTTAGAACGCTTTATTCAGGAGGGGTTGGTGCTTGAAGAGATTGACAGCGCGCATTTTCCAAAATTTTATGAAACGAATCCCAATAACAAGGTGATAGTAATGGAGCGTTTGCGCGGAGATACGCTGTACGAGAAGCTGATTTTTGACAGAGTTACGCCGGGCGAAGCGTTTCATATTGTAAGCGAAGTAGCCGCGGGCATGTTTCACGCGCACGAGCAAGGGTACATCCACCGTGATTTAAAACCGTCCAATATTTTTATTGGAGACGATGGACAGGTAAAGATTTTGGATTTAGGGTTGGTTTATTTAACGCACGATAAAAGAACAGCCAAGCGGCGCGGCACAAAAAGGCGTATCACCGCTCCGGGCGTTATCATCGGCTCTCCGCGTTATTTTTCGCCAGAGCAAGCCAGAGGCGATGAGGTTAGACTGGAAAGCGATGTGTTCGCTTTGGGCTGTAACCTATACGAGATGCTAACGGGCTCTCCGGCATTCCCTGGCGATGATGTATTAGAAGTTCTTGACAGTATTGGAAAAGGAAATTTTATTCCGCTCAAAAAAGCGCGGCCGGATCTTCCCACGGCGGTAACGGTTTTTGTGAATTATATGCTGCAAACGCAACCAACCCATAGGCCCACCATGGACCAGGTTAGTAAATTTTTTAAACAGTACGAGGGAATTGAAACATCTTAAGATTGAAACTCTAAATCAATTCATCATCCATACTCGGGTTCGTAGCCCCGCGGAATATAACATCCTCAATATTTTGCACTCCAAACTGCCGTTTATCCAAAAACCCGTTTATAGCCGCTTCGGCCAGCCACCCGGAGTTAACCCAGTCAAACAGCCATTCAGCGCAAAAGCGTGGATCATTCTGCGATATGCCCGCCCCAATGGTTTTAAGCCATGTGCGGTTATAGTTTTCTTGAGAACCCACGGATGGCGCCATAATAATAGGGAGGCCGAGGGCGGAATAAAATACCAATTCGCTTGGCTTGGTCCACAAAATATCCGTGGTGCGGAGCGCAAAATTAAAATCCGCAAAATATTTTTGCTTGCTGGCGCTAAACAAAATATTCAGATTCTTTCCGACGATTGCCTTTAAACCGATGCCCGCGATAATAGAATTAAAATAAGCTTTTACATCCACCCTGGTACCGGCCACCAGCGTGAGGTTAATTTCACGCGCTAACAACTTGACTTTAAGGCTTTGCAAAATATCCCGCGCGATGGTCTTTTGGGCTCCGGCCCCGCCCACCGCGAATGTCAGCGTCAAGGGGTGCTGGTGGCTCTCGTTAATTTTAATCCCTTTTAAAAATCGCTTAACGGTCTCGGCGTATTTTTCGCGGTACCGGCGCTCCGGGTCTAAATTAATAATCCGCTCGGCCACATCGCGTCTTAAAATTTCCAAATTCTTACCGACATTTTCTTCTGGAAGCGGAAACCCCGTGAGAAAAATATTTTCTGCCTTCACACCATAGAGCTTGAGTCGCTCCACCACGCGCCGGCATGGTGCCAGATATTTAATTCGGCTCTCGGTTGGTTTAAGGGGCGCCCAGGCGCGGCTCATGTCGCTATCGCAAATCACCTGGTAGATCTCATTCTTAAACCCGTGTTCCTCGGCCATGTAGGCCACCGTAAAAAACGTAGTAATAAGTGGTAACGACTGCTCGTTCAGTTTATCAATTAAGTGTCTCCCCCACCCTTTGCGGATGGAGCGGTAGAGCGTGGTTAGCTGAAGGCTGGGTTTGGATAAATCTCTCCGTGGATAAAATTCTTCAATCCGTTGAAAATAATCCATGGCGTTAAAAATATGCTTGCCGATAAGGGGGATAGTAATACAACGCGAAATCGTTTCGTACAATTTTTGGCTACCGTTCCACAGGCGAAAATCTTTGCTGGGAATTCCCGGGTAATTATTGGCAATAAAAACTTGGCCGCTTGGCGACAAATGCCGCGAGGGATACGCCGCCCGCTGGTGGCCATAGCCCATGTCAACGGCAACGATGTGAGCTTTATTGGACATAGAAATAGACAAACATTTACTGTCATCCTGAACGTAGTGAAGGATCTCTGTCCGTTTGGTGATTGGGACAGAGATTCTTCGTTTCACTCAGAATGACAACCGCACGCGCGATCTACTTGCGCTTGTTTCTGGCGAATATAAACCCCATTCTGTTATCAAACTTAGACGGGTACACCTGCACCCCAAATCCATTCTCCCGAAGCAATTTTTCCAATTCGTGATAATCGCGTCCGTTATAATTATGGTACTCCATAATAATCGCCCCAATACGATTAAAATCTTCTGGCGCTAATTTCTCAAACGCGTCATATTCGCCTCCCTCAATATCCATTTTAATCAGGCTGACTCTAGTAATATTACTTTTTTTAAGCAAAGTCGGAATAGTCATTACACCCACCACCACGGTATCACTTTCGGACGTTTCGTCCTTTCCCAGTAAATGGTGGTCGTGTGAATCAAGACTCACCGCTAGTGCATGCTTGCCATTTTTATTCCCTATTGCCGCGGGGACAACCGTGACGCCGCTCACGCTGTTCTTTGCCAAGTGCTTTGCGAGTAGTGAGAGATTTTTTGGCTCCGGTTCCACCGCGAAAATGGGAACTGTTTGGTTAAGCGCTCTGACGTACAAGCTAAACAGCCCGCTGTGCGCGCCAATATCAATAATGGGGTGGGTGGCGTTTTTAATAATTGGCTCGGCGGCGCGGTATTCGCGCAATTTAAAAATTTCGGCCAGAACGCTTTGGTCCGCTTCAGCGCGTAAAAAAACTTGCCATTGCCTGCCATTAAGCGAAACGGTTTGCTCGTGCATAGATATAATAATAGTATACAGCAAAATAAGGTCAAAATCCACTCAATGAATGCGATCTTGAAGTTCAATCATACACATGGTACAATCAAAATAAGGAGGCGTACCCATGACTGATCCGCTAGAGCATTTTATGCTAGAAAGCCTGAAGGTGTTCCTGATCGTTGGTCTCGGCTTCGGCCTGCCGGCAGGTGCGATCCTGCTTGGGATCGCTCACTGGCTGAAGAGACGAAATCAGCGCAAGGAAACACAGTAGAAGGAAACACAGTAGGATGAGCATGGGGACCAGAAAGCATCGCCTGGCACCCCCGCTGTGTCTCTACCCTGCGTGGAGATAGAGCAAGGAGATTAAAGGAGATTAACTGTGCTGGCGATGTCTCTGAAAATAAATACCCTCCCGCAATTTGCGGAGGGTATTTTTATTAAATTAATTGTTCGTTTACAGTCCAAACCACAACCGGTCTAAAGACAGCGCCCCTGGCCCAAAGAAGAAAAGCGTAATACACGCGGCTAAAATTATGATATCAAATTCCCAGCCATTTTTGGCAGTGTCAGCAAACGGCAGTTGCCAATTAAAAATTTTCATTTTTATGGCGCCGAGCATGACAATGCCTAAACCAACCGCGGCCAGCTGGCTTAAAAAGCCAAACAACATGGCCAATCCGCCCGCGGTTTCGGCAATGGACAAAAATTTCATCATACCGGGCATTTGGGTTTGCGCGCCCGGTTTCCAATAAGCAAACTTAGCCTTGCCGTGCACTAAAAAAATAGCCGCTACTGCCAAACGCAGAACCAAGAGCCCCCAGTCGCCGTAGCCATAAAGCGAAGCGAAAAAATCCATCATATAATTATTTGTAGGTGCTTTTATTTTTTAGCTTGATACGTTGTAAAATTACGATTTTTTTATTTTCATCAATATCATAAAGGATCCTATATTTTTCTGCTATTATATGTCTCCTCCAATATCCCGCTTGTTCAATAAATTCAGCTTTATAATATGGATTGTTCTTAATTAAAGGTAGCGCTTTTTCGAGCATCTGTTTAAATTTTGGATTTGGGTTGGACAGTGAAAGTACGTCATCTTTAAAACTCTGAGAAAAACGGAGTTCAAAGCTCATAATCCCTTCTTTTAGACAGCAAGGAAATTAAAAAGCTCTTTTTCAGAAAAAACCTTTCCTTCTTCAACGTCTTTTCTGGCCTCCATAACAGCTTCTATTTCATCGGCGTCAACCATCTCAGGGAAACGATCTAAAGACTCGACTTTATAAGCTATTCTGCTAAATCCAAACCCAATTCTGTGTATAAAATGAATGCCAGATAAGGTAGCGGTAGACATAAAATTATTTTATTTTTTTAATAAATTTGCTTAACACCTTAGAAAATTGGCTGCTATGGCCTTTAGACATTACTATTCTGCAAACAACTTTACAATCAGAAGGCCCAGCCGGACCGCGAATGATAAAATCAAAAAAAACTTCGTCTTTTGTAGAACTTATATTAACAATATTAGAATAGTGTCCGACCAGCTCTTTCGGCAAAAGAACATTAATAGTTTCTTTACTTACTTTGTCATTATGTAGATTTTTTTTACTCTTTGCCATATTTCACAATAGTAACAAATTTATATTAAAATTCTACTTTCTTTATACCCCAATCTCATCTAAGGCTAAACGCAAATCTTGTCCTACTGCTTGCCAATCTAAGGACAATGCTTTCACATCGGCCTGCTTGGGCGAACGGCTGGCGTTATATTTGTTTAGATTGCTGTGAAAATCAAAAATCCTGCCAAAACCTTCGCGAAACGAGGGGCGAGCAAACAAGGAAAAGGTGTATTTTTTAATATATTTACCCATATTCTTAGGTGGTTTTAGATACAGATATTATATCATAATAAAATAAAATTGTCCACA
>JAHFHV010000008.1:0-6268 GCA_023246725.1 Candidatus Magasanikiibacteriota bacterium | reverse complement strand
GCTTTTTTAAGGCCAAACTTCTTGCGTTCTTTAACGCGCGGGTCGCGGCTTAAATAACCGCTGGTTTTGAGAGTCTTTTTAAAATCGGCGTTCCACAAGAGTAAGGTGCGGGCAATGCCAAGCTGAACGGCCGTGGCTTGGGATTTTACCCCGCCGCCGGCAACTTTAACCGAAAAATCCAAATCCTTCTCTTTGCCCAGGGCCTTAAGCGGAGCGTGAATAATTTCTTGGTATTCAAAATACGGAAAATATTTTTGTGCGTCTTTGCCGTTAACGGTAATTTTACCCGTACCCGGTTTAATTTGCACCCGGGCCGAAGCGCTTTTGCGGCGACCGACGGCGCGGATTACAGTGTCTTTAGTTGTAGCTAGTTTGGTCATAATTATATTTGTCTGGATTATCAAATACCGTTTTGTCATCTTGAGCAAAGCGAAAGATCTCTGTCGGTCTGTCCGATTGGACAGGGATTCTTCGCTACGCTCAGAATGACAGTTGTTACGACGTTTCGTAATTGAAATTATTCAAACTTGATTCGGAGCAAACGCTGGGTGCGGAGTTTATTTTTAGGAAGCATTTTGGCCACGGCGTGCAGCAAGGCTTCGTGCGGTTTTTCGGCCATTATTTTCTTGGCCGGAATTTCTTTTAAGCCGCCCGGGTGCATGGTGTGGTGGCGGTATTCTTTTTGTTCCAATTTTTTACCGCTTAACACCATTTGGGCAACGCTAGTAATTACCACCTTGTCCCCGGCTTTATCCAGGTGCGGATCATAGCTGGCTTTGTGTTTGCCCATCAAAATCATGGCGATTTTAGTCGCCAAACGTCCCGGCCGCTGTCCGGCCGCGTCAATGGCTATTTTATGTCTACGGTGTCTGGTCATACAATTAAATAAGTTCAACAAGCACTTCTTCGGCGCCGTCTCCCACGCGGTGATTCAAAAGCGTTACGCGGGTGTAGCCGCCTTTACGTTCGGCATAGCGGGGGCCAAGCACCTCAAGCAATTTTTTTACCACATTTTTGGCCGGGAGTTTGCTTAAAAGATGTCGGCGCGCCGCCAGGGTGTTTTGCTTAGCTTTGGTAATATAACGCTCCACCTGCGAACGAGTGGCTCGTCCTTTGGCTTTGGTGGTGGTAATTTTTTCAAACAAAATCAAACTCTCGGCCAGGCCCCGCATTAAGGCTTTGCGCGGAGCGCTGGCTCGGTCTAAGGTAAGTTTATTTTTCTGATGTCTCATATATATTCGTGACTTACAGGTTTCGCTGTCATCCCGAGCGTAGCCGAGGGATCTCGTCGTCGTTTGGATTGCGAGATTCCTCCACTGCGGTCGGAATGACAAATATATTTTACTCTTTCGCTTTTTTAACCTTCTTGACTCTCGTCTTTTTCTCTTTCTTGGGCGCTTCTTCCTCACCGGCCTCTTCGGCTTTCGTTTCCTCGCCTGCTTCCTCATTCATTTTCATAACCGGCGGCAATTCCATCTCTGGCATGGTTTCGGGCACTCCCAAAATAATGCTAAAGTGATCCATTAAAATTTGCGTGGACTGGCGGAGCGCGTCGTGCGGCGTAATCGTGCCGTTGGTTTCAATGTTCAAAGTAAGCTTTTCGTAGTTGGTAATATCCCCCACGCGGGTATTTTCCACATGATAGCCAACATCTTTAACCGGCGTGTATACCGAATCTACCACAATGGTGCCTAAATCATAATTCTGGCGGTTCTTTTCTTCAACCGGCTTGTAGCCGCGGCCTTTGCCCACCACAATTTCCATTTCAAAATTTTTGGACTTAGTCAGGTTGGCCAAAACCAAATCCTTATTAATTATTTCCACTTGCGAGTTGGGCGTAATGTCGCCCGCCGTTACCGGGCCAAGGCCTTTTTTAGACAGTTCCAAAATTACCGGTTCATCGGAAAAAACTTTCACAGCCAATTGTTTTAAATTCAACATGATTTCTACCACGTCTTCTTTAACGCCTTCCACGGCGCCAAATTCATGCTGGACGCCTTTAATTTTAAAATATTCCACGGCCGAACCAGGGAGGGATGACAAGAGCACGCGGCGGTAGGCGTTGCCGAGCGTAGTGGCATAGCCATGATAACACGGCATAATCACCACGGTACCAGACAGCGGGGTGGCGCCGGCGTGAAATTCTACTTTTGAAGGCAATAGAAAGTTCTCCATAGACTTTTTATTTATTAAAAAAGTTTAACGTGAGTAGAAACCAATGATCGCTTTGGCGTCAAAATTGGGGCGGTCAATGGTTGGCTTGTTGAGCACTTTGGCGGACAATTTGGCCGCGTCAACCCCGAGCCACATGGGCGCTTCGTATTTAGCAAGTTTTTCGGTCAGACTCTCAAACAACTTGCTTTTTTGGGCCGCGGGTTTAATGCCTACTACGTCCCCTACCTTAACTCTAAATGATGGGATGTCTACCTTAGCGTCCTTAACTACCACATTGCCGTGACTCACCATTTGGCGAGCGGCGCGGCGCGAACTGGCGAATCCGGCCCGGTAAATAACATTATCTAAACGGGATTCTAAATAATTCAAAAGAAAGACGCTGGTGTCGCCGGGCTTAGAGGCGGCTTCGGTAACGTAATTAGAAAATTGGCGCTCCATAATGCCGTACAAGCGTTTTACTTTTTGCTTTTCCAAAAGCTGTTTGGCAAAACCAGACAGTTTAGGACGCTTTTTGCTGGGACCGTGGACCCCGGGGGCGTAACTGCGCCTTACTACCGGACATTTAGGAGAATCACAAAGCTTCTCTCCATACTTGCGGCATAATTTGTGTTTTGGTCTAAGATCGCGTGCCATAATAATTTGTATATAATCCTAATCTACTAATTTTGATCCGAATCTGCGAACTTCCAAATACTACAAATGGTGATTCGTTAATTCGGATATTTGTAGATTCGGCTAAGATTCGTGGATTCGGATTACATTATACTCGTCTCCGTTTGGGCGGACGACAGCCGTTGTGCGGAATCGGAGTCGTGTCCATGATTGATAAAACGCTTAAGCCATTAATATGAAACGCGCGGATAGCGCTTTCGCGGCCGCCGCCAATGCCTTTAATAAACACATTCACTTCGCGCAATCCATGATCCGCAATCTTCGTCAAAAGAGCTTTTACGACAACACTCGCGGCATAGGGCGTAGCCTTTTTAGGGCCCTTAAAACCATTAGCACCAGCCGATGACCAACCCAGTACCGCGCCATTGGGGTCGGTAATGCTAATTAACGTGTTGTTGTAGGTAGCTTGAATATAGGCGTTGCCGCGTGGCACTTGCTTTACGGCTTTCTTTTTCTTGACACGCTCAACTTTAGCCCCGGCTACGGGAGCTTTTACCGGCACGACCACTTCGTCCATGGACATTACCGGAGCGGGAGCTGGAGTGGTTGCTGGTGTTGGTTGTGTTGATTGTTCAGTCATAATTATAGTGTGAACAGATATTACAGATTGTGAAACAAATTTAACGGATGTGATTGGTAATCTGTGATCTGTGAAAATCCGTCTTACAATCCGTACAAATCTGTTTTAGTCGTTAAGTTTTGCCACCGGTTGGCTTCCTACCACTGCCCATTGTTTTACGAGCGTTGCCGCGCACCGTACGCGAATTGCGCTTGGTGTTTTGGCCGCGTACCGGCAGGTGCTTCATGTGGCGAATGCCTCTATAACTCTTAATATCTTTAAGCGTTTTAATATTAGCCTGCACTTCACGGCGCAGGTCGCCTTCGGTCTTGTAGCTTTTTTCCACAATGGCGCGAATGGCGTCTTGCTGTTCGTTGGTTAAATCTTTGGTGCGGATATTGCCATCTACTTTAGCTACTTCTAAAACCTGGCGCGCCAAAGTGGGCCCGATGCCATAAATATAGGGTAATGAAAATAAAATTTTCTTTTCGTTGGGGATATTCGTTCCGGCAATACGCATAAATTCTTGGACTTTATGAACTTTATAACTTTACAAACTTTATATCTCAATTTAGCCTTGGCGCTGTTTATGTTTACCAGTACTGCAAATCACGCGCAACTTTCCGCCGCGGCGTACAATTTTACATTTAATGCAGATTTTTTTAACCGAGGCGCGTACTTTCATATGATTTGACGAAATCATGCCGCGCAACGTCCTTTGAGGCGCGGCGACTATCAAAAAATACCAACCACTGCCGCGATATCATGGCCCGCCTCACGCATGACTTCGGACCAAGTGTCATTGAGTCACGGTAGGCAAACTACACCGCACTGGTTGATATTCTTTTTAATAACGAAATGTTATTCGGCCTTTGGTCAAATCGTAGGGTGTCATTTCTACCTTTACTCGGTCGGCCACGGCCAAACGAATTTTGTTAAGGCGCATTTTTCCGGCCAAGTGAGCAATTATCATTTGCCCGCTTTCCAGGGCAACCTTAAAGGTTCCCGCCGGTAAGAGCTCCTCCACAACTCCGCTGATTTCGATGATATCTTGTTTGCTCATTTTTAAAATTTATCTAGGCTTAGTATAAAGGAAAACGGAAAATCCGTCAAGTCCCATTGGTTATATACTACCACACATTCTCTACATGGTCAATTTTTGGCTAAGATTAGAGGAAAATTGCTACTTTCTACTGCCTAAAGCCTGTTTACTCAACATTTATACACAACCGATATTATAACAACACTTCAGCACAACAGCACTACAACACCGAATCGTTACTGTGTTGATGTGTTGCAGTGTTGGAGTGCTGTGGTGTCGTCTCGCGGTACACCCAATACTTATACAGCAAAAAATTCCAAGCCACCGACAATGCCACATTCGCAAGCCGCACAGCTAGATATTGAAAATGCAACCGCTCATTAAACCAATACATCCACCCTACCGAAATTCCATAATTAATAAGGGCGAGAATATAAAACCGCACCATTTGTTTATGCGTAATGCCTTTGGATTTAAATGCCCAGTATTTATTTAAAAAGAAAACGTAATTAATAAGAAAAGCCTGATTGATAACAACCGCCACCACCGGCCGGAGATGCAACCATTCTTTTAAGAGATACAGCGACCCAATATCCAGCACGACTCCACAAACGCCAATAATAAAATACTTGGAGAATTCACGGCGCAGGGACCAGAAGTGTAAGATTAATTTTTTGAGCATATTATTCGACAATTGCTTTGATACGACGAACTCCCGCGCTGACCGCCTCCTCTTTAGTAATTTTAAAATGCCCAATGGTGCCGGTGTGCTCCACATGCGGGCCGCCGCACACTTCACGGCTATAGGTTGGAGAGGTTGGATCGGCCGTGGCGGGCTTATTTGGGTCACCAACGGTGTACACTTTAATCCGCGCTTGGTATTTATCTTCAAAGAGTCCAATCGCGCCCTTCTCTTTGGCCTCCTCAAAACTCATTTCCTGCCACGAAACCGGATAATCATGTTTGATAGCGGCATTAACCAAATCCTCAGCCTGTTGTATTTCTTCTGGGGTCATTTTTTGCGGGTGAGAAAAATCAAAACGCATACGCTCCTGCGTAATATTGCTCCCACGCTGGGTGGCGTGCGGCCCCAAAATTTTGAGGAGTGTGGCGTGGAGCAAGTGCGTGGCGGTGTGGTATTTGGTAGAAATTTCACTATGATCCGCCAGGCCACCAGCAAATTTTTGTTCCGATCCGGAGCGGGATTTTTCTTGGTGTTCTTTAAACGCCGCGTTAAAACCCGCCACATCTACCGTAAGCCCGTTTTCAATAGCTAATTCTTCCGTAATTTCCAGCGGGAAGCCATACGTGTCATACAGTTTAAACGCGTGCTTACCCGAAATTTCTTTAATCGTCTGCCCAGTTTTCTCGAACGCCATTCTAAAACCTGTTACCAATTTTTCGAACTCTTTTAAACCTTGTTCAATCGTGTTGCGGAATTTACTTTCTTCACGTTCCATTTCGGTAATTATAAAATATTTATTGCGAACCAGTTCCGGGTACACATCGCCAAAAATATTAATCACTTCAGAAGCAATTTTGTCGGTAAAGTTTTGGGTAACATCCAAAACGCGCGCGTAGCGAACCGCGCGGCGAATTAAACGACGCACAATGTACCCGCGTTCCACGTTACTCGGCACCAGGTGGGCGTCATCCCCCATTATCATGGTAGCAGTACGGAGGTGATCGGCAATAATTCTCATGGCGCGGGTAATTTTATCGCCTTCAATATATTCGTGCCCAGAAATGTCTTGAATCTTTTGAATAAGCGGCCAAAAAGTATCCACCTGAAACACGTCTGCAAATTTATTTAAGGCAAC
>JAHFHV010000007.1 GCA_023246725.1 Candidatus Magasanikiibacteriota bacterium | reverse complement strand
AAGACGGCGATCGAGCTGGTGCCATACATTAAAAATATTTTATAGTACGTAAAAAAACTCCCGGAGAAATTCCAGGAGTTTATTTTTTCACTTCTGTGCTGCAGCGCACAAGATTGGTGCCGCGCTATTGTATTCCCGCGCGGCAGGAGGGAGAGAAAGAACTATTTGAAGATGCTTCGCTCCGCGGCGAGCTCGGTGCCGAAGCCAGTTTCGGGCGGGCGTTCGCAGCCCACACCTCCCCAGCAGGCGTAGACCTGGTTTTGCAGGACTGCCTGGCGGATAGCTTCGATACCACTGTACTCCCACTGGATGGTGTAGCGGTTGGGTTCTGTTTCCAGAACCTTGCCGAGGATCGGCTCCCACTTGTCCACGCAGCCAGTGACCACCACTTCGCCGTCCACCTCGATCATGGCGAAGAGGCGGTACCCGGCCCGGCACCAACCAGCGGTGCGTTTTTGCCACACCGGCGGAAGGTGGGAATAGATTTTCTCGATGCCAGCGTCTCCCCAATCTTCCGAGATGCCGAGGCTCGTCGGGGTGTCGTAGAACTCCTCTTGGAGGATGGACAGGTAGCCGAAGAACCGGATGATGTCATCTTTCGACATCTCAAACCGTTCGTGCTCCGGCAGGCGTTGGAAGTTGGCGAAGCAGTTGAAGCGTACCAAGTCGATACCCTCCACCACGCCCCAACGCACCATTTGGCGGAGGAGGTCGAGGCGGCAGTTGTCGCGCCGTACCGTGAAGGTTGTTGAGATGGAGAAATGTTTTTCTCCGTCTCGCCTATTCCATTCACGGATGTTGCGGATGGCCCCCTGGATGACCGGTGCCCGCGTGACGCCGCGGATGGGCACCAACGTTCCGGCGGCTTCGTGGGCCGTAACGATGATCGACTGGAACCCAATTTCCCACGCTCGGTCGAGGCGCGTTTCCCATCCCGGCAGGTAGAGTGGCATGCCGCTCGTCCAGGCCGAGGTGCCGATGGCCTTGAGGCGGAAGGCCGAACCGGCATCGCCAGCTTCGAGTGCTTCGTCGCCGAAGCTGTCGGCTGGCGCCAGGCCGATGTTGTAGCCCTGTTCGCGTAGAGAGTGCGTGATGGCCAGCGCGCGCTCGGCGGGAATGTGAAACGTGGGGCGGTTTCGAAAGTAGCAGTGGGCGCAGGCCGCCTTGCACGTCGGCTTCCCAATCCGGCTGTCGTAGTGGAAGTAGATGTCGATCTCTTCCGGCCGGAGTTTCTCGAACGGAACCGAGAAGTCAACCGGCGGGTAGGCGATGATGTACTTCATGATGTCATCCTCCTTGGTTGTGTACCGTACTTCTGCTCACAAATTATTTATGAGCATAAGATTGGTGCCCCGACGCAAGGTCGGGGCAGGTCGCGCTATTGTATTCCCGCGCGGCAGAAGGGAAGTGCTACTTATCTGTTTTTTTCTTCCCCCCGGTTTCGGGGAGGGGAGGGGCCTTCGGTCGGCTGTAGTCGACATAGTGGAGAATCATCTCCATTTCTCGGTACGTCCACTCCCCATCGGTAAAAATTACAGCCGATGGACGACCGTCTTTTATCCAATCGGCTAGGAATTTTCTTAGGGCGCCCATCAATTCCTCGGGTATTTCCGACAAATTGAACAGGTATATCCGCGGCTCCTTTTCCTTCATTTTTTTTGCCTTCCTTCCTCTCTGTGGTGGCGTTCGTTGCCAAAAGGCCTCGCGGCCGGTCGCATACTGGCGGCGGGAGGCACACTCCACGCCGTGTTCTGCGTCAGCAGTCTCAGCACTCTTCCCTTAAATCGGCTACCAGAGCCGCCCACGGTGGCGGTTAGAAGCACGACGGAAAGCGAGAAACCCGAACGGCTGAAAATATTTCAGCGTGGTACTGGCCGGTTCTGCCCCGGCAACTCCCCTCGACTTCGCTCGGGGTGTGATAGTCTATTTCACTAAAGTACCTTCGTTTATGGCTACCCTCTCCTCTAAGGAGAGGGGCAGGCCGCTTGCGCTCCAGAGCTTCAGCGGCGGAGCGGGGTGAGGTCAAAACGTTTCCCAGCGAGACGAGCCCTCACCCTTTATCCCTCTCCCTAGGGAGAGGGAGTGACTGAAAAAATAAAAAATCGCCTTTGTTGGCGATATGACCTCGGAAACGCGAAACTCACCTAAGAGTAAAGCTACCCAAGGCCCTGGAAATGATGAGAAATTTGATAAAAGGCTATTTGCATATGATTTGACGAAATCATGCCCGATTCAACGGAATCGTGTCGCGTAACGTCCTTTGAGACGCGACCCGTCCTTTGAAGTGCGGCGTATTAATGTGGTACTACAGTAACACAGATGAGATAATGTGTCAAGAGCGGGGTGTGGATAAGTAACGGGATACACGATACATGTAGTACGATACAAACAAACTGTATCGTTTTATGTGTATCGTGAATCGTGTTATTTCTTTTTCACTTTGGCTAAGGCCGCTTCGTAGCCACCCTCCCCATGCTCTAACCACAAAGCAATCCTCGTCACGGTGGTGGTCGAGACCTTGGTTTTTTGGGCAATGGAGCGATAGGAATCGCCTTTCGCTAACATTTGGGCAATTTCCCAGCGCGCGCCAAATTCCTCAAGTTCATCCAGCGTGCAGAGATCACGTAAAAAATTCAACAATTCTTCTTCGGTTTTTAACGACAAGAAGGCGCGAGCGAGTTTTTTAAGTTGAGGAGTTTTCCAGGTGGTCATATTTAAAATAATTTTTTCCTTAATATATATCCTATCACACCCGCGCCGAAAAGAATAAGCAAGGCAACTTTAGCTTGTTCCAAAAGCGGCCCTACTCGTCCCCACGCTTCCCCAAAGAAATATCCAATGAGCACGTACACGGTAGCCGCCGCAAACCCACCCAGGATGTTAAAGAGGAAGAATTTTTTGGTGTTCATTTTGGAAAGGCCGGCGACAAACGGCACCAGGGGGCGCACTGGGCCAATAAAGCGGGCTAAAAAAATGCTTTTGGCGCCGTGACGGTTAAAGAATGTTTCGGCAGTTTCCAAGTGCGATTTTTTAAGCAGTTTATTTTCGGCTTTAAACAAATTGGTGCCGCGGCGGCCAAGATAAAAACTAATACTGTCGCCAATAATGCCGCCAATGGCCACAAACCAGATCATATCGCCCACGTCCAAAATTTTTTGAGCGGTTAAAAATCCGGCAAAAACAATAATGGTGGTGCCCGGAAAAAATAAACCAACAAAGGCCGTGGATTCCAGGGCGGCGGCGAGGAGCACTGCCCAATAGCCCCACAGGCCAAGGTGTTGAATTTTAGGGAGCAGGGCTAATAAAAAATCCATATTAAAATATTTTTTCTCCAATGGTAAACACGCTTAAACCCAAAAAGATACAAAAGATAGCTACAAGAACCAAGCGGCGCGCCAGGCGGGGCTGAAGGGCTTTGGGGAGGAGTTTGTAATTCATGATGTTCACGAGCGCGATGTGCACGGTCATGGCCACGGCGTTAATCAGGGCGCCGGCCACAATGAGCGTTTTTGGCTCGTAGATGTTTAAGAGGAATAAGCTGACGCCAAAAATAATCTGTGCCCACAGAAAGATAAAATAAATTTTGGAGAGATTGACTCTGCCTTTTTCATCTTTCCCCAGTTTTTTTAGCACCCAATTTTCCGCCATAATGCGTGAGGTGGAATCCAAGACCCCCAGCTGGGTTTGAAACAACATTACCGAAACGATTAATAAAAAAAGTGATCCAATAATGGGGGTTAGCCTAGTTCCAATAATTCTTCCTTCATTAATTACAAAGTGAATGCCGCTGGCGTTGCCCGGCAGGCCATAGGTGGTGGTATAGGCCAGGAGCATTAAAAGCCCCATGGCCAAAGATCCAATGAACCAAAAAATCATTAGATGCTCTAAATTAATCCGCCGCCACCAGACGCGGAATTGTTTAATATTTTGGGGAGTTAGCGTAAAATGTTCACCGGTAAGTTTTACGCTTTGCTGGGTTTTAATATTAGTAAACAGGCCGGCGATTTTTTGCGCGTACTTGCCCATGCCGTAGCCTTTTTCTTTCACGTAAATGGATTGCGTGAGATTAAGATTCCCGCCGGCTCCGGAATACGCAAAGGCGGCTAAAAAAGTTGCCAGGCTAATGCCGGCGGGGAGAAAATAGAAATCTTTTCCAATTCCCACCAGGCCTTGCCCCAGCTCTACCCAATGAATGCCGCGACTTAACATAATGGCCAAAATGCAAATGAAGGGCACGCCGAGGAGAATAATAATTTTCGTCACGCGTTCCATCATGCCATACACGGTTTTGCCAATACTTAAAATTAGTCCAATGATGAGCAGAAAAATAATAGCAATCCATTTAAAATTTGTGATCCCGAAGATGGTAGCAAACGGCTCCGCCGAGGCCGCGATAATGCCCGGTAGGCCGAATCCGACAAAGGTGGAGAGAATAAACCAGTAGGGGGCAACGGGGAAAACTTTATTAAGACCAACAAACACGCTTTCGCCTTTAATCAGGGCGTAGCGCTCAATCTCCATGTTAATAAAATATTGGCACGAAATTCCTAACACCGCGGCCCAAAATAATCCCAAGCCGTAGTTGGACGCTAAATAGGGCCAGAGGATTACCTCGCCCGAGCCCAAACCAAGGGCGAGAATAATAAAGCTAGGGCCCAGGAGTTTGGTGAGTTTAATGGGTTTAGGGAATGGCTTTGACATGAGAGAGATTCAAACGGATTTTAAGACGGATTTAAACAGATTACACCCCCACCAGTAACGTTTGCGCGCAGTCGTTTGAACAAAACACCCGACCATTATTTTCGTAACATTTTTCGCAACAAATAAAGTGGGTGTTACAGCTGGGCAAATTGCAGTTAACATAATTTTCGCTGGGCGTTTGGCATTTATCACATCGACCCACAATTTCGTGTTCAATTTTTTCGCTATTAAACGCAATAGTAATGCGGCCGTCAAACACATAGAGTTTGCCTTTAAAATCTTCTTCGGGATATTTTTCTATGTACGTAACAATGCCATGCTCAAGCTGGTACACATCGGTAAAGCCATTTTTAACTAAAAACCCGGAGGCTTTTTCACAACGCACGCCGCCGGTGCAGACGGTGACGACAGTTTTATTTTTTAAGTGTTCGAGGGAAGGTAAAATTTGAGAGAGGCTGCGGAAGTTTTTAAGTGGCGGGAGAATAGAATTTTGGAAAAAACCAATCTTGTGTTCGTAATCGTTCCTCATATCGACGATGTAGAATTCTTTTGGTTCGCGAGACAACAAACACCTTTTGTCATCCCGAGCGAGCGTCGCAGCGACGAGGGATCTCTGTCTGTCGGTGGGTGAGCCAGAGATTCCTCCTTTGACGTCGGAATGACAATTGTCACAAACCATTTTTTCCGAACCATGAATCCAACTACGCATCTCTTCTGCCGAAATATATTGGCCGGTTACTTCCGTGGGATTTACATCCGCGTCGCCCAGGTGTCCGCTCACAATCTCGGGCCGTACTTTAATAGAGAGGCGGGGAAAGGCGTTGCCAGTTCCAGCACTCTTTTTAAAATTCATATTGGCAAAGCGTTCGTCACTTTGCAGTTCTTGAATATATTTTTCTGTATCTTCGGTTAGTCCTTCCACGGTGCCATTAATTCCTTCTTCGGCAATAATAATTCGGCCTTTGAGGTTGAGGTGATTGCAGAGTTCGCGTTGGCTCGCCGCCAGCTCATCGGGGTTTTCTATGGCAGTATATTTGTAGTAGAGGAGGATTTGGTGCATATGTTTTTACTGTCATCCCGAGCGAGCGTCGCAGCGACGAGGGATCTCTGTCCGTCGTTGGTTGAGACAGAGATTCATTCCTCGGAGTATCTACGACCTCACCCCTCTGCGACGGGGGATTCGGAATGACAATCGTGGGGTCATTTTTTCATCGGATGCAACTGCGCCGCAATGCCAAAGGCGAGAGCGATGATGATGAGGTTTTTTATAATGTATTGTCCCTCCAGAGTGGGTATCATAAAGCCTTGCCAGGCAATGGAGCGAAGGAGGAACAGCGGCATAATCGTAGTAACCATATGAATCGCCAAGAAGAGAATAGCCGCTCGTTCGGCTTTGGGGATTAGAAAAAGCACGCCAATGATCATTTCAAAAATGCCGAAGAGCACAATAAATGTTCCAAAACTGATAAAAGGAAGGGTTTTGTGAAGGAGCGCCTCGACCAGCGGGCTCGCGGGGCTAACCGCGAAAATTTTGATGGCGCCGAACCAGAAAAAGACGATAAAAATAGCGGCGCGCGCGAGCGGGCCGCTGTAGCTTTTAAAAAAATGAATTATTTTATAATCGGTTTTGCCAAGCTCTTTCATCATAAAAGTTATTTTTTAATTTTCCCACGCGAATGGATTTCGCTTTGGCTCAATTTTATGGCGCGAGCAAGTTGTTTGTCGAAGGTGAGGACGGTGTACGTTTGGGACAGGTAGAGGAGAGTGCTGCCTACAAATGATAGCCCGCGCCAGTCGTGTGAGCAGAAAAATTTTGTTATCTCGCTAAGAAAATCGGGGTTGGATGGTAGAATGTTAGCCTCTTTATTTTCCAATGCTAATTGTAAAAAATTAACCGCACCGGCATGGCTTTGCCTAACAGCGAGAATGTTGCTCGCTTCTACCAAGACATATTCAGGGATGATTATTTGTTCCGAAATGTTTGAGAATAAGATGGCGGCCTTACGATGAAGGCTATCACTTTCGTTCAAATACGCTATCCATACGTTGGTATCTAAAATTATCATACACCATATAAAATTTTGTCGATGTTTTTGCTGAGATTTTTATCGCCGGAACGAAATTGGATTTTTTTGAAGTCGGCGAGGGTGTATTTTTTATCGGGCGTTGTGGCGGGCGGCTCAATGCGACATAAAAAAGTGGTATGTTTAAATACCGCAAAGGAGGCGCCGCGGCTGGCCTCTTTGGTTATTTTAGCGAGGTTCTGCTGGAGTTCTTTAATGCCGATGGTTTTAGTTTGCATATTTTTTGTTAATATCCACCAGAGGCGGACTAGCCGTTGGCTGGATAAGTATAACTTTAGTATAACAAAAATTATACTTTTTGTCAAGTAGCCCGTTAGGGATTTTTATTGGTGTATTTGGTAAACATTTTATCCGCGAATTTAGCCACTTTCATGGCTTTCTCTCCTTTTTCTTTAATATCTTTAATTTGGCCCTGGATGAGCCAGATTTTTAAAAGTATGATCGCCGGAGGGATAAAAAATAACAGGCCCGGGATGCCAACGAGAATGGGAACAACATACAGCCGAGTGATGGACGCGTTCGTACCATACGCCGAGAAGAACAACAAAACCGCCAGTGCGACGAGCCCCAGGCCAAACCACAGAAGAATCCGCAGAGTTTTAAGAGCTTTGTTGGAAATTTGTTTAATATCCATGTCCGGTATAATACCGAATTTTTGCAGAAGAAGCAATTTAAGCGAATTTTTTAAGCAGGATAATTGAGACAATGGCTAATATCCACATATTGTTATAAATGAGAAAATAATAATTTTCGCAGTGCTTCTTTTTTTACCATATCGTAATAGGCTTCTAGCAAATCCAGACGCAATCGCCCTTCGCGGAAATTGTCGTTGTGAGCGAGAGCAATAAAATCGTCAAAAGAAACAAGTTTTGTAGTAATTTTTTCTCCCGCATCTAGTTTAGGCTGCTGCACCAAGGTGCAATTGTGGGCAATGTAGGTGTGTACCGTCCATACTATTTTCATGTAGGGGTTATCCTGGCGCCATAAAAACCATTCGGACGCGCGGTAGCCGGTTTCTTCTAATAATTCACGCTCGGCGGCGGCCAGCGGCTCCTCACCTGCGTCCACGCGGCCGCCGGGCAATGATAAAAAGGGAGCTTCACAGGGCTGTTCTTGGTTCTGCACCATAATTTTATCTCCCACCGTGGCAATAATCTGAATAGTATCCGGACGTTTGAGTTTTTCAAAAATCTCAGTTGTACCGTCAAACATGGTTTGTTCCCATTGGTAGACATCAAAAATAACACCTTTAAAAACGCGTTTGGCCTCTGGCGGGAGTTCGGGGCGGCTCGTGCTCATAATGCCTTGCTTAGGTAGGTAAATTTTGTTACTGTTAGACAGTAGAAAACGTTAATATTTTAGCAGAGATTTAAGCAAAAGACTAGGCGTAACACTGTATGCAATCAAAAATTCTTATTTTGCACGACTATTTTTTATACAAAGGCGGCGGTGAGCGGCTGGTGATTAGCCTGGCTAAAAATCTGGGGGCGGATGTGGCCACGGCCTTTATTGCCAAAGACGCGTTTGATCCGCGCGAGCACGGCATTACCACCATTGAACTGTACAAAGAAAAGCCTTGGTCGCAGGTGCCAGGATTCAGGTATTTGCAGGTACAGCTCTCTTTTTTATTCAAGACGAAATTTGTACAGAATTACGATGTAATAATATATAGCGGCGATTGTTTGATGGCGGTAATTCGATCGTTGGGTTGGCGGAGATTGTTTGGACGAGTGAACCAAACCTCTCCTCCCGTCCTCTCCTCTGCAGAGGAGAGGCAGAATCGTGAACCCTCTCCTTGGCAAAGGAGAGGGCAGGGAGAGGTCTCGCCCCGCGTCAACATCGCCTACATGCACACGCCGCCGCGGCATTTGTATGATTTGTACCAGGAACGGCTGCGTTCGTATCCGCTCTGGAAAAAAATTATTTTTGTGCCGTTTGTTTTGTTCAATCGTTGGAGATTTGAATTTTTGTGTCGCAAGTTAGATGTGATTGTAACGAATTCTAAAAATACGCAGGCGCGTATTAAAAAATATCTGGGAATGGAATCGGTGGTGGTGTATCCGCCGTGCGATACGTTGCCATTTAGGAATTTGTTGCCCAACGATTGTCATTCCGACCGACCGTCGCAGGGAGCGGAGGAATCTCGCAACCCAACGATGACGAGATCCCTCGACTACGCTCGGGATGACAGTGAGAGCGACTACTTTTTTTCCTGGGCGCGGCTGTATGATGTAAAGCGCGTACCCATGATTGTGGAAGCGTTTACGAAGATGCCGGAAAAAAAATTGGTGGTAGCGTCCAGCGGACCGGAGTTAGAAAAAATTAAAAAGCTAGCGCAAGGCCACCCTAACATAACAATACTTGGATGGATAAGCGACGAACAGTTAGTTGAGTATTTAGGAAAATGTTTGGCGACGATCTATATTCCAATGGCCGAGGATTTTGGGATGACCGCGGTGGAGAGCATGCAGGCCGGCAAGCCGGTAATTGCGGCGGCGGAAGGCGGGTTACTTGAGATTATTGATGATACTAAAAATGGACTGTTACTAAAGTCTGGATTTAGTGTTAATGATGTGTGTGCGGCAGTGCGGCAATTGACACCAGAGCGAGCGAGTGCAATGGAGAGCGCGTGTGCTGAAACCGCTAAAAAGTTTTCGGAAAAAAGTTTTGTGGAGGGGATGAAAAAAGTGATTGAAGAATTTCCGCCAGAGGCGGGTCCGCCTATGGCGGAAAGAATGTAGAATGCAATTATGTTTGTTCGCAAATTTTTCTCTATTTTAGTTATTTCCATACTTTTTGGAGGGTGTTTTTTGAGTGTGTCTGCGCGCGCGGAGGATATGGCGGCGACGCAGCAGCAATTGGAACAGCAACTTAAAGATATTGAACAGCAGATTAAAGCTTTGGAAAAAGAATTGGCCACCACGGCCAGCCAAAAGAAGACGTTGCTTGCCCAAATTAAGAAACTGGAGACTACCCAGGCGGCGTTGCGTCTTCAAATTAAAGCGACCGACATTAAACTAAAAAAACTGACGACCAATATTGCCACCACTGAAGACGCGATTGACGACACGAAAGCCGCGATGGCCAGACAGCACAAAGAACTTACGGCTTTACTCAAACTTATTCACCACCGCGATGGCCAGCCGCTGTTAATTGTTTTAATGGAGAGCGGCGGACTTGCTGAATTTTTTGATGAACTGGAGAACAGTTTAATTATCTCCGATCGCGTGAGTGGCGTGCTCCGCTCGGCCCGCGCCGCCAACAAACAGCTCATCCTGCATTTAACCAATTTAGGCGCTGATAAAGACGATACCGAGCAGTTGCTCCAGATTAAAACCGCCCAGCAGGGAGCGCTTCTTGGCCAATTGAACGAACAACAGCAGCTGCTTACCGAAACGAAAGGAGCGGAGAGCAATTATCAGGCCGCGCTCACCGATACCAAAAAACAGGCCGCGGAAATTAGAAGCCGCATTTATGAATTGTTTGGCGCGACCAAGAATATTGATTTTGGCCAGGCCCTGGCGATTGCCGAGTTTGTGGCCGGCAAAACCGGCATTCGGCCAGCGTTTCTTTTAGCCATACTCACCCAGGAATCTAATCTGGGCAAAAACGTGGGCACGTGCAACCGGCCCGGCGACCCGCCGGAAAAAGGCTGGCGCGTGGTAATGAAGCCGGAACGCGACCAGGAACCATTTTTGAAAATTACGGAGCAGCTGGGGCTGGATGCCGATGGCACGCCGGTATCGTGCCCGCTGAAAGATAAAAACGGCAAACAGTTTGGCTGGGGCGGCGCCATGGGGCCAGCGCAGTTTATTCCGTCCACCTGGATGGGGTATGCTGGTAAAGTAAGCGCGCTCACTGGCAAAAGTCCGGCCAACCCGTGGGATATTCGCGACGCGTTCGCGGCCGCGTCTATTAAATTAACCAATGATGGGGCGAATGGCACCGAAGAGGGCGAATGGAAAGCGGCCATGAAGTATTTTTCGGGCTCCACGAACACCAAGTACCGGTTTTATGGAGATAATGTTTTAAAAATCGCGGAGGGGTATGAGAAGGATATTGCGGCCCTGAAAGGGCAGTAGTTTTTTGCATTGACGATGAGCAGAATATGGTGTTTAGTGTAGAGTAAGGAGGCCCGGAAATTGTTCCTGGCCGCAAACTCGTCAGAAGGAAAAGGAGGGCACGATGCCTGCACGCGTGTACGATTTGATTCGGAATGAATTTGCAGCATGGCCGCAGCGGTATGGATGGAAATTCGTTACGGGTAGCCGATTTTGGCGCGAGGGAAAGCAGTGGTACGAAATGCAGATGTATCGCTACTTCCCGGAGACGAATGAGGGGCACGCCTACAACTTCGAGGTGGAACTCGGTCCGCCTAACATGGAGATCACGGCGGAGAGCCTGCGCCCCGCGGGCGATCGCCTGTCGGAGCTGATCGCTGCGAAGCTTGGCGTACCAGTACAGGCGCGCAAGTGAGCGGTCAGAACAAAGCCCGCCTCGACAGTTGTCGGGGCGGGCGGTTCTTTTTTATTTTAGAAGCGCGGCTAATTTTTTCTTTACTTTGGCGAGTTTGGGGCTGATGACGGCCGAGCAATAGGCTTGATTTGGATTTTTGGTAAAATAATCGTGGTGGTAATCTTCGGCTTCGTAAAATTTGGCAAGCGGTTCCAAGGTGGTAACGACGTTAAGGCCATCGGTTTTGAGATTAGCGATATATTTTTCGGCCGCGAGTTTTTGTTCGTTGTTCGCGTAAAGAATAGTGGAGCGATACTGTGTGCCCACGTCGTTGCCTTGGCGGTTCATGGTCGTGGGGTCGTGGCTGCCAAAAAAGACGGTGAGAATTTCTTCAAACGAAATAATGGCCGGGTCGTATTCCACGCGCACCGCTTCGGCATGGCCGGTGGTACCGTCGCACACATGTTCGTACGTTGGATTTGGTGTTGATCCACCAGCGTAGCCAGGGACAACGCTCACAACACCTTTAATCATTTTAAACACAGCTTCGGTGCACCAGAAACAGCCGGAACCGAGGACGATGAATTTATAGGAGTTCATAATTTGTAGTCAATTGTCATTCCGAGCCCCGCACTAGAACGGTGCGGGATAAACTCTGCGAAGGATCTCTGTCCAGTCCTTATCATTTTACTATTCTTTTTTATTTCGTTCAAGGTTGACGCGGCCATTTTTGTGTGGTTAGATATGCCTAGCGGAAATGGATTCCGCGAAAGGAGCAACAAATGATGAATGTCGCCACACAATTCGTTCGTGATCTGATCCTCCTGGCATTGTCGAGCAAGGATTTGACGATCCAGGATCTTACATCGTACTTGGCTCACGAGGCGCAGGTCTCGTTCTGCTACGACGACCTCTGCCAATGTTCTAGCAACTGCAAGCACCAGGTGGGTGAGCTCCTGCGGGACGGCAGCCTTGTCCGGCTCGAGAGCGGGCTCTTGCAGCTCATGAGCCGCGGGCATGACCGCCTCGGCGAGATGGTCTGGGCGGCATTCGTGGCTCGGATGCGTAACAACCCCAAGCGTGCGGAATAAATCCGCGGAAGGAGGACGTGATGCAAATCAGAATTGTGAAGCGGCCCGCAGGCGAAGCGCCCGAAGAAGTGCGCGATGTCTGGATTGGCGTGGTGGTGCCGTGCCTGCGGCGCATATCGGCCAAGGAAGCCAAGCATGGGTCGCGCGGCGTGATGAGCGGCCGAACGGATCCGGCGGCCGGAGACAAGTACGAGGTGCCCATCGGCGGCGCGCTCCGAGCGCTTCGTGAGAGCGGAAAGGCGGGGGCGCGAGCCTGCGAATGGTGGACAACCATGAGCGGGCACTTCACCGACTGCCTGCGGACGGCCGATCACGCGGTGGCTGTCTTTCTCATCGCGCAGGATCACGCTTCGAGCCTCGATGCCGTTTTCTTCGTGGGGAGTCCGCCTACTTTCCTGTTCAACGTCTCGGAGTGCGAGGAGGTTTCATGAGGCCAAGAATGAGCGGCACGCGACCGGGCGGCATCTGGTCCAACCCGGCGGGCGGGCATACGGCGCTCGCCACGCTCAAAGTGGACCCGAACGTTCCCCGTGCTCCGCCGCAAGTTATCGCACGCCTCAAGCGCGCGATTGAGCGTGCGCAACGGCCCTACCGCACCGTCCCGTTGGACGGTAACACCCTGGACAAGGTGTTGTATTGAAGAGGTAGACATGCCCAAGAAGACCAAGAAGCCCGCCAAGAAAAAGGCCGCGAAGCGAAAGGAGGAGATGTGGAGGTGCGTCGACTGTGGCTGGGAAGGCCCGAAAAGCGCGCGCAAGCACAAGGTGTTTGGTAATGACTTGCAGGGAGACGTTTGTCCGGGAAACTGTCCAAAGGGGCATCGCAGAGCGGGGCAGCCCTGTGAGTCGGAAGATGTCTTCCCCAGCGATGATGAAGGCTGGAAGGAAGACATGGTCTAGCAGGCGCGGAGCCGCAACCACCAAGAGAGCCTGCGTCTCAACTACCCCGACGACTAGCGGCAAAAGCCGCAGAAGGAGGCTAACTACGGACATACGCAACCGTAACGGATGGGGGGAAGCGCGCGTATGTCCTCTCATCTTTTTCTTAATAATTAGTTGTTGAGAGAATGATGCGAGACCTCTCCTCCCGTCCTCCCCTTTGCTAAGGGGAGGAGGAAGCGCGCCTCCGCCGCGCAAGGCTTCTTTGTTTTGCTATTAAAAATTTCTGTCGTTCATTGGGGGACAATTTTTCAATCGCGTAGCGCAGCATGGTGCGCGGCATTTCGTGAGCGTGCTGACCTAGAAATTTTTTGAGCGTTGGTTCTGATTTTTTGCCAACCTCCCGAAGCATCCAGCCCGCCGCTTTGTGGATAAGGTCGTGCTTGTCGCGCAGAAGCGATTCGCTGATGACCAGCGTCTCGTCAAACTGGCCAGCGCGGATAAAAGTATATGTCGCGACAATGGCGATGCGGCGTTCCCAGAGATTTTTTGAGTGGGCGAGTTGAACCAATACCCCTCTCTCCATCTCTCCCCTAAGAGGGGAGAGAGGCCGAAGGTATTCGCCGACGATTTGCGGCGCGGAGGTGTCTACCAAATCCCAATTGTTAACGCGTTTGGCGTTTTTGAGGTAGAAGTTATAGATTTGTTTTGGTGTTGCTCCCACCCCCCAATGGTCCCCCTCGGGTGCCGCCGCGAGCGGCATCCCGCTGTGGCGGGACAGGGGGACAGGCGCGTGAGTGAATTGATGAACCAAAATGACGAGCGCGGTAAAACGCTCCTCGTGGATTTTTGAGAGCAATAATTTTTGAATGTCAGCGAGCGACAGATGATAAAATCGTTTAGCGATTTGTCTCTGTGTGGGCACGGTGAGTCCTAAGAATACATCACCGTGGCCATATTGCCCGGGCGCGGTTTTAAAAAAACGCTCAAAGATTTTTGCTTTGGCGGGGCTAGCTTTTGAGCGCAAGAGTTTTTTGAGTTTCTGCAGTTCCGGCACAAATTATTTTTCCACCAACGAAATATATACAACATCGGTAAGGAAGCTCATACTACCATCGCTTAAGCACTGGTCATAGGGGCCGCAGACTTTGCTTATGAGTGTGCCTTTGACTTCCACGGTGCGGCCGTTCCACGTCTTATTAAGACCTTTTGGACCATAGTCATCGGTTAAAAATACCACGCCATCCGCAGTTTCAATCAGCGGCGTGCCTTTGCGGCTATCATCGGTTATGAGTTTGCCGACTATTGCCATGTTTTTTTGCTCTTCATTTTTTGTTTGTGCGTTTGGTTTTAATTTCTCAGGAGCCATAAGAGTATATGAATAAAATCCCAGCGCCACAACTGCCGCAAGGCCGCACATGATGAGAATATACAAAGGGAATTTTGATTTCATAGTTAGGTTAGGTTACAGTATATCTATAATTATAACGCTCATGCACAAGCTTGTCTATAGACTTTATACAATCTCCTAACTATTTCTTGGAAAATAAAACAACCCCCGCCCCGCAAGTGCGGGGCCAGGAGTTGTTTAGGGAAAGAACGCTACGTTAGAATTGCATCCCACGCAGGCCGCGCATCATTCGTTTGCCCATTTGGCCATGCATCTTTTCTGCCTTGTTTTGCAGAGCCGTAAGCCGTTTGTCGGCCTGGGCCTGGGTAATAATGCCTTTGTCAACCAACGTTTTAAGCTGCGCTTTAAGTTGCGCTGTTCGGGCGGCTTGCATTTTGGTTTTTAATTGTTCTTCGGTAACGCCTTTTTCTTTGGCCAGGTCAATAAAGTTTTTGCCATCGGCCCAGGCGTTTTTTACCTCATCCACCGTCGCGCCAATCAGGCCCGCTTGTTCCTGGAACAGGCTTTGATGGCGGCTGGCGATTTCTTCTGGCGTGGCGTTGCCCCCCATGCCAAACATACCATGCGACGCAGCCGGAAGCGCCATAAATAGGCCCATGCTTAATACCGGCAACATCGCGTAGGCTAAGAATTTTTTGTGTTTCATAGAAATAAATTACTGAGTAAATGTTCGCTGTCATCCTGAACCCCGCACTTTCGGGGTGAAGGATCCCTGTCAGTCGTTTTTTAGCGAACCGGACAGAGATTCTTCGCTTTACTCAGAATGACAGGTATAGTTTTGCACGCGTGTGAGAAGCTGGTGAGGCGCGCCGCTCTAGAGTACGAACGTGCCTTTTCTTTACTTCTCTAATTATTACTACAATCCAGTTTTTTAAATATTTCATTATTCGTCGCATCCGGGCGGAGGCGGGAGTTGGCGCGGCGGGCAGAGGGGGCGAACGCCAAAGGCGGTGACCGAGCTGGCCATGCGGTCGCCAAAGATCATAACTTTGTCGCCGGCGGCAAAGAGAAAGCCGGGTGGCAGGCGCGTGCTTTGAGAGATGTGAATGTAGATAAAATCGCCGCGGCGCGTGGTTAAGACAAAGCCATTTTCTGTGGTGGTGGCAATAGTGCCTGGGAACAGGTGCGCGTTAGGGCGGCCCCGGAATACTCGCGCGAGCGGCGCCATCATGGGTACGTGGTGGCGTTCGGCGTAACTGGTGAGCCGCTCGTGTACTCGGGCTTTGGCCACCGCGGCGCTGCCTATTACCACCAAAAGCATTATGCCACCCAGTGAATAAACCACCGGGCGCCGGTAGCTAAAGGCAAAGTGATGGACCAAAATTTCTAAAACGATGACAAAGAGGATGGCCAGGAAAATGATCACACCAGGCAATGACCCGATGACTGCCAGCCAGCCGCGCGGCCCAAAGCTTGGCCCAAACCACGCGCCGCTATCGTGCAGAATAAAAATAGTAAAGCTTACCATGTACCACACCAAAGCCAAGGCCAGGGCCATGCCTACGGCGAATAGCGCCAGGTTAAGGGCAAAACGCCATTTGGGGCGCATGAGTAGATGCCCGCTTTTAATTTCTTCCAAAACTTTGGCCTGGATGGTTTGCTTGGGTTCGTCTGTCATACGAGTGGGCTAGTTGGCATAATTTTTTTTAAAGCTTCGCGGCCGCGTTTTAAGCGCACCCCTACCGTGGCGGCCGGAATGCGGAGCACGTCCGCGATTTCCCGGTAGTCCAGCTCTTCAAAGTAATACAACACCAGGGGCTCACGATATTTCGGCCCGATTTTATTTAAATTTTTTTCCAGCTCGGCCCTTAGGCTGGCGCGCTCCGCCTCGCCGCTTGCGCTTTCTTTCGCCAAGGGGTGGGGGAAGAAAATATCCGGTTCAAAAAAAGATAAGAGCATTTCGCGGCTGCGCTGGCGTTTCTTTATGGCATTTATAAATTCGTTGTGGGCAATGCGGTAAATCCACGGAGAAAAACGCTTGGCCGGGTTAAAACTTTTAATATTCACGTAGGCTTTAATAAACACTTCCTGCACCACATCAGGCCCGTCTTCGCCGTTTAATAAAAAACGCCGCGCGTAGCGGGTAAGTTTAGCTTCATAGCGCTCCATTAATAAGCCAAACGACTCTCCGTCGCCGGCTTGCACTTTGGCGGCAATGGCTTCATCAGTTACGTCCGGCATACCTATTTAATACAACTGTGAGGACAAAATATTTCATACCATTTTTTATATCTCCCTAGCATATACAAAAACCACCCTGTTGTACAGGGCGGTCTAATCTGTTTAAATCCTCACTCCGCCAGCTGGCGGAATCAGTCTAAACCCCCCGCTAGAGTCCTGCTATGCAGGCTACGGTGCGGGGCAGGTTTGTGCCTTAGAATTTAAATTTGTCGGCCAAGGGCCCAATGAGCGGAAGGGGTTTTTCTTCGCCTTTAGACGCGTGCAGTATGCCCATGATGGCGAGCACGAGCACCCCGAGCTGGAGCAACTCAATAATAAACCAGATTTGGTAGGAGAGAATTGATTGCAGAATCCCGAGCGCCACCGCCACAATAAACAAGGCCAGGCCCTGTTTGATGTGGTATTTAACAAACGGGTCATTTTTAGCATCCGTCAGCAGGGGGATAAAGAATATGATGTAGGCCACGATCGCCATGGCGATGTTTTTCTTTTTTTCTCCCGTGGCCGGAGCGGCCACTGGCTGGTTGTTTTGTTCGTCCATATAGTAAATGGTTAAATTAATTATTTGCTGGCTAGTACCACGGTAATGTCGGTTTGTCCGTCGCCGGTGGCAACGGTTACCGACAAGGCGCGGGTATCTTTGGTGGCGGTGACCATGGCGCCGTCGCCGGACTGGATATCCTGCTCAACAGTCCAGCCTTGGGCCACTAATTCTTTTTTGTAAAATTCATACACGTTTGGGCCGGCCTCTTTAGTTTTAAAAATTACCATGGCGCTGGGCCGACCATCTTTGGAGTTGCTGGAGCTGGAAAATTCCACGCTGGCGCCCGGGGACACCGGCGCGTCGCTCGGCCAGTTGTCGGGGAGCTTAGTGCCGCCCCATTCGGATGTTCCATCTTTGGTTTCTACTTTTACCGTATTGCCGTCTAGGTCCACCTTGGCCTTGCCGCCCGAGGCGCTTTCCAGCACCTTCTCGGTAATCATTTGACTGGGTGATTTACACCCCAGCCCCAGGAGCATAATCGCTCCCGCGACGATTGCGAGTGATTTTTTCATAGAGAAATATTTATGAATAACTTGATAATACTATCATATAAAAAAATCACCCGGTTGTAAAGGGTGATTTTTAAGAATCGTTTTCCTCTGTTGTAAAGAGCTATAATTTTCGTGTTTTTGTGTGGATAAAACAAAAACAGCCTAGGAATAAGCTGTTTTATAGGGACCACGAGCGTTGTTTGTTCAGCTCGGGCCCCTCCATTCGGTCCCGCGCATCTGTTTTCCTTTCTGCCCATGGTGAGGCGAGCTCTGGCGCGTCTCGTGGGTACGTGCTAGAGCGAGTGGTGTTGAGCCGGAAGATACTAATATTCCTCCAGGTAGATTCCCTGCGGACGCCCGCGTTTGGCGTAACCACGGCCAAACGAATGCGTAGTGACCCCGTAATTCACTTCGGGGTATGGTAATGGTGGCTCCGCGGGGATGGGGGCGCGGACTTTCAGGTACTCTGCCCGGAGCGCCAGCAAACCACCAAGTCCTTTGAGCCCCATCAGCGGCATTCTGCCGAGGAATGCTGCCTGAATGCACCAGATCCGGAATTCTTCGCTCCGGAGCTGGTCCCAGTCAATACTCTCCAACCATCTCCTGGAAAGTTTCGTTTTCCAGCCATTGTTCGGGCGCGCTTTCTTTTTCCGCATGGGCTCTCCTTTCGAAAGCTATACTAACAATAATCAAACAGAAAAGCAAGACTGAAATAAAAAATGCGACCATGGTTATTTAAAGTAAAGAATAGGGATAAACAAATTCCCCTGGTGTCCAGGGGAATGAGAGGTTTAATTTTTGGGCGGCAGTTGGTTTAGAGGAGTCGGACTCTCAAGCATAACGTTAATTGGCACGCTCGGAAGTTTGGTTTCATTGGCAACGCCCAGGTTAAGGGCGTTTTCCACGGTGCGATTGAACCAATCTAGAGGCTGTAAGAGGCGCTGGTCATTACCGATGACGGAGTCTTTTGGCTGGTCATTAACAAAGATTTTTTTAAGTTGACGCGCGATGCCTAAGGCGTCCACATGCAAAACTTCTTTAAAGGTAAGTGAGTCATCATTGTTAGTGTCCATGGCGACAAATACTGCCTGTTGCATTTCTTTCCGTTTACTCAGGCCGATGGCTTTATCAACCACGCTCTTTTCTACAAAAAGAGCGACGCGCTGAATGACGTGGAGCGCGTGACTCGCGACCACCTCCGCTCCCGGCAGGCCGGTCGTGCGGCGATCGCACGCTGGTGCTTCGCCGGCGCGATGATCGGTGGATGGGCTTGGATCAGATACGCCATCAAAGGTCAGGCTGTTTTGATCGGCCGAGAACTGGGATGACGTGGTAAAGCGCAAAATGCCGGTTTCATCAACATAAAAATCGCGCGCTCCGGTTTCGCCGGGCAAGAATGGTTCGGCATGGGCGTGCCACGTGGTAGAGGTGTGGCTGAATAAAATAAAACAGTAGCCGCTTTTATGTCCGGTGCCCAGAACATTATCAATTAAGCTGGTATGTTCTAGTTCGGGAAGGCTGGCGGCGTAATCATACACGCCATCTCCTTCCGCATCTCCTTGGTAAAACATCGCTTGCGAGCTTACGAGGGTGCGCAGGGAACTTATGGCGCTGGCTTCGTTAGCGCTTTGCCGCGCGCGCAGTAGATTAGGAATCGCGACGGCGGCAATAATGGCAATGATCGCGATGACGATCATGAGTTCAATAAGGGTAAAGCCGTTATGCTGGTTAGAGGTCGGCATAGAAATAGACAGCAGGTTATTTTTAAGCGCCAGGTGTTTAATTGTATGGTATGTGAGTGATAACTGTTTGTCAAGTTTTGTACTGTTGCATGTAACACAGAAAAGCAAGACAGAAATAAAAAAATGATTTTCATGGGGAAATGTAAGCGGTGTGAATATCTAAGGATGTCTGGTATGCTCCATGCCAGCGGGTTTTGCCAGTGGGGTGTTTTGCCCTTGGGCAACAGAAATGACAAAGTCAGTAGTAATAATTTTTCCGTTTTTTTGAAACTGCGTAAACACTTTATATTTTCCAGGTTGAGGAAACGTGACCATAAAATTCACGGTACCATCTTGGCTCTTAACTTCCACAGGATGAGTATGGATGAAATCAAGGGTCCCTTCGCGGAGAAGTACGCTGTGGCCTAAGGCGCCGAGGTATTCCTCAAGATTGGTAACAGGTTTGTTGCCTTGTGAAAGAGCAAACATGAGCATGTTCTCCACGCCGCTTATTAGCGGGCCGCGCGTTTGTAAGGCAACTTCTATATCATCAAATATCTTTGTTCGTTCTTCGGAACCAATCGGCTTTCGGCTATAACCAAATCCAACCACCACAGCTTCACTAGAAATTGTTACCGGAAGCGGGTTCCCCGCCGGGTCTTTTTGGCCTTCCCGGGGAACAAAATCAGCAAAAATTCGATAATGGCCATCGGCGGGGAAGGTTAGGCTCGGCAGGGCGAATTTACCAGTATATTCATCAAATTCCGGGTGCAGATGTTGAAAATATTTAAGATCGGTTCGTACCACAATAACGTGCATTATTTTAGTGTGAGTGATCAAAAAATCTTTTAAGATGCTGCCGCGGTCATCCACAATCGAAAAAAAGTAGTCCGTAGATTTATCCGGGGAGTACGTTAAATCTCGAAATTGGGATTTTATAGAATATGAACGATGACTCTGTGCTGGTGTTGGGACAGAGGGATTTATTTTTTGGTTTCGCGTTATCGCGAACGCAGCCCCTACGACTGCCACGACGGCAATCACAATATATATAAGCAGCCTATTTTTTATCTGGTTCATATTTAAAAAGTTGATTCTTGTTTAAGCCCCGGGCGCAGAACGCGCCGGGAGAGTACAAAACAAATTAGAACCAAAATGGTGCCGGCTAAAAACGGCGCGGGGATGCTGAGCGACGCAATGGCGCCGCCCATAATGGGCCCCACAATCATACCAATGCTTTGGTACGAAGCGTTTAGGCCCATGATAGAGCCTTGGGATTTGGCATCGGCCTCCATGGAGAGAATGGTAGGGAACAAGGTTTGCACCACGCTGTTGGCCAGGGCCAAAAGAATACAGCCAAGAATAAAAATTGGCAGTGAGCGGGACATAAACATTATAAGAAACGCCAGGGCCGTAAACAAAAGCGATTGTCGGAAGGCTTTTTTAAGTCCCAAACGTTTAGAAAAGCGCGCCACCAAAAAGGTTTGCGAAATAAGACCAATTGTGCCAAATAAAGTAAACAAGTAAGCGTTTTGCGACGTGCTTAGCCCCAGAACATTGATAATAAAAGGCTGAAAACCGTAAATAAGAGCGCAGGCAAAGGACAAAAAGAAGATGAGGGAGATAGCGAACGTTACGCCCACCTCGGAATGAAAGAGCGCGTGCCACATCCCTTTAAAATCAAACATTTTGCCTGTTTTAATTTCGCCCCTGTGGGCGTTGGTTTCGGGCAAGTAGAAAATGGTTAAGAGCGCGGCGATAATGGTAATGAGGCCGGCGATGATAAAGGGAGCGGCCGGGTTCCACCCCACCGTAAGCGCCCCAATGGCCGGGCCAAACACAAAACCAAAATTAAAGGCCGAACTTATGTAGCCAAAGGCTTTGGCGCGGTCCTCCGGTTTGGTGGAATCGGAAATAACGGCAAAGGCCACGGGGATATTGCCGGCGGTGAGCCCGTCGAGGGCGCGCGATAAAAACAAAAAAATCCAGCTTTGGGCAAAGGCCATCATAAAAAAGGACGCGGCGGTGCCAAGGATAGAAATAATGAGAAGCGGGCGGCGGCCGTATTTATCGGACAGCCGGCCAATAACGGGGGTGGCGAAGAATTGGCACACGGAAAAAATGGCAAACAAAAGCCCGTTTTGAAAATCCGACAGGCCAAATTTTTTGGAATAAGAATAAAGAAGCGGGATGATAATCCCGTATCCCAGCATGTTGACTAAGGCAATGAGCGCGATAATGAACAGGGTTTTATTTTTAATCATGAGGGCTATTATTAATTACTTTTGCTCGTAAGCCTGTTTTAATTTCGCAATATCAAATTTTTTCATCTTAAGGAATGCTTGGGTTACCCGGTTAATTTGTTCGGGGGTGCCGCTCTTCATCATTTCGTTCATAATACTTGGAACAATTTGCCACGAAACACCATACTGATCTTTAAGCCAGCCGCATTGTTCGGCTTCGGGCACGGCGGAGAGTTTTTCGGAGTAATAATCTATTTCTTCTTGTGTGTCGCACGTCACCATAAGCGAAATGGCTTCGTTAAAACCAAATTGGTGCCTGTGGCCGCTGTCCATGGCCGTGAACCATTGCTTTTCCAGCATGAACTCGGCGAACATGAGCTTCGCATCTTTCTCTGGTGCGGCACCGGGCGGATAGGGTGCCGACATTCCGCGCTCGGAGTTTTCAAAGGTCGATACATAAAAATCAATTGCCTCGTCCGCCTTGCCGGTGATATCACCCGTGAACATCAGTGACGGAATAATAAACGGCCGCTCTTCGCCTGCTGGGTTTGTGAGCATGAGTTGCCACGTGAGACCATATTTATCTTGTATCCACCCGTAGTGTTTACTAAACGGGTATTCCTGAAGCGGCATAAGGGCAGTGCCACCGGCCGAGAGACTATTCCATAGTTTATTTAAGTTCCCTGTCGCGTTTTTGTCACGCGATGGGTCAAAGTTTACAAAAAAAGATATTGACGGGTTGAATTTAAACAGCGGCCCAGCGCTGATGGCCATAAACGAGTATCCGGAGAGATTAAACGACATAATATCGCAGTCGCCCGACGGGGTATTGTGGATGGTAGTGGCGCTGGTAATTTTTGAATTTGGAAATAGTGAAGTATAAAACTCAGCGGCTGCTTTAGCCTCGGTGTTGAACCAGAGATGAGGAGTGATTTTTTGCATATATTTATTTTAGTTTATTTTTATTATGCCGCAGGTGCTGCAAGATTGTACAGATTAGGTTATTTTTTGAAATGTTTTTTAAGAAATGCTCTGCCGGAACCGGATTTTAAATATTTTTCAAAATTAAACGCCATGTATTTCTCTTTAAATGCAAAGTAAACGGACAGTTCCAAAGGGCGACGATTGGCAGTGGATGGTACCTGTCCCTTGTGATGGCGTGGAATGCGATCTTTTAGGTCGGCACTACAACCAATGTAAAAACCGTCTTTACATTCTAAAATATAGACATAAAACATAGCCGTTCCTTTGCTTCGCCATAGCCCGATAAAGCGAAGGCGAACCTACAATTTTCGTTCAATCACGGCGGACTGCGTCGCGTTGAAACCTCGCCTTAACAGTAGACAAAATTAGAGACGAGCACTGGCGTAAAAATAATTGCCCGCCTTCGCTAAAGCTACGGCGAGGTGAAAGCGGAAGGGGAGAGATTCGAACTCTCGATAGTATTGCTACTATATTGGTGTTCGAGACCAACGCCTTCAACCGCTCGGCCACCCTTCCATAGTCCTTCGCCCCGCACATGCGTGGCTACGGACTATAAATTTATTTTTTTGTTCTCCTTCATAATAGCCAAAATGTATGATTTTGTCCATGGGCCTGGCGTGGCTTGAATTTTTTGTTTCAACATGATATCTTAGGGGAGTTTTCAAGGAGAGGTGGCCGAGTGGTTTAAGGCAACAGTCTTGAAAACTGTCGTACCCAAAAGGTACCGTGAGTTCGAATCTCACCCTCTCCGCACCGATAAAAATTATATGAAGGACACCAAGGCTGCATTGCAGTGGATTGTTGACATTCTTGAGTGCCATAAGATTACCTACAGAATCTCGGGCGGTTTTGCCGCACAAATATATGGAGTCAGACGAGAATTAGCCGATATTGATATTGAAATCGCTGACGCAGATATTCTCAAGATTGTTGCCGACGTAAAGCCACATATTGTATTCGGTCCAGCCCCGTACAAAGATAATAATTGGGATCTGCGAGTTATGACGCTAAACTTTAAAGGTCAAGAAATTGATATTGCTGGAGCCAATGCAAAAATTTTTAATAAAAATATGAATCGATGGGAACCGGTTGACACTAATTTGAAAAGAGCCACAATCAAGGAGGTGTTTGGTCGGAAAGTACCAGTTGAGCCTCTTGATTCATTAATAGACTACAAATTAAAGTTGGGGCGCGAAGTCGATTTAACTGATGTAGAACAACTAAAAGGGCTGTGAGAATTCAATCTTGGTTCTAACATCGTCCACGACTCTCCGCAGATAATTTTATGGCTGAATTAAAAACAAAAGTAAATAAAGCCAGTGTTTTGAAATTTTTGAACACAATCAAAGTCGAAAGAAAAAATAACTAACCCGCCGCGCTTCAATGGCCGCGGTCGCGTCTCAAAGGACGTTACGCGACACGATTCCGTTGAATCGCATGATTTCGAATAAATCACATATGGCACTTATCAACCCTCACATTAACTTCAACGGCAACGCCGAAGAAGCGTTCAATTTTTACAAATCAGTATTTGGCGGAGAGTTTGCAACCATAGTTCGTTTCAAAGATATGGCAAGCCCTGGATTTACGGTAACAGAAAAAGATGCACAGAAAATAATGCACATTGCTTTGCCGATTGGTAAAAGCAACATGCTCATGGGAAATGATGTTCCGGAATTTATGGGGCGGGTAAACGAAAGTGAAAACAGATCTAAAATATCTATTAGCGCGGAAAGCAAAGAGGAAGCCGACAAGTTATTTAACGGCCTCTCGGTCGGTGGAACTATCGAGTACCCGATGGGCGATAGTCCTTGGGGTTCCTATTTTGGGATGTTTAGAGATAAATTCGGTATTGAATGGATGGTGGATTTTGACCCAAAACAGAGCGGTAGCGCAGGCACATAATATAGTAAAATGGCTAGGTCGATTTAAATAATTAACTAGCAATACAGCTATGAAAACACTCAAGTGTGATCTATGCGATCATGAAGCACAAGGAGAAACTTTTGAAGAATGGATGAACGCACTGAAACCTCATTACGCCGAGACTCATGCTGATGTTATGCAAAGTAAAAAAGGCACTCCGGAAGAAATGCAAGCGGGAATGATGAAATGGATGGCTGATAACAAAACAAGATTTGATGCGGTAAAATAATAAATGAAAGAAAAAGAACGACTCGTATCGTTCTTTTTTGTCGTACTTGTTACTACTTTCTATACTCCAAAATATCTCCCGGCTGGCACGTCAAAGCTTTGCAAATCGCTTCTAAAGTTGATAACCGGATGGCTTTGGCTTGGTTATTAATGCGGTTTTTTAGCGAATAATTTAAGAATGGTAGCCCAGCGGCTTTTGGTAATGAAACTTAACGCGATGAGGCCAAACCCGCCGGCTGTGACCAGCCCGTAGGTTTTGGCGGTTGGAGGAAGGCCGGATGTTTTTTCTTCCGGCGCAATTGTTTCAATAAGTTCAATATCGTTCTGGGAGCGCGGCCACAGTTGAATCCCGCTTGCGGCGCGTTCCAAAATTCCCATAACTTTAACTTGGTTTCCCACACTCACGCTTTCTTTGTCTATATGCGCGCCGGCTTTAAAGTACACGGGAATTTCGCCGCGACTGTCATCCACGTACATTAAGTTGCTGGTGAGTTTAGTTACTTCGCCTTTCACTTCGTAGAGCGAGCCAAGCGTGGCGTCTTCTGTTTCGTCCAGCGCCAAGGGCTCCGGGGTAATAATGCCGTTGATGGAAAGAATATCCACGTCTGTTTGGCGGGAAATATTAACGCGCGGAATGCTATTAGCCGCCGAGGTTTTGCCCGCGATTAAGACTTGGTCGCCAAGAGCGAGTTCGGGAAAATCTTTTTTATTAGAATAGATTTGAATGCCAGCCGAGCCGTCTGACACATAAAAATATTGCGTGGAGAAGGTGTCCGGGAGCGCGGTGACGAGGCCGGTGAGGCGCACGTACGCGCCTTTGGCCAGTTCGCGAACCGCGGCAATATCTCGGCCAGTATTTACTATAAAATTTTTGATAGGTTGAGTAACCGTTGAAGCAGTTATTTTTTGGCCTAAAACTGTTTGTGTCGCCGCCCCGATGGATGCCGCGACGCGTCCGGGGGTTGGCAGATTCCATGTCCACCCTTTGTCGCCTCTGGTGTAACTCCGGCCATCAAAACTCCGCGTATAACTAACGCTATCCACATTTTGGCCAGTGGCCGTTAGGAGTTCGATTGTGTCCGCACTATTGAGCAGGGAGAGTTTTGTCACCAAGCGATAGAAAACGAGCGTGCCATGCGCGGGGAGGCGGGTGTTGTTTGGCAAGGTGAATGTTTTGCCCGACGAGAGTTTCAGTTGCCACAGCGATACGTCCGCGGTGCTGGAAGCGGCGTTGTAGAGTTCAATAAATTCGCTCGTGTCCGGGCCAGAGGGATTTGGAAAAATTTCGCTGATTACCACGCTGCGGTTATCTAACGCTAACCCGGGCGCAACAGTAAGCGTTAATTTTTTTTGTCCCACGGTGCCGGCGCTGCTGGAGACCGAGAGTGTGATGATATACGTCCCTTGCGTTACAAATACGTGCGACGCAACCTCTCCGCTTCCGTTTAGCCCATCACCAAAGTTCCAGCTATAGAACAGGCTGCCACCGCGCGGATCAGCTGAGCCAGCCGCGGAGAATTCCACCGCGTCGCCGGGGGCGGCAAATTTTGGCACAGTAATTTTCCACAGTATCTCTACATTGTCTTTAATCTCAATAATATTGGGCGCGCCTTTGGTAATTTCCGCTGTCCAGTGCCAGGTGCCATTTGCGCCGCGGCTGTAGCTGGCGCCGGGCGCGGCGCTGTCGTAATTCACGCGGTCGGCAATGGCGCCGCTTGGATTATATACTGTTACTTCCTCATCCGTTGTATTGTTGAGGGATATGCCGGTGACTGGCCTGGTAAAAACAATAAATTCTCCCGCGCCAATAGTTCCGCTCAAAGAAAATGTTTTGGTTGTGTCGCCCAGTTTCCACCCCGCAAGATTGACCGGGGCAGTAGAAATATTTTTTATTTCAATAAATTCGTCAGTTAAATCCGAGCCTTCCGGGTCGGGTAGGAGTTCGTTAAGAATGAGTGGGGAGGTTGACGTTGCCCACGACGCTCCCACCACCCCCGCCCCGACGTCACGTCGGGACGACCCCTCCTCGGGCAGGAGGGGATTTTGCGAGCCCCCTTGCGAGGACTGCGAATTGGCGTTTGACGCCACTGGCGCGATGATGACATTGGCGCTGCCGGCGGTGGGCTGTGTCGTCACCGCCCAGTCCGCGCTGTCCGCGTTTGAGTCTACACCATCGGTTTTCCGCGCCAGGGCTTGGCCGGTTTTGGGCAGGAGCGTGCCGCCGTACGTAACTTGGTCCACGGCGGTGCCGTTTGAATCTTTTAACAGGACCGTGTCGCCAGAATTGTTAAGATGATCGCTCGTGAGCGTGATTACTTTCCATCCAAAGGCCGGAATATTGCCGCTGATACTCGCGATAACGCAGGTGGAAGCGGTGCGCCCGTCGCAGAGCGTGCCGCCGGTGAGGTCTAAATTTGTTGTTGACGGGTTGTAGAGCTCTACCCACTCACTGCCGCCGCCCGGGTCCGCCATCACTTCATTAATTTTTATTTTTGACCACCAAAATAACGCGTCTGAACCAGTTGGCGCGGCTGGCTTGCCAGTACCTCCGCTCGATCCACCTGTTTCTGGTGGTGGGGTATTTTCACCACCGCTTCCACTACTATTTTGACTCCCTACCGTATCGCCGCTCGCGTGTTCGCGCCAGTTGGCGCTGGAGTAGTCGGTGAGTGAGGCGCTACTACGTTCCAGTGAATGGTGGTTTGGCGTGGCCAGGTAGGTAAACTGTTCAATTACATTGCCCCCGCTATCTTTAAGTCCAATTTCTTCGCCATTTTCGCTTAAACTGCCCCAGGAGGAATCAAAAACAGAACCGCTAAATCCCGAGTGATCTAATAAAAATTGCGCGTCGTCTTGCACAATGGCGGCATATTCGCCGGGTGCGAGAATATTGTCACCGCTATTAACGGTCAGTCCGTGGTTCGTGGTCGCTTCCCAAAATTTCCAGCCGGTTAAATCAATTGGGTCGCTTCCTTTATTATATATCTCCACCCATTCGTGCGTACTCGTGGCGTACGCGCCAATTTCGTTAATAACAATGTCTGAATTCGTGGCCAAACTTTTTTGAGCGATAAAAAAACTGCCGAACATTGCGAGCAGTACTGTAACGGGTGCTAGAAAAAAATATTTTCGTGTCATACCTCCTTAATTTAAGGACGGAGGTAGTGTAACAAAGTGTGGCGAACTGTCAAATAAAAAATACTCCCTGCAAAGGAAGTATTTTTATAAAATTTTTTTCAAGATCGCCGTCGTTATAGTTACAATTTGGTTATAACCATAACGAGCGAGGCGACCTTGATGTCCACCTGCCCGTTGTTGCGTTGATGGGAGGTGACTACTGGCCGAGAGCGGCCAGCGCGTCTTGGGCCACGGCGGCGATCATGTGGCCGTTGGGGCACGGGGTGATGAGAACATACTCGATCCGCGCCTCGTCCTGGCGGGACAACTTCACGTAGCAGTCTCCCTTGATGAGGCGGGCGGCGGCCACGACATCGGCCGGAGCGCCACTGGCGATGATCTGCTCGGCTCTCTGGAGAGCTTCCGCGTCCCGATTGTTCAGGGTCAGATCGTGGGCTGTGAGCACCGCGATCCAGGGCGCAAAGGCGTCTCCGAGCTCTGCGGCGTTCTCTTGCACCAGGGCGAGCTGTTTGGCCCAGTCCGCTCGCGGGTCGTTGAGATCCAGATCCATGAGGAACATGGCCTGCAAGAGGTGGATGGGGCCGTTGCCTTTGCCCCACTGGAGCTCGGCATCTGTCCCAGCCACACCCGCTTGGAGTCCGGGCAAAGCGGTCACGAGGTCCTCGAAGGCCACTTCCATTGTTTTTTCGTTGTTATCCAGCAAGGCGGCCCACATGGCGTAGACCCGGTCGAGGTAGGCGCTGATGGCCCGGCTCTTGGGGTCCGGACCCGTCTCTGCTTCGGCCGTGGCTCCGGCCGACGCCTCGGCGTAGTGGCCGATTCGGGCCGAGAAGACGCGGCGCTGGCAGCCCCAGAAGGACAGACAGCGGCCCTGACGGGGGCCGGACGGGAGCGCATCGATCTCCGTCTTCACGCTCCTGAACAGGTTTTCCAGGCTCACGAGGCCGATCGTGTCCAGCCGACGCAGGCCGTTGATGGCGGCGAGCTGGAGCAGGGCGTGGTTTGCCGGGTTTACGATCACCCCGCTTTTCAGCGCCTCGATTGCGATGGAAGCGAAGGCGCCGGGGTCATTCCCGCGCACCAGCACCAGCTTCTCCACGCTCCGGAGCGTGGAGTCCAGCCACCAGCCCGGCGGCTCGGTGGTGTCTTCCTGAGCAACGATGGCGAGCAGGCTGACGAGGGTGGCGGGGTCGAACGTCGGCTTTTTGATTTCCATGGGGGCCTCCGTGAATTGGTTGATAATGTCTTTGGCAAAACCTACCGCAGGTTAGCCAAAAAGCATCAAAAAAGTTTACCATAAATTTAATAGTTTGTCAAGGGGTAGTGTGGGTAGTCCGCGTCCCTACTTCCCGTGGGAGATGGATTGCCGATGGAATAAAATTTGTATACACTACTCTATACAAATGACTCTGTGGATAACTTTGTGTATAGTTGAAAGTTAAAAAATAAAAGTTTAAAGAGGTTTAAGCGAATTTTGTTTTAAATTAGCGAAAATTTTAATGTCTGAATTATCCACATTTTTTGTATACACTAGTGTATACAAAAAAATAGGCTAAAATTGCCTTTTTTTAGCTAAAATTAGCCTTAAAATGGCACAAAATACCACAAATTCGTGACTCTTGACAAATCTTTTGATATGTGGTATACTGAATATTGTAGTTCTTCTACAACTCACTTGTTTCATCCCTTAAGATGAAACCCTATACCTAGACTGCACTTGTCAATGAGGCAAGGGTTTACCGTTGCTCACCAATTCTATTGGGGCAATTCTCTCCGATTCGAGCTTCCCGCTCTCGGCAGAGTTTACGAACAGCGGCAAATCCGTACTCCTTGATGCGGTATCCCCAACAATTTTGGTGTCAACGCGTCGCATGGCCGTTAGCACTACCGGGGTCCTACCCTCACGTGGTCGGTATAGCACTGCACTCGGTGATTGAATCTTGGCTCGGTTGAGCCAAAGTTCTTGCCAGCAAGCAGTTTGAAACGGCGAGAGCCTTATATTAATTTATAATCCGGCACCTTGCCGTTTTTTTATTGCTACGAATCTAGTGTAATCCGAATCAACTAATCTTAGCCGAATCTACGAATTTCCTAATAATAACGAATGTAAAATATAATCTCTGGAGCAAGCCGTATTTGTAGTATTCGGATTTTTGTAGATTCGGATCAAAATTTGTGGATTAGGATTATGTTTCTCTTGACTATTTCCGTCCCCCGCTTTATACTAATAGTGTGCTCGCTGTGTGACGAGCTTTTGTTTCTAAAGGATATGCCAAAAATTACTGTGACCACCAAAACTACCCTAACTCCCGATCTTCTAAAAAAAGTAAAGGCCATGCTGGTAGATGAGAAAGCCAGGCTGGAGCATGATTTAGCGCGTTTAGCCGCGCCATCTAACCCGGCGGCGGCTAATTCTGACAGCGCGTTTCCAGATTATGGCGATAAAGATGATGAGAACGCCGCCGAGGTGGCGGATTACGCCGCCAATTTATCGATTGAACAGGATTTAGGGAATTTACTCCGCGATGTGAACGCTTCGCTCGCGCGCCTGGAGAAAGGCGAATATGGCATTTGCAAATATTGCAAGAAGCCCATTGAAGAAAAACGTTTGCTCGCCAGGCCAACCTCCAGCGCGTGCGTGGAATGCAAAAAAACGATAATGCAAGAAGTCTAGCGCCGAAGGCGCTAGGGGTTTATTGGTTATTTGTTGAATTGTTATTAGTAGTGATTGTCGATTGGACAAACCAATAACTAATAACCAGTAACCAATAACAGAAAATATGCAACTCAAATCCCACAGATATTTTATGTTAGTAATCTGTGGGTTTTTATTTTTGGCTGATCGCTATTTAAAATGGCAAGCGCTGTATGAATGGGGGAATGATTATTTACTCAATCGATTTTTTGGCTGGCATCCATTTTTGAACCCTGGGGTGGCGTTTAGCATTCCGGTGCCGAGTTGGCTGATTATTGCTTTGACTCTTCCTATTTTATGTTTACTGGGATATTTATTGTTGAACGAATTTTTTCACGTAGCACGTAGCACGCAGCACGTAGCAGGCGAACTAGATTACAAAATTCTAAGTGCTCAAAATGGTTACGTGTTACGTGTTATGTGTTACGGACTGATATTTTTTGGTGCGCTCTCAAACTTAATTGATCGCGTTCTTTATGGATACACGATTGATTACCTTTTGATTTTGACCGGTGTCATAAATTTAGCGGATGTGATGATTGCTTTGGGGTTTGTGATATACTTTGTATACAGTAAAAATTTTGTAAAGCCTGCCTGCGCAGACAGGATATAAAGTCTATAAAGGCCTTATGTCGGAAAATTTTTTAGAGAAGACATCAAAAAGATTTCGGACAATGGGGCCGGTGGCGGAGTTTTTTGAAGCGATGGAGCCGGTTAAAAAGGCGGCGGAAACTGTGGTATTGCCGGAGCGAATTCCCGTAATAGTAAAAACTACCACCGATAGCAAAGAATTATTTGGTTGGGCGCTTAGTTCATGGGTTGCTAATTTTGATCCAGCCTCTATTCAAGCGGCGGCAGCGCGGCTTGGGAAAATTATTTCCGATGAGGAACGCTATTTACTCGTTAAGTATTTGGGCGAAGTGCGACGAGTTGGGGTACTCGCAGGTGGGACCTGGACTAACCTTGGCGCCATGCATTCTACAGCGCCCAAGGCACATCGTGATTTTATGAGTGCGCTTGGCGTGGCGCGTGATGTCGTGCGTTTTAAAGAGGCGGTATTGGTGCCGGACGCGCTGGAAAAATTAAAGCAGGCGTGCGCAGCGTATCCAGATCCAACGCAGGTGTTTGCTGGGTTTCGACCGGCCGGCAAGCGGTCGTTTGATAATTGTTTCGCCAAGAGTTTGGCGTTACTTCAGACGACACTCGACAAACCAAGCGTTATGGCGAAAGAACTGCACGAGGCTCGTAAAGATGGCTCTAGGCAACTTATTAATATGCATATGCTCGCGGCGTTGCACACTGGAGACGATGGTTCCAGGCGCGTGTACCTGTGGTTGTGGCGGATTGACAATGATTTGGGGAAACTTAATGATCGAGTGGTGAAAGGTGAAATTAGTGAGAACGAGGTGGTGGAGGTGAAGCCTGAATGGAAACAATTGCTTCAGGAATATATTGAGAGAGTGAGCGGTGTTTAGCTATTCAATGATTAAAATGGTCAGAGAGTTTGGGATGCAATTGTCAGTATATTGAGATTGTAGAAAAATTGAAAAATTAACTGTCATTCTGACCCCGCAGTGCGGGGGAAGAATCTCTGTCTCAAATCGCCTTATAATCGTTTGTTTCCGGACAGAGATCTTTCGCTACGCTCAAGATGACAAAATTGTTAATGTATTTTTCTACAGTCTAATATTGTGGTGAAAATAAGCCAAAACCGTGAAAAAGCAATGTTTTTTGTATATTTTCACGATTATGAGCCTAAAACAGTGAAAAACGAGAAATCAATAAATCAATAAATGGTCGTTTTGATTTCTTGCTTTTTTGTTTTCTTGATTTTTTGTCGCTATGTTCATCAAACTAAATTCCGCCGCCGTGATGGGGCTGGAGTGCGTGCCGGTGGAGGTGGAAGTTGACATTAATAAAGGCCAGACGAATTTTGCGGTGGTGGGCTTGGCTGATACCGCGATTAAAGAAGCGCGGGACCGCATTTATTCGGCTTTAAAAAATTCCGAGTATAGCTACCCGTTTAATTTTCGCATCCTTGTTAATTTGGCGCCGGCGGATATTAGTAAAGAAGGCTCCATGTATGATTTGGCCATGGCGGTGGGAATTATTGCTTTAAGCAACGAATACCCGCTGGATTTGGATGACACCCTGATTGTTGGGGAACTGGCCTTGGATGGTTCGGTAAGGCATATTACGGGCGTTTTGCCTCTGGCCCTCTACGCCCGCGAGCGCGGCTGGACCAAAATGTTTGTGCCGGAGAGCGACGCCATGGAAGCGGCGCTGGTAGAAGGGCTAACGGTGTACCCGGTAAAAAATGTGCGGCAAATTATGGCGCACGTAACCGGACTCGAATTTATTCCCCGTTACATTAGGCCCGACAATTGGAATGAGCGCGAAGCCCCGGCCTATGAAATGGATCTGGCGTTGGTGAAAGGCCAGGAGTTTGCTAAGCGTGCTTTGGAGATTGCGGCTTCGGGAGCGCACAATATTTTAATGAGTGGGCCGCCGGGGTCGGGGAAAACTTTGCTCGCCCGCGCGTTGCCATCAATTTTACCGCGTTTGACGCAAGACGAAGCGTTGGAAGTGACCAAAATTTATTCAGTGGGTGGGCTTCTCCACAATAGTTTTATTCGCACGCGGCCATTTAGGGCGCCGCACCACACCGCCTCGGGCGCGGCCTTGGTTGGCGGCGGGCGAATCCCCCGGCCCGGTGAAATTAGTTTGGCGCACCGCGGGGTTTTGTTTTTAGATGAGTTTCCGGAATTTCCCCGGTTTGTAATTGAGAGTTTGCGCCAACCTTTGGAGGACGGAATTATCACAGTCGCTCGTTCGCAAGGCACCGTCACCTTCCCAGCCCGCTTTATTCTCGTGGCCAGCCAAAACCCGTGCCCGTGCGGCTATGCCACAGACCCGGACCATGCCTGCTCCTGTAGCCCCACCGCTTTAATCCGCTACCAAAAAAAGGTGAGTGGCCCCCTGCTCGACCGGATTGATTTACACATTGAAGTGCCGCGGGTGAAATTTGAAAAATTAACATCCGATACAATGGCTGAATCGTCCGCTACGGTGCGTGAGCGGGTGGAAGCGGCGCGCCAGCGGCAGACGGAACGGTTCCAAGGCTTGCCTATACACGCTAACAGCGAAATGCGGAACCAGGAACTGCGCGAGTTCTGTAAAATTGATGACCAAACTATGGAATTGATGCGCGCGGCCGTGAACCAAATGCATCTGTCGGCGCGGGCGTATAATCGTATTCTTAAACTCAGTAGGACGATTGCGGATTTGGGGGGAAGTGATAAAATAGAACTTCCGCATGTGGCGGAGGCTTTGCAGTTTAGGGCCAAGGCGGAT
>JAHFHV010000048.1 GCA_023246725.1 Candidatus Magasanikiibacteriota bacterium | reverse complement strand
ACCATCCCCAACCAGCGCGGGATTGATTATGTTAGAAAACAGCATAATTTAGATAACTTAGTTAGTAAAATAATCGGGTACTTCAAATCTGTGTAATCGTTGTCGTTAATCCGCGTAATCTGTGTTTTTATGAAACTTTCCATTGTCATCCCGGTATACAACGAAGTAAAAACCATTCAAAGCACGCTCGCGGCTGTTGGCGTTATTGTGTTGCCGAATATTGAAAAAGAAATTATTATTGTTGATGATGGATCGACCGATGGCACGCGCGATATTTTGTCGGGGCTTAAGAATCAGTACACAATTTTTTTCCAGCCAAAAAACCAAGGCAAAGGCGCGGCCATTCGCCAAGGCTTTACGCTCGCAAGCGGAGATTTCATAATCATTCAGGACGCTGATTTAGAATATGACCCGGAAGAATATCTCCTGCTCCTCGCGCCGCTTACAAGCGGACGAGCGGACGTAGTTTATGGCTCACGTTTTATTGGCGGTAATCCACATCGCATTTTATTTTTTTGGCATTCCATTGGCAATAAATTTTTAACTTTTTTATCAAATATTTTTACCAATCTCAACCTTACCGACATGGAGACGTGTTATAAAATGTTTACCAAAGAGGCGCTCTTAAAAATTCTGCCAAAACTTACCGCCAGTCGTTTTAATATTGAACCCGAAATTACCGCGCGAATCGCGCGCGCAGACTTGCGTATTATTGAAGTCGGCATTTCCTATTACGGCCGCACGTACGCCGAGGGCAAAAAAATTAGTTGGAAAGATGGTTTCAGCGCCATTTGGTCTATTATTAAATATAATCTATGGGGCTGAAGAAAAAAATTTTGATAATTAGCCCTAAATTTCCCTATCCGGCCTATGGCGCCTGTGAGCAAGACCGGGCCGCGGGCATTGAATTTTTTATCAAACAAGGTTACGATGTACAGGTTATCACTAAAGTCTACGCTGATAGTTATAAACCCGAGGCAAAAGCAGCGGGGGAGAAACTTGGAATTACGGTCATCCCCATTAGTTATAAATATCTTTTTACAAAAACCATTAGTCAAAAATTGTGGCGTGGATTCCTCCGCTTAATCCAGCCCTGGTATTTAGATGGCGCCGCTTTTGAGTATAGCGAGCCGGAAATTCGGCGTGTACTGCGTGAAACGCTAGACTCTTTTCAACCCGACCTTGTATGGTTTGACTATAGTTATCTGTGGCCGCTCTATGAGCTCGTAAGAAAAAGAAAAATTCCTATTATCACCCGTTCCATTAATTTTGAACCGCGGCATTTTTTAGAAGAAGACGGCCGTAACATTATCAATTATCTCAAGTTTTTACCAAAATTATTGAGTGAATATCTTGTCAGTAAAAAAAGCGACGTGGTTTTTGCCATAACTCCAGATGAGGCGGTGATGTACAAAAAAATCGGCGCGCGTCACGTAGAAGTATTGCCACTCAGAGGTTTGCCGGCGTGTCTTGGGGAGTTTCCCGTTGCAGTCAAAGACCATGTTCCGCTTAATGTTTTTTTTTCAGGTTCAACCTATAATGTTATTCACAATCGAAAAGCGCTAGAATTTTTGCTAACCGAAATTATCCCTGAAACTTTCAAGCAATTTCCTGGCCAATTTATTTTTCATATTTTTGGCGGCAAAGTACCCGTTGAATTTGAAAAATTTTTTGGCAATGGAGTGGTGAAATACGGATATCTGCTACTGGAAGAGTTTCAAACTAAGATGCAAACCATGGATATCGCGGTGGTGCCATCGCTGTATGGCGCGGGCATGCAGCAGAAGATTTTTGAGCCACTCGCGCGCGGCTTCCCTGCTATTGTATCGCCGCGCGGACTGGCCGGGTATCCATTTCAACCAGGCGAACATCTGTTATGTGCCACGACCGCCGCTGAATTTTTGAGCGGCCTCGGGGAAATGCGCAGTAGCCATCTGCGAGAGAAACTCTCCCGCTCGGCGCAAGCGCTGGCGCAGCAGCTTTTTTCAGAAGAAATCATTCAAACAAGAATAGCGGGAGCTTTAGCGATTAATAGCTTACTCTAAATCTATGTCAAAAAAAGCTCTTATTACTGGTATCTCCGGCCAAGACGGCAGCTATTTGGCGGAATTATTATTGTCCAAGGGGTATGAAGTGCACGGCATTGTGCGGCGTTCCAGCAGCGTGGCCCGAGAGCGTTTAGAATTTTTGTATCCGGAGTACAAAGACAAAAAACTTTTTTTGCACTACGGCGATATTACCGACGGCAGTAGCTTGGCGCGTCTTTTGTACAGCTTAAAACCGGATGAAATTTATAATTTAGCGGCTCAAAGCCATGTAAAAATTAGTTTTGATGTTCCGGAATATACGGCTGATGTGGTTGGACTCGGCGCTATCCGTCTTTTAGAATCAATTCGCGAAACCGGCATCACGCCAAAATTTTATCAAGCATCCAGTAGCGAAATGTTTGGCAAGGTGTTAGAAACTCCCCAAACCGAAACCACGCCGTTTCACCCCCGTAGCCCCTACGCTTGCGCCAAAGTTTTCGCTCATTATGCCACCGTTAACTACCGTGAGAGCTATGGCTTGTTTGCCTGCAATGGCATTCTATTTAATCACGAATCGCCCAGGCGCGGCGAAAATTTTGTCACGCGGAAAATTACCAGAGGTATAGCCGATATATTAAGTAAAAAGACGGACAAAATTTATTTAGGCAATATAGAAGCTAAGCGCGATTGGGGTTATGCCAAAGATTATGTAGAGGCGATGTGGCTGATGCTCCAGCAACCGGAGCCGGACGATTATGTGATTGCCACCGGCGAAACCTATTCCGTGCGTGAATTTGCCGAGGAAGCATTTAAATTGGTCGGATTAGACTCGGAAAAGTACATCGCCATAGATAAAAAATATTTTCGTCCCGCGGAAGTTGACATGCTTATTGGCGATGCGTTAAAAGCAAAAACAAAACTTGGTTGGAAACCGCAAACTACGTTTACAGAATTAGTTAAAATTATGGTAATGGCCGATTGCGTGGCGGCAGGAATTAAGCTCTAGATTATGCGGAAGACCGCTCTTATCACCGGTGTGGCTGGACAGGACGGGAGTTACCTGGCAGATTTTTTATTACGGAAAAACTATCGGGTTATTGGTATCGTGAGATCTCGTGCCCCCGGTACCCTGTGGCGGCTGAAATATTTTAATATTCACCATCGGATAAAATTGGTTGTTGGCGATCTTGCTGATGTTAAAAATCTCAAAGTCCTACTTCGTCGCTACCAACCGCATGAAATATATAATCTGGCGGGGCAATCCAGTGTTGCCGAATCGTGGCGGAATACTAACAAAACTTTTGAAATTAATACCGTGGCGGTTGTGCAGATGTTAGAGTTACTCCGCGTGTATAGCCCCGGTACGCGTTTTTTTCAAGCATCAAGCGCGGAAATTTTTGGCGATACCGACAGCGTCATTACGGAAAAAACGCGCGCATTTAATCCGCTGCACCTGTATGGCACCTCCAAACTCGCGGCCCATTTTGTGGTAAAAAATTTTCGTGATCAGTATGGATTATTCGCCGCCAACGGAGTTTTGTTTACCCACACCTCGCCCTTGCAGGTTGATTTTACCGTTGCTAAAACCATTGCTCGCGGAGCGGCTAAAATAGCGCTGGGTATGGCCAGCGCCATTACGCTTGGCAATAGCGCTATTGTTCGCGATTGGTCATATGCGGGTGATATTGTGCGGGCCATGTGGCTAATTTTACAGCAAGAAAAACCTTCAGATTTTATTATGTGTACGGGCACAAGCCTGCCTATAAAGAGTTTTGCCAAGGAAGCCCTGCGGTGCGTTGGTATAGAGCAGTGGGAGAAATATGTGGTGAGCGACCCGCTTCTTATTAGAAAAAATGATACGAAAAAAATGTCGGCTTCCAGCGCGCGCTTGCGACGAATCGGCTGGCGTCCGGAGATTAGTTTTAAAAAACTGGTTAAAACGATGGTTGAATACGAGCTTATTCAGTTACAGCAATCTAATGGTAAAAAATAAAGCTTTATTAATTCTTATTATTGCTTCTTTTATTCTCCCGCTGGGGTATAGTTTTTTATATCGCATTGAACCGGTTGTGGACGCGCAGGCGTATGATCGCATCGCCGTCAATCTTATTTCCGGGAATGGTTTTAAAGAGGACGCTTCCAAAACTTTTAAATTTGATACCGCCATTGTCCGCGCCGGTCCGGGCTACGAATTTTTTTTGGCCGGAATCTACGAAGTATTTGACAATCGCTACGAAGCGGTTTGGATAGTTCAAGCTATTCTTCACGCCCTGTCGGCTCTGCTCTTATTCGTGATTTGTTGTAGGCTCTTTAGTGCAAACGGAGAGACGGTTGGTTTGATCACGGCCGGAATTTTTGGGCTACACCCTGATCTCATCGAAATTTCCGCCATGCTCATGACCGAAACAGTTTATCTTTTTTTAATTATTTTGGCAGTCTATATTTTTGTTCGCAGTTTTGAAAAATCCAAGAGTCTGATTCTAGCGGCGTTTCTCGGCCTCACGATTGGCTTTGCCATTCTTACCCGCCTGCCCGTGGCGTTGTTTATTCCCGTTATTATTTGGATGTACGCTAAGTCAAAATCGTACCGGTCAGCAGCAGTTTTCTTGGGTGCCATGATAGTAATTCTAGCGCCGTGGACGATTCGCAATTATCTTATTTTCCATCAGTTTATTCCCACCACGCTCATTGGTTCCTATAATGTGTGGATTGGGAACAGGTTGGGCACAGATGGCGGTCAAATCGCGGGTGGTTTCAACCCGGTAACTGCGTATACTGATATTTATGGATTTTTTGGGCTGAAGGCTAAGGCGAACGCCGAGTTTTGGTCTTTCATATCTGGGCATCCTTTTCTATTTATAAAACTTTGCGCCATTCGTGTAGTGCGTTACTTCAGTCTTATTCGCCCCATGGGTTTTTGGTTTTATCAAACTGGATCGAAACAATTGATATTTGTGGGTAGTTCGTTTATCGCCATTGCGGTCTTATTTATCAGCGGTTTCTCCGGCATGCTCATAGCCATGCGTGAGCGGCGTGCAGTTTTTTATTATTTAAGCACGTTTGCGGCAATCGCGCCCTTGGTTTTAATTCCTACGGTGGTGCAATCGCGGTATCGTTTTCAAATTTACCCATTTTTAAGTATTTTTGGAGGTTATTATATTGTGCAATTGTATCATCGATTTCCAAATAGTAAAAAGATCTTAGCAGGTGTCGTTGGCGTTCTTATCTTTATCAGTCTGCTTGACGCTATTGCAGCTTGGCCTATTATAATTGATCGATTCCACCACTTTATTGTTTAGTTGTATGGGAACGCTCGCGCAGTATGTAAAAAACAATCGTTTACATTTCGTGATCAGTTTTATTATTATATGCTTTCTTTTATTTTTTAGTACGTGGCAGTTGTCGGCCAGTCCCGCCACTTGGTTTGATGAGGGAATCAATCTCAGCATTGCTAAAAGTTTTGTTCAGCATGGAATTTTTAGCTTGGAGACGGCGCCGGGCCAATTTGTCAATCAGCGGCCATTTTTAATTACAACTAACTACCCGGTAATAGCGCCGGCGGCGCTGTTCATTAAAATTTTTGGGGCGCATCTCTGGAGCGGCCGCCTTGCCCAGGTTTTATTTTTATGGATTTTTTGTCTCGTTAGTTTTCTGCTGGTAAAAAAAATATATTCACCAGTCGCCGCGCTCGCAAGTCTGGCGCTTGTTGTCACCTTCGCGCCGTTTTACGGAAATGGAAAAGTATTGCTTGGTGAAGTACCCGGGCTTGTTTTTTTTATTACCGGCGTCTTCCTCATGCATGGCCCGTACGCGCTCAAGAAGTTTTTAGTTGCCGGGCTTATGTTCGGTTTAGCTCTGGCCTCAAAGCCATTTTTTTTAATCATCGCTCCTGCGGTTTTAGCCGGAGAGCTGTTTCAACGCCGTGTGGCCGCCGCCGAGTTTTGGAAACGAACCGTAACTCTAGGAGTTGGCGTACTGCCACCACTCGTGGTATGGGCCAAAACTATCTTAGTTCCATTTTCAATTTCCACACTGCTAAATACGGCCAGGTTTTATTCCAATTCATATGCCGCCAGCGGTTTTTCGGATGTGGTAGCTACTAATTTTTTCCGTTTTTTCCACGAAGTTACACCGATCCATTTTGCCATTCTTGAAGTGATTGTCATAATTGGTTTTAGTCAGCGCCTTAAACAAAAAAACCTCACTGAAGTTGAAGTTATTATCGCCGCCTTTGTCCTGCTCAATGTAACCTGGTATCTCAAAACTCCCGGCTGGTATCGATATTTTTTTCCATCACACCTGCTCATTTTTTTATTTTTCCCTGCAATCCTGCTTCGCCTCACACGCCGCCACATCGCCGGGTTCTGTATTGGACTACTTGTTACTATTCAATTGGGGTATTTGATTACCAAGGGAAAAGATACTGTGTATTATTCTCCGGATGCGGTTAATTTTACACAAAAAGTTTTGTCTCAAACCAAGCCTGAAGACTCTGTTTTTATTCTTAATACACCCAGCATAGCCTTTTTGCTCCAAGATCGGATGGTTTTTCAGATGCTCCAAATTAATCCAGTATTATTTTTTGGAAAAAATTCACTGCGGGATGATCTGGGCAATTGGTACCCATATGTAGTTATTAGCGGGTCGGTTGCTAATACCGCGATTAGTCACGTTGATGATTTGCTGCGCGATAATTATGAGATAATTAGTAATGTTGGAAAGTACCTGTTGTACAAAAAAAATCCATTTTAATTATATTGTCCTCGTCGGTATTGTTTCCAGATTGTCAGAATTTCTTTTATCATGGCGGGCGCATCACGATGAATCTGCAAATTTGATTGCCCGACATTTTTGAGTGAGACCGCCACTTGTTTAATTTTAAACCCGGCCTGCTGCGCGGCCAATAATAGTTCAACGTCAAAAGACCAGCGATCAATGGAAAGTTTGGGTAAAAGTTTGGTGGCAACCTCGCGTGTCATGCCTTTTAAACCGGCCAACGTATCCGTGAAGGGAATGGGAATAAAAAACCGAACAAAGTGCGAGTAGATGCGGTGGGTGAGACCGCGCAGCCAGTTGGCTTTTTTGTGTTCAGTACTTGCTACCAAATTCCGATTCGCGAGTGTTAGATCCGCCTCGCCGTCCTGAAGCAGCGCAAGCATTTTTTTGACCGGCATTGCTGTGTAGGGGAGATCGGCATCGGTAAAAAATATGTATGTTCCATACGCAGCGGACACACCCTCTCGTACTGTGTAGCCCTTGCCTAGATTGACGTTTCGATTGATAAAACGAACCATTTTATAATGCTGTATTTTTTCTAAAACAATCTTCGCGCCGCCATCATCCCCGCCATCATTAACTACAATAATTTCTCCTAAAAGATATTCGTCTTTCAAAAATTGCGCCAACGAGTCAATCGTGGAACCGATTTGAGCGCGATCGTGATAGATTGGGATGACAATCGAAACAAGTGGATTCATAAGCGGCACATAAAGCTAATTCTTGAACCTTTTGAACAGAGATGATAGTATTATACGGATAACAATTTGTTTGGTCAAACGATTGCATTTTTTCATGTTTATTTAAGAAGTTATGTGTGGCATTAATGGATTTACTTTTAATGATGGCGGTTTGATAGAGCGGATGAACGCGGTCACGCGCCACCGCGGGCCGGACCAGACCGACGCCTGGTGCGGCGATCAGCTGTCGCTTGGCTTTAACCGCCTGGCGATTATTGATTTGTCCGAACGCGGCGCCCAGCCGATGTGGGACGCC
>JAHFHV010000047.1 GCA_023246725.1 Candidatus Magasanikiibacteriota bacterium | reverse complement strand
CGCGGACTCCTATTTAGCCGCGAACAATACACCCACTCGTACCCGCACTGCTGGCGCTGTGACACCATGCTTATCTATAACGCCATTTCCGCTTGGTTTATAAACATCCAAAAAATTAAACATCGTCTTATTGAATTAAATCAAAAAATTAATTGGTATCCCGATCACCTTAAAGAGGGTCGTTTCTTAAACATTCTCGAGACCGCGCCGGATTGGAATATTTCGCGCAATCGCTATTGGGCCACGCCCTTGCCATTTTGGAAGTGCATTGCGTCGCAAACGACGGCAAACCTCCCCGTGAGCCCCTCCTTGGTAAGGAGGGGAGACGCGGTGTCCCCTCCTGCCCGACCTGCCCGCAGTACTCGCTCCAGCGAGGTAGGCGGGGGAGGGGTGGCCGCTCAAGCGGCCGGGGAGGTGGGAGCAAATTATTGTAACAACGTCGTGTGTGTTGGTAGTGTTAAAGAGTTGAAAGAGAAAGCAATTAACTTTGACGAGGTATTCTCAACCGACAATGTTGCCGAGCTTGATCTGCATAAGCAGTTCATGGATAAAATACAGCTCAAATGCGACCAGTGTGGCGGCTCTATGGAACGCATTCCAGAAGTGATTGATTGCTGGGTAGAGTCTGGCTCCGTGCCATTTGGCCCCCTGCATTACCCGTTTGAGAACAAGCAGGAATTTAAAGACCGGTTCCCCGGCCAATATATTGCTGAATATATTAATCAAACTCGCGCTTGGTTTTATTACACGCACGTGATGAGCACACTACTGTTTGATAGCCACGCCTTTGAACACTGCGTCACCACCGGCGAAATTCAAAATGAAAAGGGTGAAAAATTATCCAAGTCAAAAAAGAATTATCCCGATCCGTGGCTCATGATTGAAGCGTACGGCGTGGACGCGATGCGTTACTACATGATGACGAGCCCGGTGATGGAAGCTGACAACCTGCTCTTTAACGAGCGGGAGGTGAAAGATGTGTATAATAAAGTGTTGAATATCCTATCCAATGTTTTGGAGTTTTATAAGATGTACGCCGGCACTCCGTCTGTCATCCCGAGCGTAGTCGAGGGATCTCGCGACAATCACATTAACGGCGAGATTCCTCCACTTCGCTACGCTTCGGTCGGAATGACAAAACACTCCAGCCACATTCTCGACAAGTGGATTATGGCCAAGCTCCACGCGTTGGTTAAAACAGTTACTGAAGAAATGGATAACTACAACACCGTTAAAGCCGGCCGGCCGATTAAAGAGTTTATTGACGAATTATCCACGTGGTACGTGCGCCGTTCGCGCGATCGGTTTAAAGGTAGTGATGAAACCGACAAGCAAGCCGCTCTTTACACCCTCCACGAGGTGCTTTTGACGCTCTCCAAACTCATGGCGCCGTTTACGCCATTCATCGCGGAAAAGATTTATCAAGAAATCAATAAATCAATAAATCAAGAAAACAACTTTTCGGAGAGCGTCCATTTGCAGGATTGGCCACAGTATCACGAAGCACATCATGTGCAAAGCGTACTTGACGAAATGTCGGTGGCTCGCAAGATTGTGGAACTCGGGCTTGCGCTTCGGGCTGAACAAAAAATAAAAGTTCGCCAGCCGCTCTCTCAATTAACAATTAACGACGAACAATTATCGCACGAGTTAAAAAATATTATTGCTGATGAGCTCAATGTGAAACAAGTTGAGTTTGCTGAATATGTCGAAGAGAGCGTGGAGTGGGTGAGCAAAGAAGATGGAAAAATAAAAGTGTGGTTAAATATAAAAATTGATGAACAGCTAAAGAAAGAAGGTTTGGTGCGCGAAGTCGTGCGCACGATCAATCAACTGCGCAAAGAACAAAAATTGACGATTCAAGATCGCGTCCGCGTAACATACCGAGCATCGTCACTGGAACTTGAAGCCGTTATAACGAAAGGCGCCAATGAAATTAAAGCCGCTGTACTCGCGGATACATTAGAAAAAAGCCCTGAAGAAGAGGGGTGCGAGATGGCAATTGAAGGAAGCAAGCTGTGGATAAAACTAGAAAAATTAAGCACTTGACAACTCGTAACGCCGGGAGTATAATCAAGCTTTCTACAATTAAAGTTGCTCCCAATATGGTGTTAATCAGCCCCGCTGATGACCCTGACGACAACAACAGAACTGATGTCGGAGAACAAACATCCGGACATATTTTTGCTTCAACCCACAACGCCAGTTAGCGTGTGGGTTGTTTTTTATAATTATGAAAATTGCTTTTACCTACAACGTTCGGCATCTCATTCCCGACATGCATAATCCGGCGTCACTGGCCGAAGCCGAGTTTGACACTCCCGAAACAATCCTGGCCATAACCGAGGCGTTGGAATCGCTGGGGCACACGGTAGAGCGCGTGGAAGCAAACGAAAACGCCTATGAAAAATTAAAAGCGCTCAAAGGCTCCGTTGACCTGGTGTTTAATTTTGCCGAAGGCCTGCGCGGACACGATCGCGAAGCGCACATTCCGGCCATGCTGGAGATGCTCCAAATTCCCTACACGGGCCCGCGCCCTCTAGCCTACGCGCTTGGGCTCCACAAAGCCAAAGCCAAGGAAGTAATGCATTATTACGGCATTCCCACCCCGTGCTGGAATACGGCCGGGAGCCTTAAGGAACTGCGCGAAAAAAATGTTGATTTTTTTCCGGCGATTGTAAAGCCGGTAGGCGAAGGCTCCAGTAAAGGTATTTACGCTAAAAATTTAGTTACCAGCGCGAGCGCCCTGGAGGCGGTGGCCGAGGAGCTCCTCCGCACCTACCCGGAAATAATGGTAGAAGAATTTTTGCCTGGCCGCGAGTTTACGGTTGGAGTTATTGGCACGCCGGCCCAAACATTGCCAATCATCGAAGTTATTTTTGATGATTTACCCGAAGGCATGCCGAAGTTTGACCATTATGAAGCCAAGTGGGTGTACGACAGCAGAGAATTGAACGCCGACCCGCTGGTGTGCCCGGCAAATATCGATGCTGATTTAGCAGAAAAAATTAAAGCCGTGGCGCTCCAGGCGTTTGATGTTTTAGAAATGGCCGACTGGGCGCGGCTCGATATCCGCCTTGATAAAAACGGCGTCCCCAACGTGATTGAAATTAATTGCCCGCCAGGAATGTTGCCGGACCCGCGCGATAATTCACGTTTCCCCAGGGCCGCGCGAGCCCTTGGCATTGATTTTGCCGGGATACTAGAAAAAATTCTGCGCTCCGCCTGCCTGCGCTATACTATTCGGTATCATGCCGAGGTGCCGGTGCGAGTGATGGCACTGGCGCGTTAAGTATGGCCTTCTTCAAAACCACTCGGTACAACCTCCCAGATCTTAAAACGTTCAAAAAACAGTTTGGGCCGCTACGCCGCTTTACCATTCATGCCAAAAGTATTGTCGCCGCGCACGAAGTGCTTGGCAAAAACATGCGAGCGGAAATTGCGCGGGTCATAAAAAGTAAAGTAGCAACTAAAACCCCCAAACAATTTGCCAGTGAAATTCTTTTTATACGCAGCTGCGCGGAGCATTTTTCACATCGGGTTGCCAAATCCTCGGCGCCTCTTTCGGCAATGGGTAAAACATATATTTCTTGCCTTACTGCCTGGGCCAAGGGAAGCGGAATAAGCACCAGCCTCATTCCCGCGCGCTACCGGGAAAAAGTCCCTAGCCTTACCGCGCTTGACCTGGCCTGGTGGCTCCAGAATGATAATGTTGGCTGCCAAACTGGCATGATGCGCGAGACAGACGGCGGCGTTATTTTCTGGCATACCGAAGAAGATAACAGTGGATACCTCAATAAACCATATGTAGCGAGTTTCAAAATCCCTGGTTTCCCGCCAATACACGCGTTCATGTATCCGTTTCTATTGCCTGGCCCGGCCTTTGCCTGGAACACAGAGTTTTTTCAAGCGGTTGATTTTCTCTATGTCGGCCTTAAGAAGCGCACAGCGGGGACGCTGGCCAATAGCATCGCCTGGATGAGTTTATGGTACGGACAAAAAGTGGCTCTGCAAAAAATAGTGGCTGCGTTCGGGCCATATTTTGATGGCTACGCGGTTAACACCATCAAAAAATCAAAAAATCAAAAAATCAGTGGTGATAAAATAGAATTTGGAGCCGATGCTTTTTTTACAACCACACTTAAAACCACACCAGGTTCAAAACTCGTTCAAGCCAATTGTGTATCGAGCGCCACGAGTACTTTATTTAAAAAATATAACGACTCAACAGCTAAAAAAGACTGGAAGCTGCGCCAGCGCGTGCAGCGCGTGAACGATTGGCTCATGAGCTTTAAAAAAACATATCACCGCTTGCCTAGGGCAGCGGATCTCACGAGCCTGTTGGCTTCACGGAACGGTAAAGGCTACGGCTTTGCCAATACGGACGTGAAGGCGTATGTGTTTGGACGAGTTGGTAAAAGTAATATAGACGTCAACGTAGACGCCGGGCCGTGTATTATTTCATAACACTGTATGCCATCCAAAAAAATCAAACCTTTGCAAACTCACTACGAATGCGCGCGCAGCGTGTATGCGCCGTGTCCGCTTGACAATAAAGAAATTCCGGTCAGCATTAACGGCCATTTTCATTTGAACGGCGTGGGGCTGGATATTAAATCCAAAGTGGTGCGCGAGCGGCTGGAGTTTAGGTATCCTAAAACTATTTGGCAGCAGTACCCGTCAGAAAATAAGCAGCGGCTGATTGACAATATTTCTTATTTATTCACCGCCCACCTGCCGCTTCTTACCGGTAGGCCGCTCCGTTTGGAATTTAAAACCCGCTATCCGCAAATTTTTTCCTGGGTTACGGAATGTCTGCTCCGTTTTACGCCGAGTTATCCGTATTTGCACCAAGGCCAAAAAGGAGATGATAAAATGGAAGGCTTGCGCACTATTTTAAATCGGCGCGTGTATTTTGCGCCCTCCAAACCGCTCCAAGGCAAAGCCCGCCCGAGTAATGAAAAAAATATTGTTATCCCGTTTACGTTTGGCAAAGATAGTTTTCTTACCTATCACCTCGCCAAAGACATTGGGCTTAACCCAACACTGGTGTATTTTAATGAACCAACCGAAGAATATACTCGTCAGCACAAGCTCAATCTCATTAGCGCCTTTAGTAAAGAGAGCGGCGAAACAGTCTACTTTACCGACAATTCATTTGGCCGCTTGCGCGCGTTTGGCAGCGGCTGGTTTGGGTGGGAATTGGCCTTAAGCTCCTGGGCGCTGTTTGCTTTGCCGTTTGCCTATGCCAAACGGGCGCGTTACATTGTGTTTGCCAACGAAGCTTCCTGTAACCATGCTTTCTACGACAAAGACGGCCTGAAGGTTATGCCTCAATACGAACAATCCTGGCAAGCCACCGAGGCCATGTCGGCGGTAACGCAAACCTTGTCCGGCGGTACCGTGTTCACCACCTCATTTTTAGAAGGCATCTATGAATCCGGCGTTATCGCCCTTTTAAAGGCCCGCTATCACAGCAGTTTAAAATATCTTATGTCGTGCTGGGCCGAAACCAAGGCCGCCAAATTTAACCGCTGGTGCGGGGTGTGCGCCAAATGCGCGCGCATGTATTTGTATCTGTTAGCCAATGATGTTGACCCGGCGTTTGTGGGTTTTAAAACCAACATGCTGGCGAAAAATAAAGCCGATTTATTTGAAATTTTCCATTCGCCCAAGGACATGGGCGGCGCGTTAGCGACTGACCGCGAAGAACAACTGTTAGCCTTTTATATTTTATGTCTTAAAGGATGTGAAGAGCCGCTGGTACAGCGCTTTAAAAAATCTCCCCATTTTAATTTCGTCCAAAAAAACTTCAAGAGCTTAGTGGCGCGTTATTATTCTCTGCACGCGGAAGCCATTACGCCCGCCCCCTGGCGCGGCAAACTCCATGCCATTATTAATGGTGTGCTCAAGAAAAGAGTAAGTGAACTCTACAAACTTCAAAAGAAAAATAAGTAAAACAAAAACCACTCGCAATTGCCTCCTACTCCAATCCCGATTGAATCGGAACTAGAGCAGGGGTGCGAGTGGCTCGACCCCTATTCGTGCGGGGGTGGTCCGCGTATTGTCATGAGGGTCTCCTGCGCTCGAGCGCTCTAGAGGAGCTTGATGGCGGCCTTGTATGTGCCGTCGAGCACGTACTCGACCGTGACGGCGAACTGCTCGCCGGGATCGGCCATCTTGCCGATGATCGCCTCGAGCTTCTCCCTGAACGGGCCGAGATTTTCCCCTTTGTCCGTGCTCGACTGGGTGGCGAGCATGATGTGGGCCGAGAGGCCGGCGGCCTGGCCGAGACGAGCGTAGTTCATCGCGTCGCAGATCACCGACGCGTAGTGCGCGATCCGCTCGACTTCAACCGAGTCTACCCAGAGAAGCCACGGCTTCTTGAGCGCGAGTAGTTCCAAAGCAATGTGATGGGGCATCATCGTCCTCCTTTCTCGCGGCACCGTGCCGCCAAGAGGAATGGTTGATTGTAGCAGACTAAGAAAAAGAAGTCAAGGAGGGTATTCCGCACTTGACGGAAAAGGCTTTTTTCGCTATAGTCAATGTAAGTTTCGTTTAATGAAAATTTATTTTTACCTTTAAACTAATTGACGACGCAACGGGTCTTACACCCCCACTACCCGTGGGACCCCTTCCCGCAGCGAGCGGGATCCCGACTCCGCGTCGGGACGAGGGGGGATCGCGTTTCATAATTCATTGCCATATGAAAGTACAAGACGTTTTTGACCTTGGGATAAAGCTTGGTATTGCCGCCGATCCGCGCGGGCCAAAGGGAATTGAAAAATATTTAAAGCGGATGAAAAAGGCCTACGAGGACATGAAGCCAAAGGATAAAAAATGGTTTGATACCGAAAATTTAACGAACCCATTCCCCGACAGCGTGATTAATGTTGATGACGGTAAAACCACCGTAAAACGGGTGATGGCCGGTATTGATATTAACCCAGCCGAAATACTTTTGGCCAGCCAGCTTAATGAACGCGGCCAGAAAATTGATTTGGTTATCGCCCACCACCCCGAAGGCAAGGCGTTGGCGCGCCTCCACGAAGTAATGACCATGTTTACCGAAATTTACGAAGCCCACGGCGTACCGGTGCACATTGCCGAAAAAATTACCGAAGAGCGCATTAAAGAAGTGGGCCGCGGCGTGCACCCCATTAATCATTTTCAGGCCGTGGATATCGCGCGTCTTCTAAAAATTAACTTCATTAACACCCATACCATTACCGACAATATGGTGAATAAGTTCACCTATGAATTTTTAGCTAAAAAGAAACCAGATACCATTGGCGATCTTATTGAGGCGCTTTTGGAGATTCCAGAATATCAGCATGCCAAACGCGTGGGAGCCGGGCCGCGCGTTATTGCCGGCGCGCCTAATCACCGCGTGGGCAAGGTGCTGGTGGAGATGACGGGCGGGACGAATCCTTCCAGCAAAGTATACGAACAGCTCTCGGCCTTTGGCATGAGTACTATTTTGGGTATGCACATGCGCGATGATAGCATGAAGCAGGCTACCGAACACCACATGAATGTGGTGATGGCCGGTCACATGTCATCCGACTCCTTGGGTATGAACCTATTTTTGGACGAGTTAGAAAAGAAAGGAATTGAGATTGTGCCGTGTGGCGGTCTTATCCGTGTCAGTCGCGTCAAGAAAAGTAAAAAGTAAATAGACAATAGTACGTAGAAGGGCGCCTTGAGCTTGTCGAAAGGCGCCTTTTCTTATAGCTAAAATGATGGTAGAATGAGAACACGATACATGATTCACACAAAACGATACAATTGGATTGTGTATCGTTATACGTGTATCGTGAATTGTTACATTATATGATTTCCCTTCTCACCGGTAAAATAATCTCCAATAACACCGAAGCGGTTACGCTCCTTACCTCGGGCGGGGTTGGGTATGCTCTCAAAGTCAGCCCGGCGGCGGCTGCCCTCTGCCGGGTGGGAGAAGAAATAACCATTGAAACCTACTTAGTTGTCCGTGAAGACGCGCTTGAGCTGTATGGCTTTGCCTCTAACGCCGAACGTGAATTGTTTAAACAATGTCTCTCTGTGAGCGGCGTGGGGCCGCGCACCGCACTCCATTTGCTCGCGCTTGGAAGTGTGGAAGAAATTACGATTGCCATTGGCCGGGGTGATGTGGATTATCTCACC
>JAHFHV010000046.1 GCA_023246725.1 Candidatus Magasanikiibacteriota bacterium | reverse complement strand
ACGAGCAAAAAAATCCAAAAACCAGACGCGATTAAATCCCACAGTGGTTGCATATGTGATTTTACGAAATCAATAGATTAAAATTATGAAATAACGCCACCACCCAAACATTCTCCCTTCAGGTAAAAAACCGCAAACTGCCCGGGCGTTACCGCGCGTTGTGCTACGGTAAATTGAACGACAACTAGATTCCTCGTCGTCCCGCTTTGCGGGACTCGCTCGGAATGACAGTTAACGACACATTTCTGGAGTGGCTGCCGATGCCGTAGCCTTACCTCACATTTTAACGGAAATTTAGCTATTTGTCTAATCCAATTTACATCCGTGACTAAAATTTCTTTAGAATAAAGCAGAGGATCATTTTCGTAACCGACAACGAGTTCGTTTGTCTTGGAGTGTTTAGCAAAGACGTAGAGTGGTTTGCTATCGACCGGACGAGACCTCTCCTCCCGTCCTCTCACCCTCCTCGGAGGGCCTTCGGTCTGCGGAGGCGAGGAAGAATCGCGAACCCTCTCCTTAGCAAAGGAGAGGGCAGGGAGAGGTCTGGCTACACCAAAGTGTCGTTGTCCAATGGTATAAAACGCCAAACCCTCATGCGTGCCTACCACCGTACCATCCGAAAAAATAATTCTCCCAGGCTTATGTTTTATTTTAGTCTCCAAAAATTCTTTCATCGGCACTTCCCCAATAAAACAAATTCCCATGCTTTCTTCTTTTTCCGCAGTCGGTAAGTTAAACTTCTTCGCGAGCTTTCTCACTTCCGGCTTAGTATAACCTCCAATTGGGAACATCACGTGCTGCAGTTGGTCCTGGCTTAATTGATGCAAAAAATACGTTTGGTCTTTATTGTCATCCTTCGCACACAGCAATTTAATATTTGATATTGGATATTTGATATTGTTTCGAATTTCGAATTGCTTCCCGTTGGTCAGGAAATGCGAATTTCTGATTTCCCGCCCAAGGCGGGCGTAGTGTCCGGTAGCAAGATAATCAAATCCTAGCTTACGTGCATGTTCAAGCCACACTCCAAACTTGATATATTTGTTACACAAAACATCCGGGTTCGGCGTTCGCCCCGCCTTATATTCCGCAAACATATAATCCAATACCTTAGCTTTATACTCTTTGGTAAAATCTAACTTCAAAATTGGAATATGTAGTTTCGCGGCCACTCTAACTGCGTCACGATAATCCGGCAACCAGCAGGCATTCGCGGCTGCATCCGCGTATCCGGGAATTCGCATCATCCGCGTATCCGTGTTAACGTAGTTAACCATATACGCCGCCGTCACGTCATATCCCGCTTTAACTAAAAGAGCGGCGGCAACTGAAGAGTCCACACCGCCAGAAAGGGCTATCAAAACTTTTATATTTTTATTGGAAACTAATGCCATACGTCACCATCTTAATTGAAAACAGATAAAAAATCAATACAAACAAAGACTCCCCCGCAGTGCGGGGGAGTCTTTTAAATTCTAAAAGAATTTAGCCATTGCGGCGAGCCATCATGCAATCCTTGCAGTACACTGGTTTGTCGCCAGAGGGCTGGAAAGGAAGCTGGGTGATTGCGGCGCCACATTGCGCACAGGTGAGATTCACACTGTACATTTGGCGAGGACCGCGGCTCATGCCGCCGCCCATTCCGCCCCCCATGCCGCCGCCACGAGTCTGACGGAACGCGCGATTGCAATCACTGCAATATACCGGGCGGTCGCCAGAAGGTTGAAAAGGCAATTGAGAGATATGGGTCCCGCACTTAGCGCAGGATAAATCCACATCATACATTTGCCTGTCTGAACCAAAAGCCATATTTTTCTTTGAAGCAAATTCCCAAAATGTTGTTTGAGATGTTGAGTTAGTCGACCTCCCCCGCCCCTCGACTTCGCTCGGGGCGGGAATAGTATTTTGGGAACTTCTGTTTAGACAATGGGTTGCCCAAATTATTGAATATAGTATAGCAGAAAACACCAATTTTGTCAATACCCAATAAATAAATTACTAGGTTTCCTTAATAAACGGGGTAGTTTCGTCCACTGGCAGGACTCGGCGCCTCTGCCAATGGCCATGGTAATGCAATCGCCCTTCGGCAATGCTAATACCAACAATCACGAGCACGAGCGATACAAAGTAAAAAACACCCGGAAGTTCGTGGAGAAGGGGCGCCGCCACCGCCACGGTCACAAACGGATCAAGATAGGTAAAGATACCCACCTCGGTGGTAGCCAAACGCTTCAGACCATAAAAATATAACCAATACGCCAGGGCGGAACAAAATACCGCCCCATAGACTATTCCCACCGCCCCGCGCCAATTCAGCAAAGTAAAATTCCACTTTGTCAGTTCATACATCATAAACGGCAAAAAAGTGAGCGCGCCAATAAAAAAACTAATAGATAAAATAACGTAGATGTTAATTCGCTTCAGAGCGCTCTTTTCTATAAATGGAGCCACCACGGTAGAGAGCATGGCAATAATATAAAAAATATTTCCCTTCCATTCTCCGGAGGCCAGACTTTGGCCTTTAAGCAACGGAGACAGCACCAGAACTACAACGCCGATAAACGCCACGCTCATGCCAAGCGACATGCGTAGCTTCGCGCGCTGGCCAAACCAGAATACCGATACTAAAAAAATAAAAATTGGAGCGCTGGCCGCGATTATTGAAGCGTTAATGCTATCGGCATATTTTAGCCCCAGAAAGTAAAATCCGATATTGACCGTGATGCTGGAAAGGGCCACCGCCAAAATAGCAAACCAATCGTGGGATGTGAGCCGCCGAATGGCCGTGCGGTGCGCTAAAGGCAAAAAAATAAATCCCGCCAAAAAAAATCGTAAAAAGGCCAGCGTAAATAACGGGATGTTGGTGAGCGCCAGTTTAAATACGGGCGGCCCGGCTCCCCAAATAAGCATGGCGAGCGTGAGCGCGAGAGCGGGATTCATACGTTCATTATTTTTCAGTTGTCATTCCGAGCGAAGCCGCACATGCGGCTGACGAGGAATCTCTGTCGGGTCGTCGTTTTATTGTTAAATTGTTATATTGTCCCGCTACAGCGGGATCCCGTCTATTTAAGATTCGAGCGGTGCGGGATTAGTGATTGGGACAGAGATCCCTCCTGCGGTCGGGATGACAATTTGGCCGACTACTTCTTCAAAGTCGTAATCGGCCGGCTTTGAGTTATATAAAACTTTCCGTTTTCAAACGCCCATTCAATATCACAGGGAAAACCGTAATGCTGCTCAATGTGTTTAAATAACTCCGCGGCTTCCATAATTTGTTTACCGGTGAGTTTTTGTTTAGAGCCTTCAGTTTCACTCAATTCAACCCACTCATTAGCGTTATCCTCTTCGTTCGAAACATTATTCAATTGTTCAATTGTTTCATTGTTATTTCGCACTTTCGCAGTTTTCGCATTTCGCACATCCTTCTTTTGAAGCTTACGATTTTGCGTGGCAACACTCACATCCAAAATTCTCATCTCACTTTTACTCACCACATAACTATCCGGCGTAATTTGTCCGCTAACGATGGCTTCTCCAAGCCCAAACCCCGCTTCAATTATCATCTGGTCATAATCTTCCGTAACGGGGTGCACGGTAAAAGCAATTCCGGAGATATCTGATTGTACCATTTTTTGGATCACCACGGCAACCGAAACATAATGATCAATTAAGTTTTTTTCATGCCGGTAAAAAATCGCCCGCGGCGTAAACAGCGACGACCAACATTGCTTAACGCGTTCAACGACATTCTCCCTCGTAGTGTTAAGATACGTCTCGAGCTCCCCCGCCCAACTCGCGACCGCCGAGTCTTCCGCCGTCGCACTACTCCGCACCGCCACCAACAATTCGCTGGCTGGCGTCAATATTCTCCCCTTACTAAGGGGAGACGCAGAGGGGTTGCCGTCGCTTGCGCTGCCGAGAGCGTCAAACGCCTCCAAAATTTCCTTTTCTAAATCCTTCGGCATGGCGTGGTCATGAATACTATCCCTAATCACCGCGCTGGCCTTATCAATCGAATTAGTATCAGCCGGGTTAACTTCTTTCAGTCGAGCGGCAATTTCTACATTCAATTTTGTCTCTTCCAAAAACCGGTCAAATGCCGAAGCGAGGACCACAAAACCGGGTGGCACAGGGTTGTGCCCCAGTTTACCCGCCGTAGCTTTAGCGAAGGCTTGGGTCATCTCTCCCAGCGATGCACCTTTGCCACCGGCTTCGGCAACGCTCGATTTTGAGATGTCTTTAAAAAATTTGAGGTGGGACATATTGATTTATTCAAAATCATACCTCGTAACGTCCATTGAAACGCGGTGCTATATTTTTCTCACTACCCCCTTCTCAGCATCCACTTCCACCATATCACCGTCTTTTAATACTTTGGTGGCGATTTTGGTACCGATGATACAGGGTTTTTTCTGTTCGCGGCTCACAATGGCGGCATGACAACCAAGACCACCTTCATCTGTCACAATGGCGCTACACTTAATAATGTATGGCATAAGTTTCGGGCTTGAATTGACGGACACGAGCACATCCCCAGAAGAAAAACTGGTTGCATTGTCCCCAACAATAATCGAAACCCGACCAGTTATTTTTCCTTGATAAGCGATAACGCCTTTTATTTCCTGGCCGCCATTTAAAGAATACCCCATGAGTTCTGCCAGCCGTTTGTGATTATCGTGAGAAAAACTAATTTTTTCTTTGCCTCCATTAATTTCATACACAAAAAAATTTTCATTTCCGTTTTCTTCCACTCTACAATTCAAATCTTTAAAATCACTATGTTGAATTTCTTTATAGGTGCAAAAATTAACTTTTTGATTCGCATCTTCAACACCAGCCTCTTTGAGAATATTAATGGCGAGTGGTCTAATAACCTCGGCAACAAAATATGGATAGATAGTTTGTGCGCGAATTTTTTCCGCTAACTCAATAAGTTTAGGATTCGAGATCTTGTGTTCTGCCAGCACGTTCAGTGTCATACGCGGAAAATTCGCAGTGTGGTGGCCAAGCAAAACCACAAAATCCACTGATTCTTCAATGTTTTCGTTTCCACTATACTTAGCAATACGTTTCTTTGCTTCATTAATGAGAGCCAGCCCTTTGGTTAAAATTTTTTCCATTCTTTGAGGTTCCCTGAGCACCATTCTTTCAATACATGCTTGGAACTTTTTGAACTGCTCTGATTTCAAAAAAAGGGCAACGTTTTCTTTTGGGTGTTCCACAAAAAGCGCGTCTGGCATTGTTGCGCCAACAAGAGTATCGGCCCACGGTGAAGCGTACCATTCGTGCCAAAGCGATGAGGCAAAAATTGTCATCGGCCGTGTGAGGTAATGAACCCAATTTTTGCTCAGCTGGATACTTCGCGTATTACTCTTTAATTGCATTTGACTAGTTAAACCTTAAATAAAACTCACACGCAAACAAACCAAAATCACCCAAAATAATTTTTAACCGCAAACTCAAACTGTTCCATAAACAGTTGTTTAAAATAGTGGAAATTATTTTGTTCGTAAAAAATTAGAATTGCTTTTTTGTATTCCAATTCATCAATACTCCTAAACGACAGCGGACAGGCCCGGTGCGCTATAAGCAGTGCGTTGCCAATTAAACGGCTGGTGCGTTTGTTGCCGTCTTCAAACGGCTGAATGTAAGCGATAATGAGCAGGGCCAGAATCGCCTTGGCAAAAATACTTCTTTGCTTATTAATGACCGCGCACATTTTTTCTATGGCTTCTCTAATTTGAAAAGCATTATCGAGCGGTCGGTAGGCCGTGCCGGCAATACCCACGAGTCCCTTCCGGATATTTCGCTCTACGCCTAAATCTTTAATCAAGAGGCTATGAATTTCTTCAATCTTGCGAAGATTGAGAATCTTAAATTGGTCTGCGTGAGCGCGGATATAATCCAGCGCGATTTTATGATTCAAAATCATCGCGGTTTCTTCACGGGTGTGCCCCTTGGGTTCTTTGTGCTGGCTTAATAAATAATCGGTTTCAAGAAGCGTATACGTGTTGCCTTCAATGTGGGAAGATTTCCATGACAGTTCAATCGTCAGTCGCTCATACTCGCGCTTAAGAACCGTCGGTGACAATTTTTTTACATTCTGGCGATAGGTTTCGTTCCAAATCTCCAACTGTTGTAATTCTGTAGAGCTAAAAATGGAATCAAGTAAAGAAAAAACCGAAAAATTAAACGATTGCTTAACGGCTCTTTTATCCGGTTCCACCTTAAAATAGGCCTCGGTGTTAATTGGCTTCACGACGCTAAAACTCGGCGACAACACATACACAACGCCACGTCCGTCACCTTGTTTTGTAACGTACCCTAAATCAACTAACTCGCGCACATCACGGTTAATCGTCATGCGCGAAACCGCGCTATCAAGCGATTCTAAATGATTAAGCATGGCCGACATCGCGGCCGGTTGATTTGTTTCTTCTAAAAACGAAATAATCGCATCCTGCCGAGCGCTCAATGGCTTGTTTTTAGGCATAAAAGAATGTAACATTTTTATGTCATTATTGTAACAAAAATGTTACAATACGTCAATTATCGTGCGACGATTTACTCAAAAACCCAACAAAACCGAGCTTTTTTATTTCCCTCCACTCCTCCTCTACCCGCTCCACTTTAGCATACGGCGGCCCAGCCTGACAAAATTTTTTTAGTTGTTCCAATTTTTCTTTAGGACCTTCCGCCACAACGCTGACTGTCCCGCCAGCATTATTCTCTACGCTTCCCACCAGCCCAAGTTGACGCGCTTCCGCGCAAGTTGATTCGCGAAAGAAAACTCCTTGGACGCGGCCGTGGATGGTGAGAGTGAGTTGATATAGCATAATCTCTACTGATATATTGCATGATCACCAACATCCACAAAACCAACCGTATCTTTACTGATAAACTCAAACAATACCCGGTGCGAATACGTTAACGAAAAAGACCAATAACCTTCAAGACGACCTTTTAATTTGTGCGTTTTCAAACGAACGTCAAAACAGTCGGCCCTAAAAATTGTTTCACGCTCCTCAATCATTTTTTTAAACTCGGAAGACAGGGCTTTGAGTGAACGCGCGAATCGCGAAGAATACTGTATGTGCTTAATCGGGCGCATACACGTTTAGGTCATCAAACTCGTCAGAGACCCTTTAAGAACTTTTAATTTACCAGCACGTTTTTCCTCTTGGTACACGCGAATGGATTTGGCCGCATCAAGCTCCGCCAAGTAATTGCGCAGAGCAGTCCGTACCAGTTCGGACCTAGTCATTTGCTGCTGACTGGCGACTTTTTCGGACTGCCTGGCCATGGCTGGGGGGAGAGAAATGCTTACAATAGTTGAAGTACGCATATAATTTGACGAAATCATGCCCGATTCAACGGAATCGTGTCGCGTAACGTCCTTTGAGACGCGACCTTGTCCTTTAAGGCGCGGCGATTATTGTTAATACTAAGTATTACACTATAATAGTACCACCGGTCCCCCAGTTGTGTCAAGAGAATATTAAAAACTCTACACCTTTCGTGCAATCCCCTCTCCGGAGTTAACTTCCACCACATCACCATCTTGAAAAACAGTGGTCGCGACTTTTGTTCCCACGAGACACGGGATGCCAAGTTCACGACTGACAATTGCCGCATGTGACGTCAGCCCACCCGTATCGGTAAGCACCGCACACGCTTTTTTCATGGCAAAAATATATTCTGGGCTGGTCATGGGCGCAACGAGGATTTCGCCATCCTGAAATAATTCAGCTTTCATGGGGTCGAGGAGAATGTGAATTTTACCGCGCACCACTCCCCCATTTCCCTTGCTCGCCACAATACCTTTCACCTCATTCGTACCCGCAACAACTTTTTCGGTACTGTATACATTCCAAAAAAATTCAGTTTCTTCGGCGGACAACTCTCGGCAGTCATGAAAAAATTGCACCCCAAACCCCTTGGCTCGTTTTGTAAGTTCGAGGTGGAGATTCTTGCCCTCAAGAATCTCAGCAATCTGATAGTGCCACAAATTATGCAATTCATTAAAATCATATTCAAAACGCCGGGCTATCTCCGCCACCAGCACATCTATATAATGCAGAATCATGAAAATATATTTCTTGCGCTCATCCTGCCAACCCACACCATCGCTAATCGCTTCGCTAATTTCCATAATGTCTGACGGTACATTAAATTGTTTTTGCACCGCGAGCTTGCGTGCTATTGTCTCAGCTAACTTTTTCTTAATTTCAATCTCAATCTCCGATTTCAAATCTTTTTTTCGCTCCACAAAAAATTCCATGGGAAGAATTTGTGTGCCGGCATAACTATTTTTGAGCCAAAAAAATTGCCGTTGGTGTTTTACCATGTCAGACGTTTTAGCAAGGGCAACTTCTTCCTCTTGATAAAATGACATTCGGGTTGGAGCCGTAAGAACCTCGAGCGCCACGGATAACTCCTGATCGTTGTTAATAAACAGCCGTAGCTTTTTACTGAGATAATGTGTTGAGCCATAATTTGCTAACTCAGGCACTGAGCCAGTTACCCAAAATTTTGTATAGATATCAGTAAGATTGTTCCACAAATTAAGAAGTTCGACGTTTGATGCCTCCACGAGCTTTGTGACATTGATACTTTTGCTCAATTCCAAAAAATTATTTCTGTGACCTTGCCACTCCGAGTAAATTTTATTCCGCGATTCTTTTGGAAGCATGTACTTTACAAACGTACGCTCCCCCGCCGCTTCAATATCTGGCGTATTATTAATCCAAAAACTGCGGCCGTCTTTAAAAAGCCACACGGTTTCCGGCCAATTCTCACCATAGGCGGCGCGGAAATGTTTATAATGTACTTCCACAAATGTAGAGGTGTACAAAAATTTTCCCGGGACCGGGCCCCAGCGAAAAATGTTGCCAGCTGGATCGAATGGGAGTTTAATTTTCATAGCACATCTATATTAAAAGACATTAAATATCCCACTGAGAATCATTGGGGAGGCCAAGCTCCGCACGAATTTTCTG
>JAHFHV010000045.1:1817-9001 GCA_023246725.1 Candidatus Magasanikiibacteriota bacterium | reverse complement strand
TAAACAAATATTAAGCAGATATTGAGAAAATATTATGAAACGAACACTGTCTTTTCTCTTATCTCTGCCAAAAAAAGGAATTATTTTTTTAATTAAAATATATCAAAAAACTCTTTCTCCCGATCATGGTCTTCTTAAACACCGCTTTCCGCATGGTTACTGCCGTTTTTATCCTTCCTGCAGCCAATACACCATTGAAGTAATACAAAAAAGCGGCCTTATGATAGGCCTCTTAAAAACCATATGGAGGATAATGCGGTGTAATCCCTGGAACAAGGGTGGGGTGGATATGCCCTGACACGAGACACGATTCACGTAAAACGATAGACGATACAATTGTATCGTAATATGTGTCTCATGTATCGTGTTATCGCACGTACCCCAGAGGGTTCACTCGGACACCATTTATTATAACTTCAAAGTGCAAGTGAATGCCAGTGTGTCCGCGCACTCGTCCGGTATTTCCCATGAGCGCGATGGTTTGGCCGGCTTCAAGGCGCTCGCCAGGCGAAACTAATAGTACCGAGTGATGTCCGTATAGGGTTTTAAGGCCGTTGCCATGGTCAATAATTACGTAGCAGCCATAGCCCCCGTTCCAGCCGCACTGGGCCTTTTCTACTATACCAGACTTGGCCGCGTACGTGGGTGTCTGCCAAGGGCCGGCAATGTCAATAGCGTGGTGGTGCCAGCTAAAATATTGGGTAATGGCGTGAACCTGGGACGGCCACAAAAATCCGCTAGCCGAAGCCGCTCCGAGCGAGCGGGGCGGGGCGGCCACGCGCTGGAAGCTGGCGGTGGTTCTAGGGGCGGTGGCTAAGCTGCGCGCTTGAGGTTTAATGCCGCCCGGCACCATAATTTTTTCACCAATAATAAGATCAGCGCCGTTTTCCTTAAGATGGTTAAACGCCACAATATCTTCGGCTTTAACTTGGTACAGGGCGGCTATTTTGCCAAGCGTATCGGCGCGTTTAATATTGTGCATAACGCCGCTGACCGGCGGAACCCGCAAAATATCACCCGGTCTAATTAAGGTGCGTTCAGTTAAATTGTTCTCCCATAAAATAGTCGCTACGCTTACGCCAAATTGGTAGGCAATATTGCTTAACGAATCGCCCGGCTCAACCGCGTAATCCACCAACTGGGTGCGGAGCGCCGTGCCGCCCATGGTGGCGCTGGGAATCAAATAGGGTTTAGCTAGCGCCGTGCCGCCAGCCACAACCGCCAGCTGGTCGGGCACAGGGTAGTTAGCTTGTTTGCCCGGGACGCTATCGGCATTAAGCGCGCCTGTTCGCCAGGAAGGCGCCGGCTCGCGGGTTGCTTGATCGGTTCCGACGATTTCTTCAAGACTATTCTCGTCATCCGGAGAGAGTAAGCGATACGCAATGGTTTGGTTTCCGGCAAATAGCGGATCGGGTTTAGCCAGTAATTTTGTTTGCGGAATCGCCAAACAAAAAATAATCAAGCCAAGAATAATTTGTAAAAAATCCCGTTTTAATAATACCTCGCGGCGCGGTAAAAGCCCGTAACGTTTAAGCCGCAAACCAATTTTATATTGAATTAAGCGCGCTAGCCGCCACACACTGTCGAAAACGCCGTCAAACAAAGCTAAAATAGCGCGTCCCGCCCACCACAGGCCGCGCTTACAATAGATTAAAATCCAGAGTATTTTGAGAAGTACCTTATATTTCATGTTAAAAAAGACCCTTGACGTAGACCGTACTTTAGCATAAAATAACCCTTAAATCAATGGGCGCTCTCTCCCCTTGGCCTTTATTACTTTTACCTTTTAACTATCGTGTATGACCGAAACCGTTATTATCCTCATTGGCGCGGTTCTTCCGGGGCTTACAGCCGTTCTGTATGGCGCCCTTATGAGCGCTTGGATTATGCGCCAGTCCCCAGGCTCGGAACGCATGCAGGCAATTGCGCGGGCCGTGCAAGATGGCGCCACCGCGTACCTAAAACGTCAATATAAAACCATTGGAGTGGTTGCCGTGGTTATATTTGTATTGCTGGGTTGGGGAGTGGACTGGATGACGGCGGTGGGATTTTTTGTGGGAGCGCTGTGCTCGGGCGTTGCCGGTATTATTGGGATGAGCATTTCGGTGCGCGCCAACGTGCGGACGGCAGAAGCGGCCACCAAGGGTTTTACCCAAGCCATGAACATGGCCGTGCGCGGCGGTTCCGTTACCGGCATGCTGGTGGCTGGCCTCGGTCTTTTAAGCGTGACGGTTTTTTACTTAATAACTAAAGATCTGTCGGCCCTGATTGGCCTGGGGTTTGGCGGCAGTCTCATTTCCGTCTTCGCGCGCATTGGCGGCGGCATTTACACTAAAGCCGCGGATGTGGGAGCAGACTTAGTAGGTAAAGTAGAAAAAGGAATCCCCGAAGATGACCCCAGGAACCCGGCCGTGATTGCGGACAACGTGGGCGACAACGTGGGCGACTGCGCGGGCATGGCCGCGGACTTATTTGAGACCTATGCCATTACTATGATTGCGGCCATGGTGCTCGGCCATCAGTTGTTCCCTGGCAACAGCCGCGCACTTGTTTATCCACTCGTTCTCGGCGGTGCGTCACTCGTTGCGTCAATCCTTGGAACTTTGGCTATCCGCCTTGGCAAAAATCAAAATATAATGCACGCGCTCTACAAAGGGCTCGCGGCGGCCGGCATACTTTCCCTTATTGCTTTTTATCCGATCACTAATTGGCTGTTGAGTAATCTATTTGGCTATTCTGTAAATAAATTGTTCGCTACCACCGTTATTGGGCTCGCCCTCACCGCGGTTATGGTGTGGCTTACCGAGTATTACACCTCAACTAGTTATGGCCCGGTCAAAGGTATTGCCAAAGCCAGTGCCACCGGCCATGGTACTAATGTCATCGCCGGGCTGGCTCTGTCGATGAAGTCGACCGCTTTGCCAGTAATAGCAATTCTTGCCACAATGCTCGGGGCTTACTACTTGCCTGGTGGTGGCGATAATGGCCTCTACGGCATTGCCATGGCGGCCGTTGCCATGTTATCGCTGGCCGGCATCGTCGTAACCATTGACGCCTATGGCCCGATTACCGACAACGCCGGCGGTATTGCCGAAATGGCCGAACTCCCCCAAGCTGTGCGCGACATTACCGACCCCCTGGATGCCGTTGGTAATACCACTAAAGCGGTTACCAAAGGCTATGCCATCGCTTCGGCTGGTTTGGCCTCGCTCGTTTTGTTTGCCGATTTTACGCACAAATTGCCGGATTCGGTTCAATTCCTCATTAACAATCCAAAAGTATTAACCGGATTATTTATCGGCGGACTTTTGCCGTATCTATTTGGCGCTCTCTTAATGGAATCCGTGGGCAAAGTGGCCGGCAAAGTGGTGGAAGAAGTGCGCCGCCAATTTAAAGAAATTGTTGGTATTATGGAGGGCACGGCCAAACCCGATTACCGCACTTGCTCGGACATTGTGACTAAAGACGCGATTCGCCAAATGATTATTCCCGCGCTTTTACCAATCGTTATTCCCATTTTAGTCGGAGTCTTGCTTGGCGTGGAAGCCTTGGGCGGATTGCTTGTTGGCACTATTATCACCGGCCTCTTTGTGGCCATTTCCATGACGACTGGCGGCGGCGCCTGGGATAATGCCAAAAAATATATTGAAAAAGGAAATTATGGCGGCAAGGGTTCGTTTGCGCACCAGGCGGCTGTTACCGGCGACACGGTGGGCGACCCGTACAAAGACACGGCTGGTCCGGCCATCAACCCGATGATTAAAGTGGCGAATATTGTCGCACTCTTGATTGTTGGACTGTTGATTAAGTAGGTTTATTGAATTACGAAAATTACTTGTCATTCTGAGGGAGCGTCGCGGCGACCGAAGAATCTCTGTCTCACTCGACGAACGGACAGAGATTCTTCGCTAGCGCTCAGGATGACAGCCAGATGATGTAATCACAAAAAAATACCCTCGGACAGAGAGTATTTTTTAAATATATTTTCACCAGGTCGCCCTCACGATAACTATAATGTTTATAATCATCGTGAGTGAGGCGACCTGGCGAGAGACACCACACTCGTAATGCGTGGGCTGATGACACCCTGTTGCTTTTTCGAGAGGGATATTTTTGTGCTTCGCCCCGGCCTCCTTTTTTGTGGTTGGCGGTTCAGAACCAGCTGAGCCTGACCCCGGCGCAGATTGGACCGATGTTGCGGCCACCGTCGGCGACCACGCAGTCGGCGTGGCCGTCATGGAGACTGCAGGCCGCCACCTCCTCGATGCGACCGCTCTGGTCGTCGTACCGGTGGCACACCACCGTGCTCGGAACGAGCGCGATGCACGTGTGGCACGAGCTGCCTCGGAAGAGGTAGTGTGCCACGTCGTCGGCCGCCAGCTGGTGTTCGAAGGCGCTGGGCGCCTCGCGCGCCGCCGGCACCACGATGATGACGTCCGGGGTGGGGCGTGGGGCGAGCCACCGCACCAGGGCGATCACCAGGAGCGCGTAGGCGATGATGCGCAACAGGTCAGCCATCAAGATCATTGTGCCGTGACGCTCTTTGTACCAACGATTTTCCATTCGCGCTTCTCCTTTCCTCGTTGTCCCGTTTCGTCTACTTGGCGAACGTTGTGGGACCGATGATCTCCTCGCGCTCGATGGTGCGGGCCACCCCGCGTACCACCATTACAACGTGGTCGTCCTCGGTCACGGTGACCTTGCCCTTGGGGGTCTCGCCGTCCTTGAGCTCCAGGGTGATCTCGGGCTTGTACATGACCCGTTCGAGCTTGGTCCGCCACACCCTCCATTTTTCAGCTGTCATCTGCTCTCCTCCGAAAAGTGGACAAAGCATACAGTTTAGCCTTCCTTTTGTCAACTACACCAGAGCTTTATGAGCACGGTGCGGAGCCAGTGGTTGACAAAACCACTATTTTCCGTTACACTGTGCCAATTACTCCTTATTATTTCCGTATGCAGCACGAACTTAAAAAATTAGCCAAATCCCAAGTGGAAATTCGCGTTACGGTAACTCCCGAAGATTACAAAAAAGAAGTTGTAGCCGCGGCGGTACGGCTCTCGGAGCGCGCCGCCATTAAAGGCTTCCGCCCGGGCAAGGCCCCCTATGACATTGTAAAACAACAGCTGGGGGAATTAAAAATTATGGAAGAAGCCTTGGAGAAAATTGTTCAGCATACTTTTTTTACCGTGGTAAAAGAAGAAAAGCTGGATACCATTGGCATGCCGCAAATGAGCGTGGAAAAATTGGCTCCGGGGAATGATTTGATTTACAAAGCCACGGTGGCGCTATTGCCAAAAGTTACATTGCCCGATTTCAAAAGCATCCAGATTGAAAAGAAGAACGTGGAAATTGGTAATAAGCAAATTGACGAGACCTTGGACAATTTACGCAAAATGCAGCCCAAAGAAATTCTTAAAAATGACGTTGCGACCAAAGACGACAAAGTAATCATCAAAATGGAAATGTTTATAGACAAAGTGCCGGTGGAAGGCGGGCAGGCTGACAAGCACCAGGTGTATTTAAACGAACCGCACTACATTCCGGGCCTGGCCGAACAGCTGGTGGGCTTAAAAAAAGATGATGCCAAAGAATTTTCCCTTAAATTCCCCCAAGACCACTACCAAAAGCATTTGGCGAATCGCGATGTGGATTTTAAAATTAAAGTGGGCGACGTGTTTACGTTAGAATATGCCGAAATTGATGACGCGTTTGCCAAAAATCTCGGCCAAGAGAGCCTGGTTAAGCTCAAAGAGCTTTTAATGACTAACCTCACGCGCGAAGCCGAACAAAAAGAAGACCGGCGCGTGGAAGAAGGTATTTTAGACGCGCTGATTACACAGAGCCAGTTTGATGAGATTCCGCAGATATTGATTGATAGCGAAAAACGCAAAATGTTTTACGAATTAAAAAATGATTTGGATAGGCGCGGCATTGCAATGGAAAAATATTTGCTGGACATTAAAAAAACCGAAGAGCAAATCTTTACCGATTTTGAAGAAGGCGCCACGAAGCGCGCCAAAGCCGCGCTTATTTCCCGCCAAGTGGCTAAAGACAATAACATTACCGTGGAAAAAACCGAGCTGGATAAAGAAATAGCCGATATTCGCACTGCCTATCCAGATGATAAGAATGTGGAAGAAAATTTGAAACGCCCCGAAGTTCTTGATACAATAGCCGCCACGGTGCAGAATCGCAAAGTCGTTAAGTTATTGAAAGAAAAGGTACTGGGTAAATAATTTTGTTTGAGAGATCGCTCAATACCCCTCCCACTGTCCCTCCCCTAACCCCGCAGCGAGCGGGGTCCCGCTGTGGCGGGACAGGGGAGGGAGCCAGCCAACGCAACGCGCGCTGTCGCCGTTCCACGTTCACTCATTGGGCGTTCGCTCGCAACGATTTCCCTTCCCCTCTTAGGGGAAGGGCGAGGGATGGGGTATTTTACTCTTTTCAACCTCAAACGCTATGGTATACTACTGCCATAGCTTTTTTATTTTAAAGATATGACTAAATCACGTGAAGATGGCGGGGGTGGGTCACAACTTCCAGATGAAGAGGAACTGCCAGCTGGCGAAATAATTTCTCCGGCAGAGGAAGTTTTTATGCGCGAGTTTGGACTTAAGCCTGGTGATATTATATTTATGGATTTTTATGGTCGCGAGCCGGAGTTGAATGATAAAAGCTGTTTTAAAGTGGACCTTTTTGAGTTGGAAAAAAATGGCACCCCCTTTATCTATGTTTCCTGGGTTGGTGGCGATCCCGATCTTGCCCCAACATCACGTCCTTATTCCATAGACTTGTTTCGATCAAAAGAAATTATTTTTAGAAAAAAGGATTAACCAGATTTTATGCTCTTCGGCGCGCATGTTTCTATCGCTGGCGGTATTTTTAACGCCCCGTTAAACGCGGCGGCTTTGGGGTGTGAAGTTTTTCAAATGTTTTCTCGGTCGCCCCACGGCGGGCCGGTGGCCCCGCTCACCCCGGAAGTTGTTGCCATGTTTAAAAAGAACATGGAACTCACCGGACAGCGCGAGTGCTACATCCATGCCCCGTATTTTATAAATTTCGCGTCCAGCAACCCGCGCATTAAACATGGCTCAATCTCCGTTATTCGGCAGGAATTGGAACGTGGTTCGTTCCTTGGCGCCGCCTATGTTATGGCGCACCTCGGCAGTTACAAAGATTTGGG
>JAHFHV010000045.1:0-1717 GCA_023246725.1 Candidatus Magasanikiibacteriota bacterium | reverse complement strand
CAATTTTTAATCGAAATTTCGGCCGGGGCCGGCGCGGTGATTGGCCACACGTTTGAGGATATTGCGGAGATTGTTCATCACGCAAAACTCAAAAAATATAACATTGGGGTGTGCTTTGACACCCAGCACGCTTTTGGCAGTGGATATGATATTCGCACGCCCGCGGCGGTTAAAAAAACCTTGGATTTGTTTGATAAAACCATTGGCCTTGAAAAACTCAAAATGTTTCACTGCAATGATTCTAAAGTGGAATTTAATTCGCACCGTGACCGGCACGAACACATTGGAGAAGGCAAAATTGGCAAAGCCGGGTTTGAAGCACTCCTGGCCGACAAACGCCTCCAGAATAAAAATTTTATTTTAGAAACCGAGCATGACAAAGTGCGCGAGGATCTCGCAATCTTAAAATTAATTCGTAAACATTTGTAGTATGTGTCCAAGAAAAGGCGATGTTGTTAGCCCTGAGTGGGTGGCTGGATTAATGTGATTATTGCGATTACGGTTTCTCCACGCTCTTCTAAAAATCAAATCATCCCTCAAGGGGATGGTTCTTTTAAAGCGCGTTTAACCGCCGCGCCCGTGGATAACAAAGCCAACGCCGCGCTCATTAAACTTTTGAGCGAACATTTTAAAGTCGCCAAAAGCCAAGTAGAAATTGTTAGTGGTCAGCGAGCCAGGAAAAAAATAATTGAAATTTCTTAACCCCCCTGTCAGTCTTGCGTATTTTTTTATTTCTGGTATACTATAAATGATACGACTTATCTATGTTTAAAGTTACCGATCCGCTTCACCCTTAATAAGCTGTTTTGGATTATGGTAGTGGGGACGCCGCGCAACAAAATTATTCATATTCGCACCAGTTTTTTAGTGGTTAACACCGCCAAAGGCGATCCAATTATATGGCGCAAAAAAATCTCTACATAGGCTATGATGAAGGAGCGGATGAGCTGATTATTACGTCTCACCCCAAGGCTAAAACGGTTGGTTGTTTTATAGATAATGGCACCGCTGTGCTTTTAGGCGCTAAAAATATGCGCCCGTATGGATTTTCCTTTATTCTTTTAAAGGGATACTTTAAAAAACATAAGGGCGCGTTTGCCAAAATTCCGCTTCAGGGCAAGGCAGAACTCCCCGGCGCCGCGCGCAAACTTTTGGCCCCGGCATAATTTGACGCAACGCTTATTGCCCCAACTCTCTTTGCTGGCTGGCGGAGAGAGTTGTTTTGTGTCCTGACCACGGCCACGTGGTGAAGTAGCTAACACAGCGGCTCGCCTCCGCTACGCTTCGGGCGGGTAAATCTGCAAAAAACAACGGCTCGGTAGCCAAGTAGAAAGGCGGGGGTCTGCAAAACCCCTATGCGCGGGTGCGATTCCCGCCCGGGCCTCATAAAAAGACACCCATTAAGGTGTCTTTTCTTTTTAATTATTTCCCCTCATCATCCGGCTTGTGTTTTGGTAATTGTTTTGGCGGTTCACTTTCGGACAGCTCTTTTGGCCGCGGGCCAAGCAGTTTGGCTATGGCCGCCGCGCTTTCCGGCGAACGTTCCGCTCGCTTATTTTTTCTTTCACTTGCTTCCTCTTTATCTTGATCGTGTTGCGTAACCAGCGGCGCTAATAAATTAAACAGGAGATCGGTGTCTGATTCCCCAAGCCTTTTACCATCAATTTCTCCAACGCCGTACTTTGTAAGGTTAATTGCGACGCCATTAAATTTACCT
>JAHFHV010000044.1:7455-9222 GCA_023246725.1 Candidatus Magasanikiibacteriota bacterium | reverse complement strand
CATGGCCTTAACAGCACTAATGTGACCCCGCCAGAGGCGGGTTGTTACTGCCAATGAAAATTGCTTCGCCCGCTTTCGCGAACTAACCATTTTCAGGCCAGTAACAAAAAGACCGAAGTCTATCCTTTTTTCTTCTTACAGTCCCCCGGCGAATGCCGGGGCTTTTAAGAATTCATTCTTGATCAGGATGATCAATATGTCGACGAAGAATCACAGTGTTTCCACTGAGTATCTCCAGAAAGGAGGTGATCCATGAGCAGCTTCCGCTACCCATGCCTTGTTACGACTTCACCCTAGTCATTGACCCTGCCTTAACCCTGCGCGCTGCGCACGCGAGTTATAAAGTTAGAAAGTTAAAAATTATAAAGCACGAACGATTCGCCTTTATAAACTTGATAACTTTATAAACTTTTAACTCCACGCGCAAAGCGCAGGGCTTTGGGCATTGCCAACTCCCGTGGTGTGACGGGCGGTGAGTACAAGACCCGAGAACGTATTCAACGCCCCGTGGCTGATAGGCGTTTACTAGCGATTCCGGCTTCATGAAGGCGAGTTGCAGCCTTCAATCTGAACTGAGGGGAGGTTTGATGGGATTAGCTCCATCTCGCGACTTAGCAACCCATTGTTACTCCCCATTGTAGCATGTGTGTAGCCCTGGACGTAAGAGCCATGCTGATTTGACGTCGTCCACCCCTTCCTCCCAGCCCCCTGATTGCGAATGCATAATCCTAATCTACAAATTTTTATCCGAATCTACAAAATTCCGAATACCACGAATATTCGATTGGTAGATTCGGATATTCGTAGATTCGGCTTGAGATTTGTGGATTCGGATTACATTCACATTCAAAGGGCTGGGCGGTCTCGTGTGTACAATTTAACACACGACGTGGGTTGCGCTCGTTTCCCAACTTAATGGTACACCTCACGGCACGAGCTGACGGCAACCATGCAGCACCTATCTAGCACCCTCGAAGGCGGCCTCCGTTTCTGGAGGCTTGCAGCTAGTAGTTGAGCCCAGGTAAGGTTCCACGTTTGTCGTCGAATTAAACCACATGCTCCACCGCTTGTGCGGGTCCCCGTCTATTTCTTTGAGTTTTAGCCTTGCGGCCGTACTCCCCAGGCGGTGCATTTAACGCGTTAGCTTTTTTAAACGGCACTGACAGGGTCGATACTGCCAATACCTAATGCACATCGTTTAGGGCGTGGACTACCAGGGTATCTAATCCTGTTTGCTCCCCACGCTTTCGTCCCTGAGTGTCAGTAATGTACCAGTAAGCTGCCTTCGCATTTGGTGTTCTTCTCGATATCAACGCTTATTACGACTACACCGAGAATTCCGCTTACCTCTTCCATACTCGAGTCTGGTAGTATTAAAGGCGGCCCTACCGTTAAGCGGTAGGTTTTAACCTCTAACTTGCCAAACCACCTGCGGACGCTTTACGCCCAATAAATCCGGATAACGCTTGAGGTCTCTGTATTACCGCTGCTGCTGGCACAGAGTTAGCAACCTCTTATTCATTTGGTACCGTCACGAATTCGTCCCAAATAAAAGCAGTTTACGACCCGAAGGCCTTCATCCTGCACGCGGCGTCGCTCCTTCAGCCTTTCGGCCATTGAGGAAGATTCTTGACTGCAGCCCCCCGTAGGAGTGTGGACAGTGTCTCAGTTCCACTGAGGCAGGTCGCGCTCTCACGCCTGCTACTGATCATAGCCTTGGTGGGCTATTACCCCGCCAACTAGCTAATCAGACATAGGCCCCTCTCC
>JAHFHV010000044.1:0-7355 GCA_023246725.1 Candidatus Magasanikiibacteriota bacterium | reverse complement strand
TAGGAGTGTGGACAGTGTCTCAGTTCCACTGAGGCAGGTCGCGCTCTCACGCCTGCTACTGATCATAGCCTTGGTGGGCTATTACCCCGCCAACTAGCTAATCAGACATAGGCCCCTCTCCAAGAAATAAATCTTTACATGCGAATGACTTTCGTCCCCGCATGACTATCGGGTATTAATCCGTCTTTCGACAGGCTATCCCCGACTTGGAGGCAGGTTACCAATGTGTTACTCACCCGTTTGCCGCTCGTAATTTCCCTTGCGGGAAACACGTCGCTCGACTTGCATGCCTTAGACACGCCGCCAGCGTTCATCCTGAGCTAGAATCAAACTCTCAAAAAGATGAGCGAAGCGAATCTTTTTGCCTCGAGCGAGTCCCGAAGGACGAGCCGAGAGGCAGAATCACTTGCTCATTGTAGAGAATTCAATCGATTCAGTATGAATACTGATCGTTTGGATTTATTTATTATTTATGTTGAGTGTACTCTGTTACTCAAAACAGAGCCTTACTCAAAGATAGACTTAATATGGTCTTTGTCACATTAGTGTTGTCAATGAACCACGAATTTTTTATCACGAATCGACACTAATGTGTTTTGTGTTGATTCGTGAATGCAAGATTCGTGAGACCTCTCGACTCGTCCCGCTTTGCGGGACTCGCTCGAGGTGCCGCTACGCGTCAAAGAAAAAAGAGGAATCAAATTTTGATTACTCTTTTTTCTTGCCAGTTTCGCAGAGCGAAATCCGCCGACGAGGCGGATATTTTTCGGACTTAGCAGGATATAAATTGTAGAGAGAATGTAAGGCCGGAAAATTGGGTTAATTGAGCTTCCACATAATAGCTTATTCTCAAAACCTTGTCAAGCCCCAATAAACACAGCTTATCCACACCAAACCGTTTCCATTCCCCTCTTAGGGGAAGGGCGAGGGATGGGGTATTTTTCCGCCCACCCATCACCCTACCAAAAAATAAAAAAAGACGCAAGGCCCCTGCGTCTTAGCAATCTATTTAAAATTCTCTAATCTTAGAATTTTTTGAGCAATTTCTGCAAAGCTTCCAACACTACCGGCAACCGAGCGTAGACTTTTTCGGCTACTTCTTCATCATAAGAATGCACCGAAGCGTTGCGCAATTCAATGGTCTCCAGCCAAATTTCCTCATACTCTAATAACCCTTGCCGAAACCCCTCTTGCAAACAAGATTTTGGCGAAGCGCACATCACGCCCTGCTCTTCTAACCACGCTTTAGTCGTTTTCCACGCCAAATCAAATGCCAGTTCAAAGCGCTTCACGGCCGAATCGCGTACAATGGAATCTTTCGGGAGGGCCAGTGCTTCGGCCAAGCGCGCGGTGGCTTCGGTTAAGGATTGTAAAGACTCGGAAAATTTAGTTGGCATATTTTAGGCGGTGAGAAGCTCAACGCGCTGGGTGGCTACTTTTTTAAAACGCGGGGAAACATTTTGAAAATCAACAATATCAATTTTATACAGAGTTGGCAACTCCTCTACTTCGCCCCGCACCTTAGCCATTACGCTCCAAGGCACTGGCGCCTGTCCCTCAATGCCAACATCAATATCAGAATTTTCCGTTCCCTGCCCGGCTACTCTGGAACCGAAAAAAAATACCCGATAGTTTACCAAGTCAAGATGCCGTGCGATAATGCCGGTAATTTCGCGCTTAATTTTTTCCAAAGGGTAATGTTCCAGGCGCATAATTTTCTGCTTTCTTTCTTATTATAGTACCGAATTAAAAGGTCGCTGTCAATATTCCGATGAGACTAAACACAGCTTATCCAGATGGGTCTACGACCGCGCAGGCATATCCGCTCTTTAAAAACCAGTCTCAAACTGATTGCCACAAAGCGGATGACGGGGCGGGTTTGAGCGGACGTTTTGGAGGGAAATGAATCCCGCCATCCACTCGCGAAGGCCCCGTCGGGCTTCGCTACTTCTCGAGGTGTTCTCGGAGCTGACCGTAGGTCTTGACGGTCCGGGGGAACTCGACCCGGAGATAGCACTCGCCGCACAGGAGGATCTGCGTCGAAGCCGTGGTGGTGCGCAACTGGAAGCTGCCGCCGCACACTTCGTGATCACCCAGCACCTTGAGCTCGTTTGGATACCGCCGACTGCTCATCCTTCTCGGATCTTCGAACATCATCCTGGTCAGCGAGATCTGGCCGATCACGTTCTCGTCCGTTGACTGCTTGTCGTCATGGACCGGAACCAGGCAGTCTCCATTTGCGGTGAGCCTGATTTTCTTGAACGCCATTGTTCACCTCCCTTTCAGATAGCACCCTACCAAAAAATAAAAAAAGACGCAAGGGCGACGCGTCTTACAATCCGTGTTATCTGTTTCATTAATACAACTGACTGTGTGTGCCAAAATCTACAAAACACACGCTATCGTGAGATTGTTCAAACATTGCCCGCCAATCGCCGGTGATATTTATGCTTCGCAGTCCTTGTAAATGTCCTGACAGCGCATGATTATTCAACAGATCGTGGAATGGATTTTTCAAAAATAGAGCCAAACGATTACGAAAGGCGATTTGGATAGTAACTGGACATTTTTTAAATGTCTTCATGAATCTACGTGAATACATGATATCCATACGCAATTTTATGATCGCTTGGTCTTTTTTTTCTTCGCTATGATTTTGTCAAGATAGCGCAATGCTTCTTCTCCGGAAGAGAAACTGATTAATCTGCCGGCTTTGCGGTCGCGTTCTGCTTCTCTCATCGCGGCAATCAGCCTGGGAGAAGGCTGTTCATTATACATGCTGACCCAGATTGATTTAGTGCGAATTATATCGCGCAGATATGAATTAACGGCGCTACTTAAAGTAAAACCTAACGCCTCGACAATTTCTTTTGCCTCGCTTTTTATTTTAGGCTCAACTTTTACGTTTAAAATAGTAGTCATAGTGTATGTATACAAAGTATATACTTAGTATATATCATAATTTTTTGCTTGTCAAGCCTGGCGAGACTTTACAAACTTTATAACTTTACAAACTTTTCACTTCTGTTCCCACGCCTCACCGCCCGTTTGGCCTCCCCACCACTCATTTGAGTCCGTTTTCATTATCTCCTCGGCTACTTGTTTACCCAGGTCGGTGCGCAGTTTTTTGCGGGCGTATTCTATCCACGTTAGCGCGCGGTCATTCCCAACATCTACCTGTTCTTTGAGGGAAATTATCCATTCCAGCGTGTCCGCATCTTTAACGAGTATGGCTTCTTTGGTTTTTTTATCTTCTTGCTCCGTGCACGCCGCCACAATGTCCGCGCCAAACGGGAGTGTCTCGGCCACTTCCTTTACCGCCTCAAGCTGACGGCGAGACGCATATTTTTGGTGCACGTGATTGAGGTCTGACACGCGCGCTTCGCCAAAATCATGAAACAGCGCCATCTTCATCATGTGACCCACGTTCACCGTGCCGTCCAGCATTCCCAGCACGTAAGCAAAGTACGTGGTGCGGAGCGAATGTTCGGCCACGCTCTGCTCACCACTTCCAAGAAAATGAAAACCACTCCGCGGGGTGCGGTTCAACATTCCAACTTCGTATAAAAATTTGGCAATGGGTTTGAGAGCGCCTTTCATAAAGTTATTTTAATTGTTTAAGAAATTCTGCTACACCTCGTTCGTACTTATCGCTCGTTTGCACAATTGGAAATTGTGCATTCTCTGCTTTAAGCTTATTAGGTTCTCCCACAAATACAAACCTCGTTGGTTTGCCCAGTCGCGCCAGCTCTTCGGCCATGGCCAAATCACCCTGGCTATCGCCAAAAGTTAAAAATTCTTTGGGCGAGACGTTTTTCTCGCCCAGCCACCACAAAGCCTTGCGCACCCCCAGCGCTTTACCAACGGCAACATCTTGAATATCAGTGGCAATGGTGCTGGGGTCAACCCGGAGTCTATTTTTAAATTCAGGAGTATTAATAAGCGCCTCTAGCTCGGTGATTAGTTTTTTCTGAGCTTCTTGGAATTTGCTTAAATCGTATCTATCATGCATCTCTATAGAAACCATCGTTCGCTTTGTGTCATCAAAAAACATACTATCACCGTATTGCTCTTCGGTAATACGCCGCGCCTCTGCTTGAATATGTGCCGGGATAGAAATAGTTTCGTCAACCACTAATTGTTCATTGCCGTTATTATCAAAATACATTACCACGGCGCCCTTTTCTCCTACTGCCAAAACATTTCTAAGCAGGGTGCGGTTACCCAGCGCGCCAACAAGTGGCTTAATAATTTTTGCTCGCACAAAATCAACTGCTCGACCAGTATTTAAAATAACTGGCTCGCCGCGTTGCAAACGCTCGGCAATGGCTTTAATTCCTTCTGGTGTGGTAATTTCTTTACGCACCGGGTCGGTCAGTACGCCGTCCACGTCAAAAATTAAGCAATGATCCACTATTTTTTCTATTTCTGGAATTTTTTCTGTTTCAGACATATATATTATTCCACTTCGTATAAAAATTTGGCGATTGGTTTGAGGGTGGGCATAATATCGAATCTTAAACATCGAATATTAAATGAATTGCGAATCAAAAAATTTTCAATTATCCTCTTTGCCTTCGTCTGAATCTTTTTTACCACTACGCGCGGTTCGAATGCTGGCGCTTAAGATAAGATTGAGCTCGTTCGCTTCGCGCCAAAGCACTCTGGCTTCCTCAATAAGCTGGGGCATAGCTTTCCCAATAATCCTAAGCCAAAATTTAGTTTCTTTTGACTCTTTCCGCGCAATTCCTAATTTGTGGATAAAATCACGTTTTGACTCTGCGTCAGCGGCTTCACAATAATTCGCTCCAATACTTGTGCCTGCATCAGTCAACTGAGTGATTATCCGACGTGTTACAGCTGTTTCCGGAATTTTCTTCGCAAAATCAATTATTACCTCACCAAACACTGCAGTGCGTTCTTCAAGATCAAAATTATTTTTAGTATTTTGGGTGTTCGGCATTGGGCTTTTGTTCAGTCGTTATTTATTCTTAATTCGCTATTTATCATTCGACATTTTCCTCCGCCACTCCTCAATCTTTTTATGATCACCGGAAAGCAAAACTGGCGGCACTTTTAAACCCATAAAATTTTCGGGACGAGTGTACTGCGGGTATTCTCGCAGAATGTCGAATGAAGAATGAAGAATGTCAAATTGTGATTTTGGTGATTTGGATATTGATTTATCATTTATCATTCTTACTTTAACATTCCGCGCGTGAGTCTCTTCTTTCAACGACTCCTCATTCCCCAGCACCCCAGGAATGAGCCGCGACACAGCTTCCACAATCGTCAAAGCCGGAAGTTCTCCGCCCGCGAGTACATAATCCCCTACGGATACGCGTTCGTCGGCCAGTTTATAAATCCGCGCGTCAAACCCTTCGTACCGTCCACAGATAAATACTAAGCGATCAAGTTTACTATACTTCTCGGCCATGCGTTGGTCAAACTTTTTGCCCGCTGGGTCAAGTATAATTATTTTTGTCCTCTTGTCATTCCGACCGGAGCGCAGCGAAGCGGAGGAATCTCGCGTCGTATTGGCGAGATCCCTCGGCTGCGCTCGGGATGACAAGGCGCGAATTGATTTGAGACACTCGTAGATTGGTTCTGCTTGTAAAATCATCCCCGGCCCCCCGCCATAGGGCTTATCGTCCACATGGCGCTGTTTGTCTTTGCTGAACTCTCTAAAGTTATGCGCGCGGACGTTAATAAGGCCTTGCCTTTGCGCCCGGCCGAGAATTGACTCGTCGGTGTAATTATAAATGATGTCGGGGAAAAGAGTGAGGATATCAAATTGCATGTTGCACTTTTATTTTTTTAATTCACTTCATCTGAAACCAGGACTAAAGTAATATCAGTAGATTCGTTGGGACTTAATTCTGCAGGGTCTTTAGCAAAACTTTCGATTCTTGCTGTCATCTCGTTTTTTGTTTTGTTTCCACGAACTACAGAAATAGTTACTACATCGCCAACCTTTGACACCTGTCCTATTTCGGGCGCGTACAAGGGAATTCCAGAGTATACAATTTTTCCCTTACTTCTTAATATTCTTGCTTCTTTGGCAGTAAGCTGGAAGCCAGTTTTACCAGTGCCCAATATATCTCTTAAAAAACTACCACCATCAAGACCTCTGCCTCCTTTTGAGTCCGGGTTTTTTGTCATATTTTGAAGTAAATTTAATTAAAACCGCCCCATGATTTTATCACAGGACGGCTTAAAAGTCTATTACACACAATCTGCGAAATCAGTATCGCAATCTGCGTAATCTGTGTTAAATATTCAAGTTATCAACGGCGCTGGTGTCAATTGGGTCGTTCATCATTGGGGCGTTGCCCATTGAAGAACCCATGCCCATTCCACCACCCATGCCGCCCATTGGTCCGTGGCCTGGGCCGCGGCCGCCTACTGGCTCGTTAATCTTAAGATTAACGCGGGCGTTGTTTTTGGCGCCTACGATCTTAAGGAGCGTGCGGACAGAGCGCGCAGTTTGGCCCTGGCGGCCAATAACGTAACCCATGTCGGCTGGATTTACATCCAGGGTAATGAGCACGCCGCGTTCGTCAATAATCCGAGTCGTTTTAACGTCCTGGGGATTGTTGACAATCGCCCGAATGACGTCTTCAACAAATTTCTGATCGGCTTCCATAGTGTTCTTGTTCATGCTTGGTTTACAGAGCAGTCTGTCGACGGTGTGGTCCTCCTGCGCTAAAGCTTCGGAGGATGAATCCTCAGTTTGAAGCTTTGGAGGAAAAACCGATTCTCTAAAGAGAGGGTTCCACCAGTACTGCGGTTCGAAATTAGTATAGCATATGGAAAAAGAGGAAGTCAACCCCATATAAAAAACAACTCTCATTTTAAGAGAGTTGCTCTAGCGGCGGAGAGTAGTGGAGTCGAACCACATACGGAATTAACCGTACCAACTAGGTTTCAATTAGTGCCCCCGACCGTAGGGGATTGCTCTCCATCTCACCGCCAGATATAGTGTAGCATATTACTATAATAAAAACATCCCCAAAGGGATGTTTTCTGGTACGTTTTCACGTATGTGACACTAATTGAAACCTAAATATAGGATACTATAGAAAACAATTTTTGTCAAGCTTTTTGTCCACAGCTTTTTGTCCACAGGCTTGTAATTCCTCACGTGCCACAATTCGGTCATCCCAATAAATTGTGCGGCCATTCGCGAGGCACATTTTTTGGTCCGCGCCTTTGCCGGTAATGAGTACGATGTCACCGGGTTCAGCGGACTGAAACGCGCGGCGAATGGCCGCCCGGCGATCCAGTTCAATTATCACATTCTCACCAAGCTTTTTCCCGGCAGCAAAGGAGCCTTCCGACATTTCCGCCGCGAG
>JAHFHV010000043.1 GCA_023246725.1 Candidatus Magasanikiibacteriota bacterium | reverse complement strand
GAAATGTCCATTAACTCTTCTCTACACGGGGCAAACAAAAAAGACCCCTGCGGGCCTTACAAAGTAGTACAAGGCGCCCCGGGGAGATCATGGCGATCTACCGCCGAGGCGCCACTGATGTTCACTCCTTTCGCCGCGGCTTGGGCGGCATGTCCGAGTAGGCGGACGGCTGACCGTCAGCGACGAGCGCGACCTCGAGATCGAGGATGTGTCCCTCGCGGAGGCGGTCCCAGTACGGTGCCACGACTGCCGCGACTTGTCTTCCGTCGACACGCTCGAGCAGACACACGCCGAAATCAGACTTCAATTCTCGGTACTGATCGTTGATGCCTTGCGTGTAGACAGGGGAAGCAAGACCTTTGTCGCATTTGAACGGCGGGCTATCGACGAACTTGAACTTCGTCCCTTTCGGAACCTCGCGTAGCTTCATCGCGTCCTCCTCTCTCCAGCTTGGCGCCGGGTAGCCCCACTCTAACAAATCTGGCTGTGGCAGTCAAACAACAATATAGCAATGGAACAATTGAATTCTGCTATCTAATCTGATATAATTATTTCACTATGCCCAGCAATACAACCTCACCAAAAAATATCCAATTTCCAATATATCCCGCCTCAGCGGGATCCCGCTCGCGGCGGGACAATTTCCAAACCGACATTGTAATTTTAGGCGCCGGCATTGGCGGGTATGAAACGTTCGTGACCCTGAATAAACTCTTGCGGCGCCATGGTCTTAAAAAGCGCATTACCATTGTTGACCAGAACAACTATTTTTCGTTTACGCCGCTCAACCACGAAGTAGCCGCCGGAGCGGTGGAACCAACCCACGCGGCCTTGCCTCTGCGCGAACTGACCCATAACACGCCCCATGGTTTTTTAAAAGCCGAGGTCAAAAAAATCAACCCCGAGAAAAAAATTGTTGAAACCAGCCGGGGATCAATTGCCTACAATTACTGCGTGGTAGCCATGGGAAGCAGTACTAATTTTTATAACACGCCCGGGGCGGAAGAATTTTGTAACCACGTGCGCACCTTAGCCGGGGCCATGATTTTGCGGCATAATTTAATTGAAGCCTTGGAGAGCGATGACGAACAAATTGACATTACCGTGGTGGGCGGCGGCTACACAGGCGTGGAAGTGGCCGGGCAACTCCAGCATTTTGCCAGCCACGACGCGCGCGCCCTGTACCCGGAGAAACGCCTTATGGTGCGCTTAATTCAAACCATTGGCACGGTGGTGCCGCAACTGCCCCCCAAGGCCCAACAAAAAATTGTTAGCCGACTCAAGAAAATGGGGGTGGAGATTTTGTTTAATACTAAAGTCAAAGAAGTTAAGTTAAAATCGGTGCTAACTGATTCGGACGAATTATTAAGCGACTTTACCATTTGGTGCGCTGGGTTTGGCAATATCGCGAATTGCTTTTTAGAAACTACGTATTGCACCAAAGATAATCGCATTCCCACCAACCAACACTTGCAGCACGCCAACTACTCCACGCTGTACGCGGTGGGCGATATTGGCCTTATTTTTAACCCCGGGGAGAAAAGACCAGTGCCCCAGTTAGGCGAGGCCGCCTTCCATGAAGGGCGCTATGTGGCTAAGCATATTATGGCAACGCTTGGCAACAAAAAGCTTAAGCCATTTTCTTTTAGCTCCAAGGGGACTTTGATGCCCATTGGCGAGCGTTATGGCATTGGGGTGGTGGGCGGTCTGGTGTTTGGCAATATTTTTGCCTGGTGGCTGCGCCGTACCATATACCTTACCTTTATGCCAGGGCTGCTGCGCAAGTTGCGCATTGTGGTAGACTGGACCTTGCGGTTATTTGGATTTAGTTATACAATAGCAGTGGAACGTAATTTGGAACACGGACCAAAAAACTTGCAATATAATCCTAAATTTAAATCTTAATCAACACTCTATGTGCGCATCCATGTGTACACATCGTAAAATGAAGTCCTGGGGACTTTTGGCCTTACGCCTGGCGATTGGCGTAATTTTTATGTATATGGGCGCGAGCAAAATTTGGATAAATCATGCCGGCGCCAGCCTGATGTTTAGCGGCATTGGTTTCCCGGGCGGGGGCTCCTTGGGGGCTTATTTTGTAGGCGCGTTTGAATTTGTGGGCGGACTCATGGTGCTCCTGGGCGTCTATGCCAATTTTGCCACCGCCTGGCTGTCTATAATTATGCTGGTGGCCATGGCCACGGTGCACAAAGGCGGCCCATTTATGGGCTACTTCCTCCCGCTCGCGGTTTTGGGCGGATGCTTGGCCATTATGGGCGGCGGCGCTGGGCGCTATCGCTTAGTTAAAATGGAATGCCGTTGTCCTAAATGCAAAAGCGCGATGAGTGGTGGAATGAAAAACGGCGGCTGTTGCGGAGGCAAGTGTGAAGGAAAATGCGGTGATGAGACAATGGGTTGCTCGTGCGGTAAAAGCGACTGCGCGGAGTGCGGGAAGAAATAAAAAAAAATATTAAAACCGTCCCACAATTGTAGGGCGGTTTTTTTATTATACCGGGTTGACAGCCTTACATTAGACGCTTACAATGGTTTCAACCACCAACTAGGTGGTCAAAAAACTCTCAACACCTTGGAGGTGGCCCAATGCGACGACGACACAGCCCGATCCCGGAAGGCCCTGATCTGAGTAGACGGCGGCGCTATTCTCCTCCCACCAATAGACCGCAAGCCATCGTCGGTCATCGCGCCCCGGAGCCGAATGGAACTAATGGCCTGTGGGTCGTGGTTGAACCGTGCCTGCTTGGATGCCACTTCATGGCGCTCCTATACGGTGTGGGTCAGATCGTCAGCCAGGCCGAGGTTCGCAATCCGATGGAGGCATTCTGGCTCATGATGGGCTGGCTACAAGACAGCGGACTCCCCATCGGAGCCTGGCAGAAGCTCTGCGATGCAGCCTACCAAGGCGTCGAGGCTGCAAACCAAACTCTTCGCGACTATGGCGCTGCCACATGATGCCCCGCGCCTCTCATCTCCGCTCCGCTCTTTCCTGCCCCACCCTGCCCGCCCGCGCCTTTTCTGGCGCAACCGGTGGGCACTGTTCTAAAGCAGATGTCCATCACCCTTGTTTCTCATTTCAAATTGGAAGCAAAGGTGACATCTGCTTTTTTATTTTAGACTCTCCCACAACTGGTTAAAAAAACCTAACGTTCCTTCGGCAACAAGTCCCACAACGTATCAAAAATAGTTTTTTGGAGTTCGGCTAATTCTTTTGATTCAATCATCACCGCCATTTTTTCTTGCCAGGAGGCAATGACCATTTTGTTGTCATATATTTTTATTTCGGGCGAAAAAGTCCGGCTCTTGTTTGGTAAAAACCGGCTCTCTCGTAATTCTTCTCTGTCATGTTGCGCGCGTTCGCGTGATTTTTTGTTGTCGACGAAAACCGCGCGGATCCCGATTTTGGCTTTCGCGCGCCTTTGAAAATATTCAGGAAAAAAGTTAGGTAAGCATTCAAACATGGCGGCTACATTGGTGTAGGCCCGGAGCGGTTCTTTGGCAGTCAAGGTATTTTCGTAGGCTTCGCGTACGCCTTTCTCACCCTCAAAAAATTGTACTTTTGGTTTAGAATTCAACGGATTTTGGAGCGAAATAAATTCGGGTAACAATGCTTGGACTTGTTGTTTTTGTTTTATGAGTTTACGTGACTGTTCTCGCTCTTCACGATCAAGGTAGCTAATAAGTTGACGCGGGTCGAGGGCGTTAAAATAGGTGTGGGAGCGTTTTTTAAATTTACTGACTAAGCCGCGGCTCATTAATACTTCCAAAACGTCGTACACGGTGGTGCGGTTGAGCCGAGTGGAGCGTGCCAACTCAGTGGCGGTGCCTGAAGTGAGTTTGATGAGTGCCAGGTATATCGATGATTCTTTGTCTGAAAAACCCAAAGATGCTAATAATGTTGATAGCATATAGTTATAAAGTGTGGAAAATATTTCGACAGTTTTAGTATATCAGATTAGCCAAAAAATGGCAATATTTTTTGTTTTAGACGGCTGGGTGTTGCCAATAATGTCTGGTTTGATAATATACTAACAAGGAGGTGACACCAATGGCTGAACGTGACGATACTCGATCGGAAAGAGACGGCGAAGAGACCCCACGACGTGGTCCGCTCTCGGTTCTCAACCAGTCGTGGGACCGAGAAGCTGGGCGAAAGTGGGGAGAGGAATTTTTGGCTCGTGAAGCCAAGAGGGCACAGTCGCTCAGGCTCAGCCCCAAAAAACTGCGCTGGGAACTCCTCCAGGCGCTGCGCCGCGAGATCAACGCCGTGGCCTACTGCGTGTACTGTGGCAAGGAGCGCCTGCACACCAACGAGACCGACAAGAGGTGGGTGGAGCGTGATGACTGTGCCGAGTGCTACGCCAAGGGAGTTCGTCCGCGCGATCTCTTGGAGAAGCACTGCCGATACTGCGGCACCAGGTACACCCGGGCTGAGGCACTCGCCGGCGGTAAACACCACCACGCTTGGAACAACGGCAACAAGTGCACAAACTGTGTGGACGCGCTGAAAAAAATTGAGGACTCCGTCAAACGGATGCTCAGAGAGCGTCTGCGCGATGCCGCCCAGAACCCCGCCAACAAGTAACCCTCCAATCACCGTGCGCCACACACGTTCCAAAGTGGCTTCGCCCGCCATAGTTCCAAAAGAACGAAGGCGGGCATCTCATCTTGCTAGCAAATCAAGACAAAAAATCCAACCCTAACGGGAAGGATTTTTTGTTTTAAATTATTTATTTTTTTGAGATGATTTCAATGGACGCTTTAATCGACGCGTTATTGCTTGGCAACAAAACAACTTTATTAGGGTAATCAGCTAACAGCGGAGTAATAAATTCATCAGCCCACGATGGCGTCAGCACCTCAACACCGGAAAAATCCACTTCAATTATTTCCCCACTTTCTTTTGGGAGATTATATGCCTTCACAATTAAAAACGCCTCTTTACCAGCCGGGCGTGAAGACAAATTAGTGCCAAATTTTTTTAATTCAATACGCATATGATTAATAACGAAGATAACTTAAAGCGCCTGGTATTACTACTGAACTAATTTTTATAGTCAGCCCCTGCGCGTTAATTTCTGCTACCGCGTTGCCGCTATAAAAAATTAAACACAGATTGTTTTCCATAACAACTTTTTTTACAAACTTAAGCCCATTGCCGCGCTTTTCCGGCGCGCGGCCGGAAATAATTTCGGTAAATGCTACGCGCAAGGCTTCGGCAGCGCTTACCAGGCTAGGCCGCACGCGCCGGAGCGAAGATAATATCCCCTGCCCGCGATCGGCGATAATTATTTCACGCGCCGCTTCGTCCACGGCGAATAAATTGCCGGTTACGTCCTTCCACTGGCCAATATTGTGGTCAAAAGAGTTGTTGCCGATTTCACCAGCCATTGCCGCCAACAAATAAACTAAATTTTCGTTGGCGACAGATTTCTTTAAGTTTCTAATGAGCCGGTCAGTGCGAGCCTGAAAAACATCACGCGCCGGGCATAATTGGTCGGGGCTGGAAAAATCTTGGTTACCCGAAATAGCCCAATTTAAAGCGCTGTTGAATAGTTTTGATTGCTGTTCCATATTTTGGAATGCATAGTAGCGTACGTGAGGCGGTTTGCCCAATTTATAAATTTGCCTGGTATCCTGCATTTTTTTTAAATGACGAAAAACTCCGGCCGCATTTAACCCTAGCTGGCTAATAATATTTTTGGCGGAAGTGCCATTATTTTCTTTAATGTAAGCCAAAATCTTGTTTTTGGTATCTGTATACATAGTACACAGTGTATTATATACTATGTACTATATTTTGTCAAGACCGTTACCACTTGGACGAAAACCCGTATCTCGTGCCGCGGATTCATATTGATGATAATATGATTTCGTTCGCCGAGTTTGTGCGGGGAGAGTGGCGATGAAAAGTGCCCCTTCCTTTAAATTTACGAAACGGGTATACTTTTAGTAACTCAGACTTAGATAAATTAAGTAACCTCACTTACACCTTACTATAACAATCAAATATATGGACACCCCTCCCAACGAGGAATTACGCGCCATGACTAAAGACTCTAAGGGAGACGCCGGGCGAGTTGTATTCACTGCGACGCAGGCTGTTTTGGAGGCAGCCGACTTTCTTAAGCCAGAAACCAATCCGGTAGCCAGGCAAACTGACCCAAAGAGTCTAACTTATAGTTTAGAACAGTATTCGCTACTCCCCCTCCATATTATTGACATGCTCAAACTCGCTCAAAAGGCGGCGGCTCGCGCTGGCTGGCAACCGGTAGTTACGGAACTGGAGCGTAACATCGGGCAAGAGCGTGGATCGGAAACCAAAGGAGTTTCACATTATAGAATACTAACAGGGGCCATGCACGATGAGTTTGGCATGGATGCTCGAAACATTGTTGCCCACCAGGCAACCAACGAATTCATACATTCTATAAAAGAGCTGCTCCACAACCCTAATCCACACTATTGTTTGGGCATAGCCTACGCCTTAGAATCGAGTGCCGTACCAGAGTTGACCGTCGTGTTGAGTTTTGTTAAAAAACTGGCTGGTAACCGACCATTGCAGGAGGGGACAAAATCTTTTTTTGATATTCACCTTAATACCTGGGAACCATCACATGAGAGTGAACTACGCCAGGCTGTTTCACCCTATATTAATGATAGCGCGACCGCACAGGCTTTTTACGAGGGTTTTACTGTCACAATAGAAAGTATGCGAAAATGGTGGGATGGGCTAGCAGAAGAGGCGGGGCGCGTGGGTACACCTTCTTTGATTGATCGGCCATAAACAAAATTCTGGATTAACAGATTTTATAATTAACCTTTGGACCTATGTCAGAAGGACAACCACAAGAATTTTTACACAGTCAGGCAGAACGCGGTCATAACACCGCGGTGCATTTTACTTTTCTGCGCCACAGCCAAAAAGCCAACGCGAATGTATTTAATCAAGACGGAGGAATTTCGGCGGCGGCTATTTCCACCGGCGGGCAGGAGCGAGCCAAACAGCTAGGCAAAAAGCGTTTTGCTGGCCGCGATATTGATAAATCTTACGGAACAAAAGTAACTAGAACCAGAGAAACCTTGGCCGCGGCGTTTGGCGCGGCTGGCGTTGACCCCGTTTTCTTGGAAAAATCCGATGCGACGGAAGCCTATTTTGCCCTGCCCGCTCAAGCCGGCAGTAAAGCCTACAACAAGCGATACGATGACATTATGGAGCCGCACCGCCAAACATATATTACCGAGCATTTCCCGGGGAAAAAATTTGCTGAATTGCCTCCGGACGAACAAGAAATCGTCGCCGAATATGCCGAAGAACCGGCCATGGAATGGTACCTGGCGCATAATAGCGAGCGGCCTGACGCCGAAACGCCCTCACCGCGCGAAGACGCGGCACGGGTGGCGTATAAAATTAATCATCTGGTAAATGTGGTTGACTATATGCCCGGCGGCAAAGAGGTTGACTTGGTGAGTTCAGGGCACAAAACTTCCACCGAAGCTTTTTTAAAGTATGTAATTGAGCGCCAGGTGGGCGACAAAACAATTGTTGGTTTTAATACATTAAGCGACATTGGTGGAAGCTTAAAAATTCTGGATGGCTGGGACTTGGATGTGAAAAATAATGAGCGGGGAGAAAAGACCGCGACAATTATTTTACGCCGAGAAAATGGGGACACACAAGCCTTTGGTCTTAATTTAAAAAAGCTCCACGAGCTCGCGGCTGAATATATGGCCGCCAATAAATTACCAACCAAAAAAATTGACACGGGAAAATAATTTTTATGGAAAATAAAAAATTACTCCTTAAGGGTATGGCGGCAAGCGCTGGCCAGGTGACTGGCCGGGCGCGATTATTTGTATCGGGCGATGCCGCCAGTACTTTTGCCGAGGGCGATATACTGGTAACAACGCTGACTGACCCCACGATGGTTACCGCTATGATTAAAGCGGCCGCGATTGTCACCGACCTTGGCGGCATTACCTCGCACCCCGCCATTTTGAGTCGCGAGATGGGTATTCCGTGCGTGGTTAATACTAAAAACGCCACCCGCGTTATCACGAACGGTGTAAAGCTTTTGGTTGATGGTGAAAAAGGAGAAATATATGCGCTGGATTGACAAATTTAACCAGGGAATTTTTCAAATTTACGCTGGTCAGACAATCGAAGGGTTTCAACCGCTCGACTTTTTTCATTTTTTCCCGATGTGGTATGATCTGTGGATTGAACAGATTATCCTGGTGATGGACACATTAAACCTCGATCACAAAAGTTATCAGGAACTGAAAGGGCTGTTGTCGACGCCGTCAAACATACGCGCCATTTTACAAAAAATTATGCCCAGTTGGCGCGCCTTCCCAGTTAAAAATCCAACGAGCTGTCGGCGTGTTACCAATTTTTTCGCCCGAATGCTCGAGGAGGCTTGCCCGGAGGATCCATTCGCCGAAAATGCTTCGCCTTGCCATACCGCACGGGAAATTAACAACTTACATACAACCGTACCCTGGAGTGTGGCCGACCCGGGCCTTGCAAAAATCTATGGCCGCCTTATTACCGCGGCTGGATCGCTTGTTCACGGCCTTTATAATGATGTGGTGACTGATTACGGCTGGGACACGTATGGCCCTTACCAATTTGACCGAGGAATAATGCTCATCCGGCACTTTCCTGACTGCCAGGCGCCCGAACTCTGGGGCGCGCAATTTCGCGCAACGGTAAAAGAGATTTTGATGTACGGATATTACGAAGACGTGGAGTGGAAAATTGCCGGGGTTGGTTGCCACACGATTGTTAAGAAAGGGAGCCCGGTTACGGGACTTAAAAAATATGCTGTGCTCGCGGATGGCCGGGCACTGAACGTATCCGAAATTGAAGCGCTAACCACGGAACTTGCCGCCAAAGCCGAGATGATTTATCGCGATATTAGAACCAAAGATTTTGAGGAACTTAAAAAGATGGTAATGCTCCAAGAGTGTTTTCAATTAAAAAAATTATTTGACGCGGCTGGAATTGATTGGCGGCCGACTGCCGAGATGTTAGCAAGGATTAAAGACAAACCACTTCTGACCGGATTAATTCCGCCTGGGAAAATGGTGACCAGCGTGGAAGAATATAAGGAGATGTTTGGGATTAATATATTTGCGCGGGAAGTTTTTGACGCTTAAATTCTCTCCATTTTCCCCCAACTGTGCCCGGTGCTTACATGCACTTCAACCGGGACGCGGAGTTTAACGACGCCTTCTAAAATTGGTTTAATAAATGTGGCGAGTTCGTGTTCGCTGCCCTTTTTTACTTCA
>JAHFHV010000056.1 GCA_023246725.1 Candidatus Magasanikiibacteriota bacterium | reverse complement strand
GCTACATTGGGCAATTTATTGCCAGCCTGGTAATGTTTTATGTGTTAGCCGGGTTAGTAGAGACATTTGGCCACACCACGCTTGGCGGCGGCATGCTGACCGCCTTTATTATGTGGATTGCTTTTGTAGTGCCCATTAAACTCGGCGATGCCATTTGGGGCGGTAAAGCCTTGCTCTTCTGGCTGAGCATTGGCAACCTGCTCGTAACGCTGCTCGTCGCTGGCGCGATTCTCGGCGGTTGGCGGTAGATGATGACAAAAACCAATCAAAAGCGTATAATACCACCGTACAAGGTGGTATTATTTATGCGCAAGAAAATAAATAAAATCCAGCCCGGCGGGGGAGAGGTGGTAATTTACAAAGGCGCCAACAAAACGCCTATACTAAAGGTTCGTTTGGAAAACGAATCTGTTTGGCTTACCCAAAAGCAAATGGCGGAATTGTTTGGTATTGGTAAAGCGGCGATCTCTAAACACGTGAAGAATATCTTTGATTCCGGTGAGTTGAAAGCACTGTCAACTGTTTCCATTTTGGAAACAGTTCAAAGTGAAGGCGGACGTCAAATTCATCGTAAAATTGAATGTTTTAACCTTGACATGATTATTTCAATAGGTTATCGAGTCAATTCCGTTCGTGCCACTCAATTCCGTATCTGGGCCACGAGCGTACTCCGCAGTCACCTTATCCAAGGTTACACCATTAACCAAAAACGTTTGGAAGAACAGCAAATGCGCCTGGTGGATTTGCAAAAAGCCGTGGCGTTTATTCGTGAAAAGGCCCACCGGCCAGGCCTGGCTGGCCAGACCCAGAAGCTCTTGAGCGTTATTCAGGATTACACCAACTCGCTCACACTCTTGTACCAGTACGACAAAGATACATTGGTTTTAAAACGCGCCCAAAAAGCGCGCGTGGTTTTGAATTACGAAAACGCTCGGGCGCTTGTTGATAAAACAAAAGAACGGCTCATGAAGAAAAAAGAAGCCGGTGATTTGTTCGGCAATGAATATGGCGAAAAATTTAAGGCCATTTTGGGCGCCCTCTACCAAACCTTTGGCGGTAAAGAATTGTACGGTTCGGTAGAAGAAAAAGCCGCCAACTTGCTCTACCTTATTATTAAAGACCACCCGTTTAACGATGGCAATAAGCGCATCGGCTCGCTTTTGTTTGTCTACTTTTTAGAACGCAACCGCTACCTGTGGCGTAAAACGGGAGAGCGTAAAATTTCTGACACCACCCTGGTGGCGCTGGCGCTTTTAATTGCCGAAAGCGACCCCAAAGAAAAAGATGTGATGATAAAATTGGTAACGAACCTTTTGTAGGTATGTTTGGTCTTTCCACATCAGAACTTACTAAACTCAAAAAACTTACCACGCCCGTAAAAATCCAAAATTTTTTGGATACATTCCCCAGGAATTACGAAAAGAAGGGAGAGACCTACATGTCACCGCGCCGAACTCTTAAGGCTGGTAAAATGCACTGTTTTGAGGGAGCCCTTGTGGCCGCCTTGGCGCTTTGGCTGCGTGGTAAACAGCCGCTCCTGTTGGATTTAAGAGCAAAAGGGGACGATGACCACGTGGTAGCCTTGTACCGCAAAAATGGCCACTGGGGAGCGATAAGCAAAACCAGCTACGCCTCGCTCCGGTTTCGCGATCCTGTTTACAAAACTCTCCGCGAATTGGCGCTGTCGTATTTCCACGAATATTTTGACAACAAAACCGGTAAAAAATGCTTGCGCGAATACTCGGCCCAGCCATTTAACCTTAAAAAATTTGGTACCAAGTGGATTACTGCCGAAGAAGACTTGCATTACCTCGTAGACGCGCTGGACGACGCTCCCCACAAAACCATTATCCCCAAGAAAAATCGCCGCTTTATTCGCCCGGCGGACAAAATGGAGCGGCGGGCGGGAAAAATTATGGAATGGACTAAAGCGGATAAGCGAACTTAATTTTTATTTATGAAACTCATTAGTTTAAATATTTGGGGAGGACGAATTCGAGAACCATTACTAAAATTTATTACCAACTACAAAGATGTTAATATTTTTTGTTTTCAAGAACTCTACAACAACGCCAATGACCCAATGTCAGGTGAGCAGCGACAGCCGGATCTTACTATTTTTACCGAGTTAAAAAAACTTCTTCCTAACCATAGTGCTTTTTTTCGCCCCACGATTAGAAATGAATACGGCATTGGGATGTTTGTCAAAAAAGAAATAGAGGTAGTGGAAGAAGGAGAAATAATCTTAAGAAGTGTTCCTAATTTTAGTGGTAGTGGAGGCGACCATACCCGTAATATGCAGTGGGTAAAATGTTCTGTGAATAATAAAAATTTTGTTGTTATGAACGTGCATGGACTGTGGACTGGCATTGACAAAAAAGACAATCCCGACAGACTTAAGCAGTCGGAACGAATAAAAAAAATTTCTTGATTCTACGAGAGGTCCAAAAATTTTAACTGGAGATTTTAATTTATTGCCGAATACTCAAAGCATAGCCATGCTTGAGCCAGGAATGGAGAATTTGATCAAAACCCGCCATATTACCTCCACTCGAACTTCCTTCTATGCTAAAGAAGAAAAATTCGCTGATTTTATGTTAGTTTCTCCGGAAGTAAAAGTGAATAATTTTGCTGTCTTGCCCGATGAAGTTTCTGATC
>JAHFHV010000006.1:19750-46698 GCA_023246725.1 Candidatus Magasanikiibacteriota bacterium | reverse complement strand
TTAAATTGACCAGGCCAACATTATATTCTCCGCGGTAGCCGGCATCAAACACGCCGCCAAAGGTGTGCAGGCCGCTCTTGGAGATACTGCTTTTATCTTTCACAATCGCGGCGTATCCAAAGGGAAATTCCAGGGCAAACCCCAGTGGAAAAATATGGCGTTCGCCGGGCGCCAGGGTGCAGTCTTCCAGTGAAAATAAATCCAGGCCTACGTCTCCGGGGTGGGCGTACGACGGCAACTTGGCGCCAACGTGAAGGCGTTTAAACTTTACCTGCATATTTTTTTACTAACACATCAAGTTGCTCGCGCAATTGTTCCCTTGTTCCATTGTTATCAATTCGCTCGGTGGCTTTGGCCGCCACTGGTAAAATGCTTAGCTCCGTGGAGCGCTCATGATCGGCCATAAACTGTTCAAAAGTTTTGGTGGCATCGTCCGGGTTCTCGCGCCGCAGGTTGAGGCGTTGGTGGCGTAATTTTGGTTCGGCAAAAATTTCCACGAGCACAAAGTTTGGCAGCTTAGAAAGATACGCGATGTCAGCCTCGCGGCGAACACCCTCGACGATAATCATATGGTTGGCGCTGGTTTCGGCGTCCAGGGCCATGGTGCGGGCCATGGTGTCTTCGCCAAACGTGCCACGGATAATTTCCGACAGCTTAATAATATTATCGCGGGTCTCTGCAATATGAAAACGATTGAGAACGTCGCGGAGCATTGTGGAAAAACGAAACGTATCCGCGCCATACTTTTCCCGCAGATAGTGGGCGGCGGTGCCTTTGCCGCTGGCCATGAGGCCGACAAATCCTAAAATAATTTTAGACATAACAGAAAACTTACTGCTTACTGTACTCCTCAACTCCCTCATCAAAAAAATCCAGCGTCAGGCCCACTTGGCGGAATAATTCTTCGCTTTCGCTGCCGGCGTGGTAGCGTTTTTCGCATACCACCCGGCTCAGGCCGCTGTTAATAATCATTTTGGCGCAGGTGGGGCAAGGAGTCATTTTGCAGTACACCGTGCCGCTCGAAATAGCGATGCCCAGCTTGGCCGCTTGCACAATGGCGTTTTGTTCGGCGTGCGTGGTGCGGAGGCAATGCTGGCTGGTGTGGCCGTCTTCGTGCGTTACGGTTTTCATTTGGTGTCCCACTTCATCGCAGTGCGGCAGGCCCTTAGGCGCGCCCACGTAGCCGGTAACTAAAATTTGTTTGTCGCGGGCAATAAGGCAGCCGCTCCGGCCGCGGTCGCAGGTGGCGCGGGTACCCACGGCGCGGGCAATTTCCATAAAATATTCGTCCCAACTGGGGCGCGCGTATTTGGCTTCGGGCATACACAAAACAAGACTAAGATTAGTGAGGGTATAATAACAAAAAAGAGCGAGTTTGCCAAGTCCGAACCTAAAATTAACAGTTTTTTGTTGACATTAACATTTTAATATGGTACACTCTAGCGCCGTTAGTTTTTTACAATTTAGAAATTACAGTAGTCGGCGCTCAAACAAGCGCTACAATTCACCCCCATACGAGGAGGTTTTGGAACATGCGAATTATGGTTTTGCTTTGGGCGCTGGCCCAGATGGGCTGCGCCACCCTTGCGGGAGAGGCAAGGGAAGAAAGGCGTCCGGAAGCCCGGGCAAAGGCAGTTTCGGCCGACCAGAAGGTCTGTGCGGTGGAAAGCTTTGAGGCGTGCCTTGTCAAAGCCTTCGCGCTCTGCAAGGTGCCGGTGTTCACCGAGTTCGAAGCTCCGGCCGTGCGCGAAGCGCTCCAGAGCCGGGCATTCGACGGGCGGTGGTTCATCCGGCCCTCCTGGCTTAAGGGCGTGCAGGGCGAGGTGCAAAGGCAGAGCGACGGAACAATCACCGTGGAGTTCGCGGAGATTGACCAGTTCCGCTCGCACCCCGCTGACCGCGCGGTCCACCTGCGGGTCGTGTGCCCGGACCGGGTATTGCCCTTCCACCTGGGGTTGTTCCGCGGAGGCTTTGCCTTCGAAGGAGCCATCCCGCGTGAACGGGAGCGGCTCGCCAAGCGTTGAGAAGTCCGCCACACCGATCGGTAGTGGCCGCACTCCTCTCCCGAGCGCCGCCACTACTGTAGTTTCTAACCCCGCCCTTCGCGAAGGGCGGGGCAGATTACACGGATTATTTAGATTATACGGATTTGTATATAACACGATCGAGAGATTGTGTTGTATTTTATTTTTAAAGCACAACCCCGCCCCGCAGTTGCGGGGCGGGGTTGATGGCGACCGAGAGTTTTTCCTCTCCTTTCTTTGTTATTTCCCGATCCCATCAGACGACTCTCGGTCGCCAGCGTCTGGTGGGTGGGGTCAGCCGCCGAAGCTACGATTTGAGCCTGGAGACCGTCCGCTTGTCCTCGTCAAACACCACCGCCTGGCCGTAGCCGAGCGGAGCGTCCGGCAGGCCGCAGTGAAAGCCGAACATCCGGGCCAGGTATGGCGGGAGAGCCTTGGTGATGATCGCATGGGTCACCACCACCAAGACATCGAATCTCGAGGCGTGTTCATTGATGAGCCGCGCGATTCGCTCCAGCTGATCTGCTGGCAATGTGGTGTGAGCGAACAGGTCGTCATCGAGCAATATCTGTCCGCCATACCGGATGGCAAACACGCTCTTAATTCCCGGAAGATCAGCTGACGCGAGGCAGAAGAACTTCGGCCGCGCCTCTTCACGGGGGGAGATGAGCAGACGCAATTGTTTTTTCAGCCGCCGCATCTGGTGCTCTCCTCGGGGGGTCAGCTTGCCAGCGTCATTCAAGTCGTAGGAGCCGTGGCGGGCGATGACGAGATATTTGGCCATGGTGGTTTACTCCGGCAGTTTGGGTTGAACCCATTTATAACACGCACCAAGCTTCCAGTCAAGCAGTGCATAATAAAAAAAGACCCCGCCCCCCAGTTGCGGGACGAGGTTTTTTTGATGGCGACCGAGAGTTTTTCCTCTCCTTTCTTTGTTATTTCCCGATCCCATCAGACGACTCTCGGTCATCGCGTCGATGGGCTCTCGCTCGTCCTCTGGCTACTCGGTCACGAGCTCGCAGGTGTTTCTGTTCGCGTCGAACAGGATGGCCCGGCCGTGGTTCAGCGGCTGGTTGGGGAGCTCGTGGGGCACGCGGTAGCACTTCTCGGCCAGGTATCGGGGCAGCTTGTGCGTGATCACCATGTGCGTGATGACCACCACCACGGCGTAGTGCTTGCGGTAGAACTCGATGTGCTCCCGCGCTTCCACCAGCTGCGTGTCGGAAACGTTCATGTCCGCCTCCAGGCAGTCCATCATCACAATGTCCGCCCCGCGAGCGATGGCGAACGCGCTCTGCCTGGCGTGAGGCATCTTGGAGGTGAGGATGATCGCGCTGGTATCCGGCTGATCGCGCCGGAGCATCAGGATGCGCTTCCGCACCTGCCCATCGAGGAGCGCCATTTGCCTCCGGCCGTCGTCGGTCAGCATGCCTTCGGACTGCGCCCCGTGGCGGGCGATGAACAGGAGCTTGTTCCGCATGGGTTGTCCTCCTAAAAGGGCTTAGAGAGTGTATACAATAGCTTGAGTCAAAAGTCAACAAAAGACGCTCTCATAGAGCGTCTCGTAAATATCTTTTATTTGAGAGTTAATTTTCACCAATCCGTATCGCCGGACCCATGCTGGAGCACAGCACCAAAGTTTTAATGTAGGTTCCTTTGGAAGTAGCCGGCTTGGCTTTTTTAAGAGCGTCCAAAAACGCGGTTACGTTTTCTTTTAACTGCGCTTCCGCAAAGCTTACCTTGCCCACCGACACATGAATATTGCTGGTATCATCGTTCTTAAACGTCATTTTGCCTTTCTTTAATTCGGCAATCATTTTAGTAATGTTCGGGCCAACGGTTTCGGTTTTAGGGTTGGGCATTAAACCTTTGGGGCCTAAGACTTTCGCGGCCGCCGCTAATTTCGGCATCATGTCCGGCGTTGTCACGGCCACCTCAAATTCAATCTTGCCGGTGTCTTTTATTTTTTTAATATCTTCTTCGCCGTACACAAAATCGGCCCCGGCCTCCTTGGCTTCGGTTTCTTTTTCCGGCGACACAAACGCCGCCACAGTTTTGGTTTTGCCCGTGCCGTGGGGCAGGGTCACGGTCGCCCTAATTTGCTGTTCGCCTTTTTTTGGGTCAATTCCTAAATTGGCGTGTACCTCAACGCTGGCGTCAAATTTAACGCCGCTGGTTGCTTTAACCAGCTGTATGGCTTCGTCCAAACTGTAAACTTTAGTTTTGTCTACCTGGGACGCGAGCGCTTGCATTCGTTTAGACATATATTAACATGATACACGAGACATGGAATACGATACATTCACGAATTGTCTCGTGATACGTGTATCGTGTCTCGTGTGTAGTGGTACAAACTCCCGAGAGTGTCCCCAGGATCCCACCAGTTGATTAAATTCGAATCTCGAAGTACGAAATCCGAAACAAAGTGAGTTGAGTATAGTAAAAATGAGCGGAATTGTCAAGTCTCACGACCGACACCCGTCTCTTGACAAAATATGGTATACTATGGTATACTCATCAATTCCCTTATATTTATTATATTTTAGCCAAAATATGACACATTCTATGCGTACATTGACTCGCGCTATACTGACCGCCGCTCTGGGTACCAGTTTAGCTTTTTCGCCCGTTATGGCGAACGCCGCGGTGGTAAAGCCAGCCGGGCGCAAACTACCGGTTAAAATTGTCCGCAAAGCAGTTAAGCCAAAAGCGCTGGCCGCCAAAGCCGGCATTGTTAGTAAACTGCCCGGGAGCCCCATTATTTTTGGGCCCAACCCGGTTATTAACGTGCCCACGCTCGCCTCTCCAACGGCTCCCATTAAAGCCGTGCCTACCGGCCGCGTGTTTGCCAAAGCCGTGGATAATAACCAGTCCATTGTGCTCGCGGGAGATGATGTGATGGTAATTAGCAACACCAATTTTGTTCAAAACCAAAATATTATTTTACGCGATCGCGCGGAGCTGATTATTAAAGACTCGGCTTTTACCCAAAATAGCAGCGGCCCCGGCGTACGCTATTTGGAAGCCCGCGATTATTCCCAAATTAAAATTTCCAATTCCGATTTGCGCTTTAGCCCGGGAACGAATTGGCGTATTACCGACCACGCCAGTTTAAATATCACCGGCAGCAGCGTGGCGGCGGACGCCACGAGCGGCATTGTGTGGCATGAAATTACCAAAGACGCCAAGGTGGAAATTTTTGGCGCGCCCTTTCACGCCAGTATTACCGACCGCGCCAACATTAGCATCGATCGTTCGCCCGATGTCTTTTTAGATTTGGATTTAAATGGCGCCATTGTTGACCAGGAATTTCCGCGCGTCTTAACTGATTTTAATTTTCCGGCGTTTGGCGGCCACAACGTGTATTTCAAAGTCCACATCACCAATTCGGTGGCGTACCGCTGGGGAATAAAAACGTCGCCCATGAGCAACGTTACCGTTCGGAATACCGATGGCCTTAACGTTGGCCTGGTATTTGGCTGGCCTTTAGAAAACGCCACCATCGCCCTGGATGGACTGCAGCTGGCGCATTACGACGACCGTTTGATTACCGCCCGCCAGATGAAACTGCGCCTTATTAATACCACGGTGTCCGAATGGATTCCAGTGGCGGGCGATAGCAATACCCTGCAAATTAGCAATGCCAATTTGTCGGCTCAGCAATGGGATTGGGGCTGGGCGAATGTCTCCTTGTCCAACTGCGTTATTCCAGCGGCGCGCGCCAAACAAAATGTTACCATGACGCTGAAAGATTGCAGCGTGAACGGAGATGTAACCGCGGCCGATGACAGCAAAATTACGCTCGTTAACAGCACGATTGCCGGAAAAAAAATTCTCAAAGGCAATGGACAAATTAAAGAACAATAATTGAGAGATAAAGAAATTAAGAAATTAAAACCCTCGATCAATGCGTACGCGCCTGGGCGGGGGTTTTTTAAACCCACAAAATTGTTCGGCGAACAATCCTGTGGGTTTAGCTCGAACGGGACAAAGTTCGAGCTGTCCTCCTTTCTCCTTTCTGCGGCGAGTAGAATACATTCCAACACGGCCGCGGCGTGTCAGAACGAGAAGCGCGCGTGCCCGAAGGCGTACGTCTTGACGATGCAGGCACGCGGGTAGGCGCCGTAGGTGGTCTCCTCAATGAGCGGGGAGTCGAAGGAGCCGTGAGAGCTCCACGTGACCGTCACCCCCTGGGGGGTTCCGTCGTCGTACACTACCGTCTCTTTTTGTTGAAAACTGTTGCCAGTAAAGAGAGGCAGCGTCGAAACGAAGCCGAAATGATCGAGGAGCTTGAATTCCCCGCCGGTCGGGCTTTTCATAATATCCCACACCTCTTCGGTCACCACACGCGGCGGCTCCGTTTGCCAGGTGTTGCATTGGTCCCACACCTCCGCGCGCACCCGGTAGTAGTTGTCCACCTCGTTTGGGTTAAAGAGCCGTTTGGGCCCGCTCTGAATATGGTAGTCAAACCAGCAGCGGGGTGCCTCGGGGTCAGGGGGGTTCTCGGGGTCCACCACGAAGGTGAAGACCGCGGGGATATATTTAATCGAAAGATCAACTCCCGTGGGACCAAGTGTACCCCGTACCCACGCCGTGCCGTGGTCAAACGGATCCCACAGCCGCCCACGGGTAGCGGGAACCACCCACAGGTTGTTATTCTCCCGTGGTAGGTGGTCGAGCGTGCACTCGAACTCACCATGGTCAATAACCAGGCGAATAGTGCCGTCCCCGCGGTCGTAAATGTCGAGGCGATAGGCTTCGGACGCCGGGTGTGGTTGACCGACGAACCACGGGCAGTTGAACTCGGGGAGCTCCGACCGAGCGTAGCGGTAGTAGTCGGCGGTGTAGACCGCGTCCAGGCTCGCAAGGTCCTGCAAACGGCGGGGAACGCCAGTCACCGTTGTTTCGTAGTGGCAGGTGAGCCCTGAAGAGTAGGTCGTTGTGGTGGTGTAGGCCAGCTTAACTCTCTCGGGAGTGACAGCGCCGTTCACGGATTGTTGGTAGGTGAACGACTGTTTCGTGCCCCACGTTTCATCGACCTCGCCCGTCAGGCTGTTAAGCCGGACCCCTTCGAAGGTGGGCAAGAGGGGGTTGTCGGCATCGGTGATGAGGTCGATAACTCCCGGGTCGGCCACTGTCGTTTGCACCGACAGTACCAGGTCTTTGGGGTGCAGCTCGTGCTGACTGCACGGGGCCCCATTTTTCCAGCCTTTTTTTGTCACCGTCAGGTAGTAGTCCTGGTCCACCATGGTCGGCTTCGGCGGTGCCGAGGATTCTGCCGACGGGTAGGTGGCCGTGCCACCATGAGTAGCTCGGCGCGGCGGTGCGCAAGCCACAAAACTAAGCGTAAGCGCCAGCGTCAACAAGTAGACCGCGCTTCGCTTGTCCATTGGTCTTCCTCCCCGTGGTTGTGAAAGAGCGATATGCCCTTCTCCTTAAGGATAAGTAAACGCCTGCCAACCATTCTTGTCAACAAAAAAACGTCGCCTAGATTGGCGACGTAGTGATTTTTGAAATTATTCCTTTTTTCTCACCACATTCCAATGGTAGGCAAACAAAGGAATGCCCACCAGAATAAATGAAATATCCCGCACCAAATCCCTTTGCCGCTGGGCGGCTCTATTTTCCTCGGCTTGTTTTTTGGCTTCGGCTTCGCGCTGTTTACATTCTTCGGTGGTGGGCGGCTTTGCCGTCTCTGGAGCTGCTGGCGTCGGGCCTTTGGGGGCCATCATTCCGCCGCAGTCAAAGCTTGAGTAGCTATAATAGTCCTGGTCAGCCTTGGTGAAAACATATTTCTTCAGCACGATTTGAAGCATGTCCGCCGTTGAAACCACCACCATCATAAGCGCCACAAACGACACCAAGTAGAGGTAAAGATTTTTAATAATCGCGACTTTGTTTGAAGGTTGTGAGTCCATATGAATTAACGAATTCATGCCGCGCCCCGCAGTTGCGGGGAAGCGCGGCTAAAATTTTTTTAGAATGCAATTTATCTTCGCGCGCTTTTTTTCCACCAGGCATCATTGGCCGGGCGGTTCGCATCTTCGTCAGGCTCCAGCCCCTCAAAACCCTGGCCGCGGTGATCAACGCTCACCAACCGCCCTTTTAGCGTCTGCTCCGCCGCTCGTTGTGCGGCGTAATCCAACAGAGGCGTGTCGGATTCTTTCCGGGGAGTCCGTTTTTTTTGAGTTCGTGGCGGCATAATATTTGTTTAGTATTTTGCGAAAGAGATCATTCGCTTCGCTCAGGATGACAGCTGACTTACCGTATCCCGACTATTTTTCTTACGTCTGTCATTGTTTTTTGAGCAACCGCTCGGGCTTGGCTGGCTCCCTCGGCCAAAATATTTTCCAATTTTTTCGGGTTAGCCAAAAGTTCCGCGCGTTTGGTTCTAAAGTCCGCAAAATAATTTGCCAGCGCGTTCGCTAATGCCTGTTTTAAATCACCATAGCGAATGGAGCCGTCTTTTTCCGCGTCCCAAAATTTTTTGTGCGTCGTGGCGCTACCAAATTGTTTTAGGAGCGTCAACAAATTTTCCACCCCCGGTGTTTGGCCGCCGCCTGCGGTGGCCGTTACCGCCCGCTTAATTTTTTTCTCAATGACACTTGGTTCATCCGTAAGTTCAATCACGTTATCCGCGTTGCCGTCGCTCTTGCTCATTTTTTTAGTTGGTTCGGTGAGCCCCATAACCTTAGGAATTTCCGTTAGGAGCGCCTTGGTTTCGGGAAAATAATCGCCATAACGGCGGTTAAACCAGTGGGCAATGTCGCGCGTTAATTCCACATGCTGTACCTGGTCCTGCCCGACCGGAACATTGGCGGCTTTGTATAAAAGGATATCCGCCGCCTGCAGAATGGGATACATAAGGAGACCGGCATTGATATTTTTTTCTTGTTTTTGCGATTTATCCTTAAATTGCGTCATGCGTTTTAGCTCGCTAATCGGAGTCACGCAATTAAAAATCCAGGCTAGTTCCGCGTGCTCCGGAATATGCGACTGCACAAACAAGCAGGTTTTTTTGGCATCAAGGCCGCAGGCCATCAAATCAGCGGCCAGTTTGTTAGACTCAGCGCGCAGGCGCGTGGCGCTAGTTGCTGTCGTGAGAGCATGCAGATCGGCAATAAAAATATATTGTTCATATTTTTCGCTATTCTGCAAGGCTATCCAGTTTTTGACCGCCCCTAAATATCCGCCGATGTTGAGGGTGCCGGTGGGTTTAATTCCGGAAACAATAATTGGTTTGGGCATACTAACGAATTGACAAAATGGTTATTTTATGCTAAACTATAGGCTACGATACTATATCATACCGGGTATTTATTTACTACTATATGGCGTTTGAAAGCAAAAACGCAAAAGCAATCTTGGAGCATGCGCTGGCGCACACAAACAAAGTGGTGCAGGATGTGCGCCCGCATGATTTGCCTAAGCCGAAAGCAAAATCCGAGCAGCCGGTTGACCCGGCCCGGTCTGTTAATGATCCTAAATTCAATGCATTTAAACAAGAGTTTCCTCCCGAGCCGGCTTTTGAGACCGCCTCCGACCGCCATGAGTACAATCGCGCAATCGCGGAAAAAATGAAACTGGTAGATAAGCTCCAGGCCAAGCTGGAGAATTTTTTAATTGCGACCATCTCTAAAGATTTAGACCAAACAGCGGGCGGCGTGCCGCTGGAGATCACTCACACTACCGCCGATCATCACAACCCAGCTAACACTGAAACCAAATTGCGATCGGAAATTACCGCCGCGCTTAATAAAGAGCTTACGGACATAGCTAAGGAGCCGGAATCGAAAGCCGGCGGCAAAGAAGGGCTAGAGGCCATGTTGAAAATTTTTGGTGATTATGAAGCCAGCCAAGCTGACCTGCGCATTACTATAACCGCGCTCAAAGAAGCCTTGTGGCCCAAGTTTGCTAAGGCGCAAAAAAAAGCGCGCGACAGTTTTTCGGGGCTGGCGGCTCTGGGAGCGTTATGGAACAATCGATCGCTTTTGCCTTGGCGGATGATAGCCGGGGCGGGGCGGGCCGTTAAAGCCAAGACCAAAGAACGCCAAACCGCGGCCGATAGATTTGGAAAAAGCCTCAACCCAGAGGCAGTGGCTAATATTGATTATGTGGTGGAAGATGCCATGGAGCGGGCGCGCGCCGCGCGCCAGAACCAAAGCCGGGAACAGCTAGCGGAGGTAGAAAACGAACTGGCGGCGCTTGGGCTGCGATTGAAAGACATTGAAAAAAGGCTGCCGTTGATTAAAAAACAGCGGTTAGCCATGAACCAAGCGCAAGATGGTATAGCGGCCGATAAAGATGCCATTTTTAGTATTTTACAAACTCTACAAGCCGTGCTCACGGCGGCGCAAGAGGAGTCGGCCCGGGCCATTGAACAATTATTGCTAGCGGCCGAGCCGGTGGCGGCGTTTAAATTGTACCAGCATTTGGCCAAAGCCCGGGGTCCGGGCAAGGTTGGCCCTAATTATGTTGCCCTGGCGCCCCACTCCGAAGATGTTTTAGCCGAGGAAGCCGCGCAGGCCGTGATTCGCTTAGTGCGTAAGGCCGCGAACGATTTTAACCCTGAAATTGAAACTAAACCGGTAGACAAACTGTTGGCCGCCATGCAGGCGATTTATCAGGGAGATGGCCGATTGCGCCGGCAGGTTGCGAGTGAACTGCAGTGGGCGGCCGAGAACTATTTTATAGGCGACGGGAGAAAATATAACGCCCTGATGGCAGTAGCGGAAAAATTGCGATTTTTAGATAAAGCTAAATGAAAAACAACCCTCGGTTAATTTGTTTGCGCGCAGCCTCATTATGCCTCATGCCAAAACCCCCAAATCATTCCTAGTTACCGCGGCGCTCTCGGCGGTACTGCTTGAAACCAAGCGGCTGCAAGCCGCGCGCTCCCTGGTGGCGCGAGTGGCTGGGGCGGCTAAACAAATTAAGGCAACTTCTCAAAAGCTTCACGAGGCGAATAAGCTTAGTGCTGTTAAGGAAAAAATCCAAGAAATTTAATTCCTAACACAGCGTTTAAACTTAATTCTGCGGCCGAACCCAAGCGGGATGATCTATCGCCAGTTTTTTTTAAATTCTAGAAACCTATCATGCAAAATCGCTACCCGCGTTTCTTCCATAAGCTTAAACATAAAGCGCAGGTTGTGAATGGTCGCAAGGCGCATAGCAGTCAGCTCCCCGGCGGCGAACAAATGATGCAGGTAGGCGCGCGAATAATTTTTACACGTCGAGCAATCACACCAGGCATCAATTGGCCCGGTGTCTCGCCCATAACGAGTATTTTTTATATTCAAACGGAATTTGTTTCCAGCATTGTGGCAAAAAACCATCCCATGGCGCGCTAATCTGGTCGGCGCCACGCAATCAAACATATCCACGCCGTGTTCAATCGCGGTTAACAAGTCAGCCGGCGACAAGCCCACGCCCATGGCGTAATGCGGCGCGCTTTCCGGAATCAGCGGGTAGACCCAATCTAAAATTTGCGCGGTCGCTTCCATATTATAGCCAATGGATTCGCCGCCAATCGCAATACCATCAAAATCAAGCGCAGCAATGAATTGCGCCGAATCTTCACGCAGGTGTTTAAAGCCAGCTCCCTGGATAATGCCAAAGAGGAATTGCCGGTATTGTTGGTTGTCATCCCGATCGAGTGAGCCGGGCGAACGAGTAGAGGGATCCCTCGACTCGGTTCGGGATGACAGACGTTTGTGTTCCGCGAGCGACCGCTCCGCCCACCGGTGCGTGCGCTCCATGGCCGCCCGAACATATTCCTCCGTGGCTGTGTCTGGCGTGCACTCATCAAACGCCATAATAATGTCGGCGCCAATTTTGTGTTGGATTGCTATTGCCGTTTCCGGCGTAAAACGATGTTCGGAGCCGTCGATGTAGGACCGAAACGTTACGCCGTCTTCGTCAATTTTTACCAGTTTGCCCTGGCCAGTCGCTTCAATCGGTTCAGTGTTTAATTGTTCAATTGCTAAATTGTTGTGTTGAAGTGTTGTAGTGTTGCGATGTTGTAGTGTTGCGATGTTGCGCTGCTGTCGCCCCAAACTAAACACCTGAAATCCGCCGCTATCAGTTAAAATCGGCCGATTCCAGTTAATAAACTTGTGCAGGCCGCCGTGCGCCGCGATTAAATTCTCACCTGGCCGCAGGCGCAAATGATAGGCATTGCCTAAAATAATTTCCGCTCCGATATTTTTTAAATCAGCCTGATCCAAAGTTTTAACACTAGCCTGCGTGCCCACTGGCATAAAAACAGGCGTGGCAATATCACCGTGGTCGGTATGGATGATGCCGGTTCTGGCTCGGCACCGCTCTGGCGCGGGGCGGGCGCGGGAATTTTTGTCTGGGTGAAGAATTTCAAAAAAGGCCATAAAATCTATAAGGTATTCAAGATACGCAGTATAGCAAAAAAATCCAGACAGAACAAGCGGCCGTTTGTGTTTTTTAGCCTTGAGTTATGAATGCCGAGTATGGTAAGATAACGTCATTATTCTTGACGATACTAGCGTATGGCCAACGACCAAGAAACCACCTGGCATGACTGGATACACAAAACCGGTCTCCCCGGCGGAGAAAAACCCGCTCGCGAGGAGGGCCAGGCGCCGTCTAAAAAAATAGGCGGCCACATGGCAGATACCGCAATTATTGGCCCGCTGCAAAAAGATGGCGGAATTATAATTGACGGGAAAGTAAAATTTCCGTTTGGGAGCGTGCGTTTGGCGGCAGATAAAAAAATTGATGAATATTTGTGGGATCAAATGCAAGCTGACGCCGCCGACGGTTATTTGGTAATGGCGGGCACGGCCACCGAACCAGCAATATCGCTGACTGAAAAAGGCAGAAAATTTTATTTTAAAGAGGCGGCGTTGGAAACTAAAAAAAGCTTGCCCCACGCTAAATTGCTGCAAGTGTTGGAAGCGCGCCGACGCGCGTCGGAAAGCGACAAGCCTAATCCCAAAAAAATTATTTTAGAAAAATTAGGCGACGCGGCCCAGGCGGTTGAAAAAGTCGGCTATAAATGGCGCGTGGAAGTGGCGGAGAGCGGTAAAAAAGGCACGCATACGTTAAGCCTGGTTTCGCAAAGAAATATCAAGCGGCAGAAGGGGGCGCTGGTAGAAGAAGCCAGGTTTCCAATCAACGTGAATCAAGCCGCATTGTTCCAGCGTGATATCCAAAAAGTAAAAACATACTTAGCCGAGCGGTTAGGTTTATAGAGTTGTTTGCATGTTCAGCTTTGCCCAAGAACTTAATGCCGAACAACTGCGGGTCGTCCAAACAGGGGACGGCCCGTGTTTAGTATTGGCCGGCGCCGGCAGCGGTAAAACGCGCACGGTGTGCTACCGCGTCGCGTATCTACTGGAGCAGGGGGTTAAACCGGAAAATATTTTGCTCGTCACGTTCACTAATAAAGCGGCAGGGGAGATGAAAGAAAGAGTTGGTCGTTTGGTGTCCCCTCCTTTCCAAGGAGGGGCGGACGCCTCGCGGCGTCCTGGGGTGGTTGCCGAGAGAGAGCTCGCGGCTGCACCAGGACGGCAAACCCCACCTAACCTCCCCTTGGAAAGGGGAGGAAGTGTCTTACCCTGGTCTGGCACGTTTCACCACATTGCCTACCGCCTTTTAAAAATTTACGCGCCACTTTTGGGATACACGAGCGGGTTTACGGTGCTGGATAGGGATGACAGCCAGTCGCTCCTCAAATTATGTATTAAAGAAATTAAATCGGGCGCGGCCGGCCAGCGCTTTCCCTCGGCCAGCGTGATTGGCTCCATAATTAGTTACAGCCGCAATGCCGAAATTTCCATTGAAAAAGTAATTGAAGAGCGGCATTACCAATGGATGCAGTATGCCGGTGAAATAAGTTCAATCGCGTCTGACTATAGTAAAAAGAAAAAAGAAGCTAATGCCATGGATTTTGATGATTTACTCACCAACCTATTGCTCCTGCTTCAAAATGAAAAAGTCAGGCACAAATTCGCCACGCAATTTCAGTACATCCTCGTCGACGAGTATCAAGATACCAACAAAATTCAAGCCTCAATTATTCGCGAATTAGCTTCCATCCACTGCAATCTTTTAGTAGTGGGGGATGACGCGCAAAGCATTTATTCTTTCCGCGCCGCGGACATTCACAACATCCTTGGTTTTGAACTGACGTATCCCGGGGCGAAAGTTTTTAAGCTGGAAACTAATTACCGCTCCAGCCAGGAAATTTTAAGCCTGGCTAATAACGTTATTGCCAATAATCACGAACAGTATAAAAAAGAATTACGGGTCGTATCCCCCCCTTTCCAAGGAGGGGTGGGGGTGGTTGCCGATGGCGAGCTCACGGCTGCGCAGACGACGGCCAACCTCTCTGTATCTCCCCTTGGTAAGGGGAGAATGACGCCGCCACTACCGGCGCTCCACCCGCAAATCGATCAACAATCCGAAGCCGCGTTTATTGCCAAAAAAATTCAAGAGCATATCGAAAACGGCATTCGGCCTGCGGAAATTGCCGTCTTATTTCGCGCCGCGCACCATTCGCAAATGCTGGAAGTAGAACTGGTTCAGCGCGGGATACAGTACGATTACCGTGGCGGCGTCCGTTTTTTTGAACGCGCTCACACAAAAGATATTCTCTCGTATCTCCGCCTTATGACGAACCTGGCCGACACAGCGGCCTGGCTTCGTGTCCTTATGCACGAAGAAGGGATTGGCCCGGCCGCGGCGCAGAAAATTGTTGAGGCGGTTCGTGTTGTCATTCTGAACGGAGCAGAGCGCAGTGAAGAATCTCTATCTCAATTGGACAACGGACAGAGATCCTTCGCTAACACTCAGGATGACAGTTGGAGCAAGGTCGCTGACATTGGCCGCCAAGTCCTGGGCGCCAAAGCCCAAACCGGCTGGAATAATTTTATTTCTATCTGGCAGTCACTCATTGATACGCCGCTCCGCGTCCCGGGTAAGCTTATTGAGTCGGTTATTAATTCATCGTACAGAGAATACCTGGAGGCCGAATATGTGGATAGCCGCGACCGGCTAGCCGATATTAAACAGCTGGCCAAGTTTGCCGAGCGCTATACCGATCTCGATCAATTTCTCGCCGAGATGACCTTGCAGGAATCATTTCGGACAATTAGTTCCGAGACCTCTCCTCCCGTCTCCTCCTTAAAAGGAGGGGAAGAATCGTCTCCTCCCCTTTCAAGGGGAGGGCAGGGAGGGGTCTCGCAAGGCAAAATCGTCCTCTCCACCATCCACCAAGCCAAAGGCTTGGAATGGACGGCGGTGTTTGTTATGAATCTCGCGGCGGGCGCCTTTCCCAGCGACCGTGCTTTAAAAGAAGATAACGGACTCGAGGAAGAGCGCCGCTTATTTTACGTGGCCATTACACGCGCTAAAAAATTTTTGTATTTGACTTATCCAATGTCTAGTGGGTCATTCGGCGATTTTCTCGCCGGTCCCAGCTTATTTTTAAACGAAATTAATCCAGAGCTTTTAGAAGACCACTCACTGCTCTCAACCAGCAGTTCAGTTTTTAACAGCAGTAGTAGTGAGCTTGAATATGTGGACGAGGATGCCCCTATTCTCAAGAAGAAACCAAAACCAGGCAGTTTTTTAGCAGATATAGGTGATTTGTAACAATTAACTCATAGCGAGTTTCGGAAATTTTTCTCAATTTTTGACAAAAAAGCAAAATCCAGTTATACCTATACTCATGAGGCTAGGGAGCTTCAGCCGGTGCGATCCGGTAACCTCGCGTGCTACAGCGCCAGCCACCAAGGAGGACGGTCCCATGCAACGAACGATACAGATCCTCACCCTGCGCTTCATGAGAGGCGCGCCCTTCATCCTCCTCGGTGCCTGGCTCATGGCCGGGTATCAGTGGGGGTGGATGGCGTCGCTCGAGCGCGTCTGGAGCAATGCTTCGCTCCTCTTCCAGAACCGCGCGCTCAAGGAAGAGGTGGACAGCCTGGAGCAGCAGAATCGTCGGCTCCACGTCTACCTGGACGAGCTGGAAATGGAACGGCGCGTCCTGTCCGTGGGCATATACGACCTCTCGGATCAGCCCTGCGCCCCGCCCCGCCCGCTCGCGCCCTGCCAGCCCCGCCAGCGTTTCGCCCTCCATCCTCCGGCCGCGTTCATCCTCGGGCCGTTCGCGGCTTGGCGGCTCATGTCGCTGTGCCTGCCGACCTGGACCCCGTTGGACTTCAGACGGGAACCCGCCCGCCTCTCCCAGGGTGGCTTCTCCCCCGCCTGGCGCTAGCGCCGCCTCGAGGCACGTCTGCCTCGCCCCCCTCGTAACAAACGGGGGCAAGAACCACCCCCCGTGCCCTGATTATCATATTTGGTAATTAGAGCAAGGAGTTTTGGGTGGTTTTTGTTTACCAGGGCGCATAATCTTGACAGAAGTGTCAGAGAATGATATTCTGATGTATTGTTCTTTATAGTTCAATACCTAAAATAAACCAAAACCATAAGAAGAGATTATTGTTTTTATAAAAAAATAGTAACTTCTTCTTATGGTAATCTGCCATTTCGGCAGGTGTAAGAAGGGGCGCCTGTGCATAGCAGGTGTAGCGAAAGTTCAAGGAGCGTGCCATGGAAAGTGGCGACAAGAATTTCGAAACGTTAGTGGGGCAGTTGGCGTCAGTGCTCACCCTCGTGGCGCAGGGCAATCGGCCGGTCAAAGATGTCGGCAGGATGCTGCAGCGCGTCAACGATCGGACCGACTTCGCGTCAGTGCTCGACGCGCCCCACCAGGCCCAGCTCGTCCCGGGGTTCCCGCCCGACCGCTGGGTTCCCACGTGGGAGCAGTTCTATCGCGACCTCTCCGGAGTCAGGGTCAACCTCCTGCCGGCCTTGAAGGCCGCGCCGGAGGCGCCGCCCGAGTTCGGCTGGCCCGTCTTCTCGGTTCCCGAGGTCGGAGTGAATCGCACCTGGGGCGAGTGCCGGAACCTGTTCCCGGCCCAGTCGCACCTGGGTGACGACCTCGAGCGCGCCGTGCCGACGAGCGACCGCACGGCCGCGAACGGGTCCTACCTGGTTCGCTTCCGCAACCGCGTGGAGGCGGATGAGGAGTACAAGAACGTGTCGGCCAACCAGCTCGCTGAGCGCGGCGGCAAGTACATCACCTTGCACGAGAGGCTCCTCCTGGAGCAGTTCGTGTGGTGGATGACCGGCGGGTTCCACCTCGATCTGCTCAACGTCACGCTCTGTGCGGGTTCGCGGGACCGGGACGGCAATGTGCTGCGCGCCGACTGGCGCGTCAGCCAGTTCCGGGTCTACTGCTACGATCCGTACCGCCAGGGCGGCCACTTCCGCACTCGCGTCGCAGTTTAACACTTTTCGCTCGGCTCTTTAACCCTTCATTTCGTTCGCCCTCGCTCTCACCCTGCCATTCTCCTGACTACGCGTCGGGACGACCTACCGGGCCGAGAGCACTGCACTGTCGCTCTCACCCACCCGTGCGTTGGAATTTTCTCCAGCCCACAGGTGGGCGACGGTGCTTTAAAAAAATCACCCCGAAAACAATCGCGGTGATTTTTATTTTAAAAATTTACAGATCTGTAAGGTTATTTGACACTTTTGGGAAAGTGGAGGAGTTCTTTTCCAAGCCGCTAGACTTGGACAAGTTCGGGCCTGCTTCACTTATCCTCTTGACACTTTTATCGTTTTCTTGTATTCTATTGCCTAGAACGCATCTGCCAAAGGCGGACCCGCCTCTGGCGGGAACTCGTGGCTGAGCCATTAACCGTTCAGTCTTTTTGTTTAATAATGTAATCCGAATCAACGAATCTCGTCCGAATATACTAATGTCCGAATAATAACGAATGGCCATTTGTATATTAGGATATTCGCAGATTTGGATAAAAATTTGTAGATTAGGATTATATAATTCGTATGCCAACATTCAGCCAACTGCTCCGCAAGCCCCGCAAGCCAAAAATTCGCAAAACCAAAAGTCCGGCTTTGCAGTTTACCGTGGACAATTTACACCGCCGCACCACCTACTTTAAAAAAGGCACCAGCTTTAAGCGCGGCGTGTGCACCAAGGTGTATACCGTTACTCCTAAAAAACCAAACTCGGCTTTGCGCAAAGTTGCCAAAATCCGCTTAAGCAATGGCGTGGAAGTAATCGCGTATATTCCGGGTGAAGGCCACAACTTGCAAGAGCACTCTATTGTGCTTATTCGCGGCGGCCGCGTTAAAGACTTGCCCGGCGTGCGCTATCACATTGTGCGCGGCATTTATGACGCCCAGGGGGTGGGGAACCGTCGCCGGGGACGCAGCTTGTACGGAAATAAACGGCCAAAAGCGGCGAAAAAATAATTATCCCCCTAAACAGATTTTCACAGATTGTAAAACAGATAGAAACGGATCACAGATAAATTCGTGTGCACCCGTCAAATCCGTGATCTGTGAAAATTCGTCTTACAATTTGTTATAATCTGTTTTCACACATATGAGAGGTAAACCAGCTAAACAACGAGACATTAAACCCGACCCCAAATTCGGCAGTGTAACCTTGGCTAAATTTATTAACACCCTTATGACGCGGGGCAAAAAGACCGTCGCCCAAGGCGTGGTGTACCGCGCGTTTGATAAAATTGCTCAACAAGGCTCCGCCAAAGGCGGATCCGTCCCGGGCGGAAAAAAGGATGGCTTGAAAGTTTTTGAAGAGGCCGTTAAAAACGTCTCTCCGCAAGTAGAGGTGCGCACCAGGCGCGTTGGCGGGGCTAACTACCAGGTGCCAATGCCAGTACGCGGCGAGCGCCAAAACGCTTTAGCCTTCCGCTGGATTATTGGCGCGGCCCGAAACAAAACCGGCCAGCCTATGCACCTTAAACTTGCCACCGTTCTTTTTGACGCCAGCCAAGGCACGGGCGACGCCATAAAAAAACGCGATGACGTGCACCGCATGGCCGAAGCGAATAAAGCGTTCGCTCATTTTGCAAGATTCTCGCGGTAACAAATTTTCACAGATTGTGATACAGATAGACACGGATCACGGATCTGCGAAAATCCGTCTTACAATCTGTGTTAATCTGTTTCATAATGTAGTTTTACAAGCTGCATTAATTTGTCTAATAATTTTATGTCTAGGGAGTATTCTTTAGAAAACACGCGAAATATAGGTATCATGGCGCACATTGATGCCGGTAAAACCACCACCACTGAACGGGTGCTTTTTTATACCGGTAAAAAACACAAAATCGGCGAGGTGCACGAAGGCGAAGCCACCATGGACTGGATGGAACAAGAAAAAGAACGCGGTATTACCATTACCAGCGCCGCTACCACCTGTTTTTGGAAAGGGCACCGCATTAACATTATTGATACTCCCGGCCACGTAGACTTTACCGTGGAAGTAGAACGCTCCCTCCGCGTTTTAGACGGCGCGGTAGCTGTGTTTGACGGCTCCCAGGGTGTGGAACCGCAAAGTGAAACCGTGTGGCATCAGGCCGACAAGTACAACGTGCCGCGCGTGGCGTTTATAAATAAAATGGATAAACTGGGCGCGGATTTTTACATGAGTTTAAATTCAATTTTAGAGCGTCTTTCCGTTCATGCTCGCCCAGTGCAGCTCCCCATTGGCGCCGAAGGCACTTTCTCTGGCATCGTTGACCTCATTGAACAAAAAGCCTTTAAGTTTGAAGGCGAAAAGGGTCAGAATATTATTGAGATTCCCATTCCCGACGACATGAAAGCGCCAGTGGAAAAGTACCGCGCCAAACTGGTTGAGAAAGTGGCCGAAGCCAACGATGACTTAATGGGTAAATTTTTAGACGGCACGGCGCTCACTATTCCCGAAATCAAACAAGGGATTCGCGATATGGTGCTTAAAGGCACTATTTATCCGGTGCTGTGCGGCTCGGCTCTGGGCAACATTGGCGTCCAGATGATGTTAGACGCGGTGGTGGATTATTTGCCCGCCCCAACCGATGTGCCGGGCATTAAAGGCACGAACCCCGACACCGAAGCCGAAGAAATACGCGATGTTTCGGACACCGCGCCATTCTCGGCGCTGGCCTTTAAAATTGCCACCGATCCATTTGTAGGCAAACTCATTTTTTTCCGCGTGTATTCCGGCACGGTCTCGGCCGGCAGTTATGTGTACAATTCCAGCAAAGGTTCCAAAGAACGTCTGGGCCGCATTGTTCGCATGCACGCCAATAACCGCGAAGATGTGGATATGGTGTATGCCGGAGAAATTGCGGCCGCCATTGGTTTAAAAGAAGTAAAAACTGGCGATACCTTGTGCGACGAAAACAAACCGATTGTACTGGAGCGCCCCACCTTTGCCGAACCGGTTATTTCCATGGCCATTGAACCCAAAACTAAGCAGGACCAGGAAAAAATTGGCATGGCCATGCAAAAGCTGGCCGAAGAAGACCCCACTTTCCGCGTTTCCACCAACGAAGAAACACTGCAAACCATTATCTCTGGCATGGGCGAGCTGCACCTGGATATTATTGTGGACCGCATGAAGCGCGAATTTAAAGTTGAAGCCAATGTGGGTGCGCCGCAAGTAGCCTACAAAGAAACCATCCGCGCCAGCGCCGAAGCCGAAGGCAAATACATTAAGCAATCGGGCGGCAAGGGCCAATACGGGCATTGCTGGCTCCGGGTAGAGCCGGCCGATATGGTTGATGAAGAAGTAAAAGCGGAAGTTACCAAGAACGGTTTTCAATTTGTGGACGAAATTAAAGGCGGGGTTATTCCGCGTGAATTTATTCCCGCTATTCAAAAAGGTATTAAGGAAGGGGTCTCGCGCGGCATCCAGGCCGGCTACCCGGTGGTGGATATAAAAGTAACCTGTTACGATGGCAGTTACCACGAAGTAGACTCTTCGGAAATCGCCTTTAAAATGGCCGGGTCGTTTGCTTTTCAGGAAGGGTGCAAAAAAGCTAAGCCGGTTATTCTGGAACCAATAATGAAAATAGAAGTAGTCACTCCCGAAAATTTTATGGGCGATGTGATTGGCGACCTCAACGCCAAACGCGGCCAAATTTTAGAAATGACCGACCGCGGACAAATGAAAGTAGTAAAAGCTATGGTGCCGCTTGCCAGTATGTTTGGCTATGTCACTTCGCTTCGTTCCATGTCCCAGGGTCGCGCTTCTTCTAGTATGGAATTTGACCACTACGCCGACGTGCCGAATAATGTCGCAACGGGAATTATATCTGGTAAACAAAAGTGACACCCGCAGGTGTCATCCTGAACGAAGTGAAGGATCTCCGTACCGTTCGTCGAACAGATAACAAATATTAGCAGATATTGAAAAAATATTAAGCAAATATTTATAGACGCGCCCCAGTTGGCGCGTTTTTTGTTTTTCTGTAACCAACTCTTGATTTTTTGCGTATACCATGCTAGGCTACATTCAACGAGGTGTTTTTTGCTGACCGCGCGGTGCGGTTGGAAAAAATCCTCACAACGGAAGGAAAAAGGCCATGTCGAAGCACGTTCCCCGAAACACTGAAGAGCGTTTGGCGGCGGCTCTGCCGCGCATCAACGTCGTCCCCGAGCCCCCCCGCGAAGACGAGACGCCGCTCAATCCGGTGCTGGAGGAGACGCGCGCCGAGGCCGACGAAGAGCTCTACCAGCGCTGTGGCGTCACCGCGCCGGTTATGGTGGCAGTCGACCCGAGCGGTGACAGGGTGGTGGCCGTTGAGCCCCGCCTCGCCGGCACCGAGCCGCCGACCCATGTGTTCGCGCCGGTAGAGGTGCCCGCCCCGGACCAGGTTACCAATCCGGGCGCGCTCTTGTCGTCGGACACCGCGGTCCACTCGGTCGCGGATGTCCTGCGCATCGTCGCCGACCGCCGGTCCGGGACGGACAAGAAGCCGGACATCCACGAGCGGCCCACCGAGAAGAACCCGGTCATCCCCGACGGCGATGGCGACAAGTAATTTTCCTTCTTCCACCGGACGCGGGCGCCCAGCCTCGAGCAAAGTCGAGAGGTGGGCGCCCCGTCTCCCGACATGCATATTGCTTTTTTTAAACCGTTAGTATATTCTATGTCCAAACGAGATGTTTTGGGCTGGTGGCGATTCGCGTGACCGGCTTATAACTCTCCCCAAAGATTGGAGGCTACCGTGGCTTCATTGCCAATACATCCGGACCCCCGCATGCGATTTGCTGGCAAGGGCGCTAGCCCGGTCGGCCCGGCAGAAGTCCACCCTGTCAACAGCCAGCCTTCGGTTTCCGGAGGCGATGATCAGCACCACAAAATCGGTGGCGGTAGCATTCCGGCTCACACCGAGGCGGGCGATAGCCACCCGCAGTCGCCTTTCGTGGAGGAGCCTGGCGATGGCACGCGACCGGTGACCAACGAGTAACCTCGCTCTGCAACTGCGGAGCGGGACACACCAACCCAGTCCATACAAGGAGGCCGGGAATGTCCAAGGGTCGGAAGCGGAAGAAGATGAGGAGTCGTCCTCCGAATTTCAAGCGGGCCAAGCGTCCCGCGACCGCACCCAAGCTGGTGCGGCAGTCCGAAGCCACCGCGCCCCAGTCGGCGCGGCCCTTGCGGCCGGAAGACGTCCAGGCCCCGCGGGTCAACGGTTCCGGATGGAGGGAGGAGGACACGCGCCAGGACTTCGACTAGCCAAACCAGGGGGCACCCCGTCCCGCAGATGCGGGACGGGGTGCCCCCAGCCCCTAACACTTTAGGCAAAGTGTTTTTTATTACATTTTTTTAACAAACTTGACATTTTTGGTATAAAGCGTTATGCTTGTTAGCAAACAAGAGTTCCAGCCAGATATGCTGGTTGCATTTCTGGTTTAGGACTCTTCAACCAACAAGAAGGAGGAAGTCGTGGCCATGCCCAGGAAGACCGTTCGAGACCACCGGCTCACAGGCGTATTTGGGGGTACGGAACGGTGGCCGGTGATCCCCAAGGGGGTCAACCCAGGCCACACTCCCACCGAGGAGCACCCTCAGCTCACCAAGTCGCCGCCGGCCCGCCGGGTGCAGACGGACGAGTACGAGCCGATTGTTGAAGGCGCTCTGGAAGCGCCCGAAACGGACGAAATGCTCCCGGTCCAGGTCAGGCACGCCCGGATCATGGACTCGTTCCTGCCCGACGGAACCGACGCGAGCGAAGCGCCACTGGAGCGGCCTACCACGGTGGTACGCCCCAGGCGGAAGTGCGTCCAACTGTCGGAGGAGCAGGCCGACCAGCTCAGGCGGCTCTCCGCCTCCAGGAAGGGCAAGTAGCCGTGCCCCCCACGGCTCAACCTATCCCTCCGCGCTCGCGGGCTCCTCCCCCGGCCAGAGCAACGCACCCATGCGCGTTGCTCTGGCTCCCCCCTTTAAAATAAAATAGTACCGGCAACGGTATTTTTTTGACTTTAGCACCTGTGCACGATACTATTTTGTTATGCCAAACATTCCTCAAGAAATAGAAACTAAAATTATTCGGGGCGTGCCGAGGACGCTCGCGGAGTTTGCAGCGCTGATGCGCAAAGTTGGCGCCTCGAGCGAAGTTAAGAGGCGCTTGTTAAGCGATCGCCGGTTTCGTCTTAAACAATCCCGCGCTATTGATACAACACTCGATGTTACTATTTTTATAAATCCTGAATACGGTAAAAATATTTTGGAATTTTTAGGGCTCACCGTGCGCCAAAAAAATAATTCGTTCGTGCTTACTGCCATCCAAGGTCAGCTACCGCGTCGCGTGGTTCGTCTCCGTTTTGATGGAGATAAAATTATTTTGACTATTAAAGAAATGTTAGCCGCCGACCACTCTCGCGGATCATCGCAGTGGATAAAACAACGCGGCGAGGTTGAGGCTGAACTCAAAACGACCGAGCCGATTGAAAAACTATTTAAAATTATTGGTTATAAACTTAGCTCGCACCGTGAAAAATACCGCACCACGTATTCGTTAGATGGAACTCTTATTGAGTGGCAAGAGGCGCCGCAGGCGTCCCGAGGGGTGCCGCCGTGGATGGAAGTAGAGGGGCCGAATGTTATGGCTGTGGAGCAAACGGTTAAACAGCTAGGGTTTAGCCCCTCCGACACGGCCGCTATTTCCGATGCCGAATATTTGCACCGCTCTGGGGTTTCAAATAAGCACATTAAGCATCTCACCTTTGGCCCAATCAACCATTGACAGCTTTGTTAGAGCTGATATAATCTCGCTATTGTTATATCTTGGATTAAGAGATGAACACCAGACCTTTCCCTGCCCTCTCCCCCGCATATTGCGGGGCTAAGGAGAGGGTCGCGATTCTTCCTCCCATCAGCAGAGGGGAGGACGGGAGGAGAGGTCTCGCCCGGCGTCTCTTTTTTGTACACACCTATGAACAACTCCCAATTCAAACGCCTTATAAAACTTGTTAAACGCACCGGCGACAAACTCGTTGTGTTTGATGAAAATGACAGCGCCGCGAGCGTCCTCATGCCGCTTGACCAGTACGAAGATTTGCTGGGACCGGATTTTGGCGATGATTTTGATCCGAACGATTTGCCGCCGTTTGATTTTGGAAACGGCAGAGATGAAATTAAGCTTGACTCTGATGATGAAGACGATGAGGATAATTATTATAATGATGATGACGAAGAAGAAAATGAATTTACAGTATGGGATGAGGAGCGCCATCCCTGGGACGACGCGCGCGAGGATCGTTTTTCCCGTAACAGTTTAGACTGGGGCGATAATGATTTTGACGAGAGCGACCAACGCACCATTCAGCAAATTGCCGAAGAGGAGCGCATGAAAGCGGTTGACGAAGAAATGAGCAGTGTGCCGTCTGTGCTAGATACTGCGCCGGAAGAAAGCCTGGCCGACGTGCCGCACGAAGAGGAAGAGGAAAAATTTTATTTGGAACCAGTTGAGTAGTTTGTAAAGTTGAAAGTTATAAAGTTGAAAGCGCTCGAATCGGAGTCTTTTCGGCGTACTTTATAAAATTTATAACTTTCAACTTTCTACTGGTCGGGTTGTCCACACGCTCCCTCTTGCCAAATTTTGGTTAATCTGGTATACTCGTAACGTTCCTAAAGTCCTAAAACCAGGCCCAATTTTTCTGTTATTCCGATGGCGACAATTGTCATCCCGAGCGAGGCCTCAAGGCCGACGAGGGATCTCTGTCCGTTGGCCAATTGGATAGAGATTTCTCACCCCCGCGAGCGGGGGATTCGAAATGACAAATTGGTTTCCTAATTTAAAATAATTTTACATAATTTTCGCGGTTGGATAAAAAATCTGCCCGACCATTCGGAGCAGTGCCGCGTAAGCGTTCGTTTAATTCTATGGCCGATTTCGTACGAAATAAGCCACACGTCAACATTGGTACCATTGGTCACGTGGACCACGGAAAAACCACCCTCACGGCGGCTATTCTTAAGGTATTAACCGCCCACGGCATGACCGCCCAAAACAAGGGTGTCGATGATTTGGATAAAGCCCCAGAGTCAAAAGCTCGCGGTATTACCATTTCAACCGCTCACGTAGAATACGAAACCGCTAACCGCCACTACGCGCACGTAGACTGCCCAGGACACGCCGACTATGTAAAAAACATGATTACCGGCGCCGCCCAGATGGATGGCGCGATTTTAGTTGTGTCTGCCGCTGACGGCCCCATGCCGCAAACCCGCGAGCATATCCTTTTGGCCAGCCAGGTAGGCGTAAAATACATCGTAGTCTTCTTAAACAAAGTAGACATGGTGTCCGACCCGGAACTTATTGACCTGGTTGAAGCTGAAGTTCGCGATCTCTTAACCAAATACAAATTCCCTGGCGACAAAGTTCCAGTTATCCGCGGTTCGGCTATTAAAGCCCTGGAGAACCCATCCGATGAAGCGGCCTCGAAGCCAATTTTAGACCTCATGAAGGCCTGCGACGAATTCATCCCCGAGCCAGTTCGCGCTACCGACAAGCCGTTCCTCATGCCGGTAGAAGACGTCTTCTCTATTGAAGGCCGCGGCACCGTAGTAACTGGTAGAATCGAACGCGGTATGATTAAAATCAACGATGAAATCTCCATTGTTGGACTCCGCGAAGAGCCAATGAAAACCGTGGTTACCGGCATTGAAATGTTTAACAAGAGCCTTAAAGAAGGCCAAGCTGGCGATAACGCCGGAATCCTGCTCCGCGGTACTAAAAAAGAAGAAGTAGAACGCGGCATGGTACTCGCCAAAACCGGCACCATTACTCCGCACACCGAATTTGATACCGAAGTGTATATTTTAACCAAGGATGAAGGTGGCCGCCACAAGCCATTCTTCAAGGGGTACAAACCACAGTTCTACATTCGCACCACCGATGTAACTGGTGAAGTAGAATTGCCAGCCGGCACCGAAATGGTTATGCCAGGCGACACCGTTACCCTCAAGGTTAAATTAATCACCCCGGTTGCCATGGAAGAGAAAATGAACTTCGCTATTCGCGAAGGCGGCCGCACCGTTGGCGCGGGCGTGGTAACGAAAATTATTAAATAGATTACTTGGAGAGCGTTTTCAAAACGCTCTCTTATGTAGTTTAGTTAAAAATTATTTTATGTCTGGAGAACAAGAGTCACGCGTAGAGTCAATCACAAAAGAACAAGCAATTGAGATTGTAGACAGTATATTCGCCGGTTCAAATTTAGATCTTACCGAAATCAAAAAGAAAATTGAGAGTGGTGAAATAAGCACAGGTAAAATCGTGGCTATGATTGTTGAAGATGGTGCTAAAATCAGGACGATTCAACAGGATTTATTGAGACGTGTAGAAAAAAATTTTTAGTGATAGATTAATATAATTAACCTTGCCCTTTAGGATAGTTCTTTATGCCAACAGCAACGAAACCCAAAACCACTACTGCCGTCAAAAAAACAGAAAAGTCAGCCTCTGCTAAAGCTGAGTCCACTGCGCCTAAGGCAAGCGCGAAAGAAGAAGCCGTATCGCGCATCCGCATTAAAATTCGCGCCTACGACAGCCG
>JAHFHV010000006.1:6580-19650 GCA_023246725.1 Candidatus Magasanikiibacteriota bacterium | reverse complement strand
TAGTAAACTGGCCAAAAGCAAAAAAGTTATCCAAACCCAAGTAAATAAGATCCGCCGCAAGGCTGGAAAACATTTAGCGAGGGTAGCGGTAACCGAGGAGAAAAAATTTGATAATTTAGCTAAAATAAGCCATTCAAGATGCGGTTCGCATCCGTAAATCTGGATTATCAGTATATCCGGATTATATATGGCTAGAAGCGTAACCACAGATTTTTGCACCGATCAGCACAGATTACTTATCAATCCGTGTTAATCAGTGGTTTAAGATCCGTGGTTCCTTCTAGTTTTTTTATAGCTAGCGTTACACGAATGTTATACAACACGAATCCACAAATATCACGAATGTACAAATTCGCGAATACGCTAATTCGCATATTCGAAAATTCGTGAAATTCGCGTATTCGTGTGTGGAATAGACGTATTCGTGTTGTGGAGCATTCGTGTACTGAATAGTATGAAATTCATTCTTGGTAAAAAATTAGGGATGACGCAGGTGTTTTTGGATAACGGCAACGTTGTTCCGGTAACGCGTGTTTTGGCAGGCCCGTGCCACATTACCCAGGTTAAGGATGGTGTTAAAGACAACGCCAAAGCGGTGCAAATTGGGTTTGGCGCCAAAAAGGAGTTTAGAATGAAAAAGCCGCAAATCGGGCACTTAAAAGATTTAGATTTAGTTGGCTGGCTAAAAGATTTTGCGGTTGAAACGACAGACAACGTAAAGCGCGGCGACACCATTACCGTAGACACCTTTAATAGCGGCGATAAAGTGAATGTTATTGGCATCAGTAAAGGCAAGGGTTTTGCCGGTGTGGTTAAGCGCCATCATTTCCGCGGCGGCCCGGCGAGCCATGGTCATAAAGACAACCTCCGTATGCCGGGGAGCATTGGCGCCGGCGGCGTTCAGCGCGTATTTAAAGGCATGCGCATGGGCGGACGCATGGGTACGGACCAAGTCACCGTTAAAAATTTAGAAATTGTAGCCATTCACTCCGACACGAATGAGCTGTACATTAAAGGCGCGGTACCCGGCGGACGAAACAGTCTGCTCATGATTCAAGGCGAAGGGGAATTAAAAATTGTCAGCAAGGCCGAGGCCGCTCCGGTTGAGGTAGTTCCAACCGTAGAGGCGGTAGTAGCCCCTGAACCAGCCGCTGTTACCGAAGCGCCGGTTGCTCAAGAGCAAGCGGCAGCGTAACCAACTGTCATTCTGAGCAAAGCGAAGAATCCCTGTCCAATCGGACAGACCGACAGAGATCTTTCGCTACGCTCAAGATGACAATCGAACGATGTATGAAAGTTAAAGTATATAATCTACAAGGCCAGCCAACGAGCGAAGCAGAACTTTCTGACGCGGTGTTTAGCGTAAAAGTTAAGCCCACTGTTGTGCATGAAGTATTTGTTGCCCAAACCAATAATCAGCGCGAACCATGGGCCGACACCAAAAACCGCGGCGAAGTGAGGGGCGGCGGCAAGAAACCCTGGGCGCAAAAAGGCACGGGCCGGGCCCGGCACGGTTCCATTCGCTCGCCTATTTGGAAGGGTGGCGGCGTGGCCTTTGGTCCTTTATCCATTCGCAATTATAAAACTAAAATCAACAAACAAACCAGGGCTTTAGCCACCAAAATGTGTTTATCGGACAAAGTCGGCAATGGCGCTTTGTGGGTGGTAGAAAATTTTGACTTTGAGAGTCCAAAGACTAAGCTGTTTGTGAATTTTCTCAAGGCCATGCCCGGCAAGCAACATTCATTTTTGGTTGTAACGGATGGTAAGAGCGAACCAGTTGTTAAAATGACGAACAACATTCCTAAAGTCACCGCAATTCGGGCCGAAGACGTCAGCGTGATGGATTTAGTAAAAACACAAGCTGTTATTGCCAGTGTCGGCGCAGTAAAAAAATTGGAGACGCGATTAGGTTAATCAACTGTCATTCCGACCGTAGTGGAGGAATCTCGCCAATTGACGAACGAGATTTCTCGGCTACGCTCGAAATGACAACGTCACGTTTAGAAATTGAAAATTAGAAATTAGAAATTCAACGTATGGGTTTCATGGATCGCTTTTTCAAAAAGAAAACCGCCGCCCAGCTTAACCAGCTTGGTAAGGTTACGGTTGAGCCAAAACCAGAAGCGGCTCCAAAAGTTACATCGGAAGCGAAAAAGGTTGCAACTGAATCGGCGAAAAGCCCCGCTGTCACTAAAGCCAAAAACCGTTCCGCGTACCACATTGTTGTCCGCCCCTTGGTTACGGAAAAAGCGGCGCACCTCCAAAGCAAACAGCAGTACGCCTTTGTAGTGTCCGCGGGTGCCAATAAAATGCAAATTAAACAAGCGGTTAAAGATTTGTATCAGGTAGATCCGGTTGGCGTAAACGTTATTAATGTGCAAGGCAAGCGTTTGCGTTTTGGTAAAGGCCAAGGCAAACGGTCTGATTTTAAAAAAGCGATTGTCACCTTGCCGGCCGGACAAAGCATTACGATGCACGAAGGTGTGTAGCTAGCGCTACACGAATCTACTAATTTCCATTACACGAATCTGCGAATATCACGAATGTACAAATACGCGAATTCGCATATTAGAAAATTGGCGATATTCGTAAATTCGTGATAGAAAATAAAATTATGCCCTTAAAGCTCTACAAACCAACCACCAGCGGACGCCGACATGCCAGTGTAGACGCTTTTTCGGATATTACCAAGCGCAAACCGGAAAAAAGCCTGGTCCGAATCCTTAAGAAAAATTCTGGCCGCAACAACCAGGGCGTTATTACCGTTCGCCACCAGGGCGGCGGGGTAAAACAGCTCTACCGCCTGGTTGATTTTAAACAACAAAAATTTGATGTATCAGCGAATGTGAACGCCATTGAGTATGATCCAAACCGCGGCGCGCGCATCGCCCTTGTTACCTATGCCGATGGCGTTAAATCATATGTGTTGGCTTCAGAAGGCATGAAAGTTGGCGACAGCATCATGTCGTCTAACAAAGCCATTGAACCAAAAACCGGCAATCGCATGCCTCTTGAATTTATTCCGGTTGGTTTATTTATTTACAACGTAGAACTAACCCCAGGCAAAGGCGGACAGTTGGCGCGCGGGGCTGGCTTATCGGCTCAAATTTTAGTCATGGAAGGCAACTACGTTCAAATCCGCCTCCCGTCTGGCGAAGTCCGCGCAGTTTTAAAAACATGTTTAGCCACTATTGGCATTTTAAGCAATCCGGATCGACGTCTCATTCGCTGGGGCACGGCTGGCCGCATGCGCCACCGCGGCATCCGCCCCACCGTAAAAGGCAAGAACATGAACCCGGTTGACCACCCGCACGGCGGTGGCGAGGGCCACAGCCCTATTGGGCAAAAGCGCGGCCCGCAAACCGTGTACGGCAAACCGGCCTACGGCGTAAAAACCCGTAAGCCAGACAGCTGGAGCAATAAATTTATTATTCAATCCCGCCGAGCTAAACTTAAACAAGAATGATAATGCAATCCGAATCCACGAATCTTAGCCGAATCTACAAATATCCGAATATCACGAATCACCATTTGTAGTATTCGGAAGTTCGTAGATTCGGATCAAAATTAGTAGATTAGGATTATATCACTATGTCTAGAAGTCTCAAAAAAGGCCCCTATATTGATCCGCGCGTTTTGGCGAAAGTCAAGGCTCTTAAGGCTACCGGCAAACGTACGCCCATTAAAACCTGGTCCCGCGCTTGCGTTATTTCTCCGGAAATGGTGGGCATCACATTCCAAGTCCACAACGGCAAAAATTTTATTGATGTGTTGGTGGAAGAAAACATGGTTGGCCATCGCCTGGGCGAAATGTCCCCCACGCGCAAGTTTATTCGCCACGGCGGTAAAATGGCCAAAGATCAAGAAACCGCTAAAGCCGCCGCCGGCGCCACGGCTCCAGCCGCCGCTCCTGCCGCTAAAAAACCATGAACCACCTAGGGTTCATGGCCATGCACCCTTGTGGTGCATGGTAGCAACGCTGTCATTCCGACCGTAGTGGAGGAATCTCGCCAAATTGACGAACGAGATTTCTCGGCTACGCTCGAAATGACAAACTAAAACAAGTATGACTGACGTAACAGCACAATTAAGATACTACCGAATGGGTCCGCGCAAAATGCGGCTCCTGGTTGATCTTATCCGCGGCAAACGGGCCGAGCGCGCTTTGGCGCTCCTGTCGGTCTTAAATAAGCGCGGCGCCCTGCCTCTCCGCAAGCTACTCGCTTCGGCCGTGGCCAACGCCAAGCACAACCATTCTTTACCAGCCGAAAATTTGTATATTAAAAGCATTACGGTAGATGGCGGCCCAGTGTTAAAGCGCTGGATGCCCAAAGCCCACGGTAGGGCCACGCCGGTGCGGGAGCGGACGAGTCATGTGAAGCTGACGTTAGGAGTGCTGGAAAAGAAGGAAAAGAAAGTTAAAAAACCCGAAGCACGAAATCCGAAATCCGAAACAAATTCGAATGAACAAAAATCTAAATCACCAAAACCAGTTTGAACATTTGAATTTTAATATTGTTTCGAATTTAGAAATTCGAATTTAGAATTTTCACCAGTATGGGTCACAAAGTACATCCTAAAATTCACCGCACACCCTACATTTTTCCGTGGGATTCGCGTTGGTTTGCCAAAAAAGACCAGCTGAAAACTTGGTTACAGCAGGAAATTAAAATTCGTGAATTTTTAGGTAAAAAATTAAAAGACGCGGGCGTTGATTCCATAAGCATTGAACGCAGCCCCAAAGAATTTAATATTCATATTTTGGCCGCCAAGCCCGGCGTGGTTATTGGCCGGGGCGGGCAGGGACTGGAAGAATTGCGCAAACACATTGAACGCACCATTGCCCAGTTTAAATTAAAAGTAAAGTTAAATATCCAGCCCCTGGCCCAGCCAGCTCTGTCCGCCGCGGTAGTGGCGCAAGGCGCGGCTGCCGAAATTGAACGCCGCTTGCCGTTTCGCCGCGTTATGAAGCAAACGATTGAAAAAGTTATGGCCGCCGGCGCCAAAGGCGTAAAAATGAAAATGGGCGGACGCTTAAACGGCGTGGAAATTGCCCGCAGTGAAAAAATGGCTGCCGGTAAAATGTCACTCATCACCCTGCGCAGTGATGTAGATTACGCCCTCTGCGAAGCGCAAACATTGTTTGGAAAAATTGGTATTAAAGTTTGGATTTATCACGGAGAAGTGTTTGGCCGCAAAGATAAATTTGAGAAGAAAACCGAAGAGTCAGTAAAAAAGATGTCAGTAAAATAATATATGGACAACGATCACTTTAAAAGCCCAGAAGAAAGAGCCGCCGCCTATAAACATGGGGCCATGTTAATTGCGCAAGACATGAGTGGTTTATGGAAACAGTTGCCTGCTGACGCGTCAGAGCGGGAAAGTAAACTAACAGATGATCCAGATTTATGGTCAATAGACCAGCTGGCCGAACCGAAAGGTGGCAAAAGTGGAATACAGAGACACTTTGAAAGCAAAGTTGCATTCATAGAACAACAGTCTGACACAGAAGCTCAAAGTCGCATGTTTTACCGGCTTAAAGAAGAGCTCGAAGGTTTAAGAAAAAAGCTCCGGGCTGTTTTGCAAGGATAAAAATATGCTTTTACCCAAAAAAGTACAACACCGCAAATGGCACAAAGGCCGCCGACGCCAAAAGGGCGTGGCTACCCGTGCCAATAAACTGGATTTTGGCGATTACGGCCTTAAGAGCGAAGGCTACGGTTGGGTAACCAGCCGCCAGCTGGAAGCCGCGCGCCGCGTGTTAACCCGCTATGTCCGCCGCGGGGGCAAGGTATGGATTCGCGTATTCCCGGATAAACCGGTTACCAAAAAAGGCAATGAGACCCCGATGGGTGGTGGCAAGGGCGCGCCGGATCATTACGTGGCAGTTATTAAGCCAGGCACCGTGCTGTTTGAAATGGTGGGCGTAACCCGCGAAGCCGCCAAAGAGGCTATGGCGATGGCGCGGTATAAATTTGGAGTCAAGACACGATTTGTTGAGAAAAAAATAATTTAATAATGTAATCCTAATCTACGAATGTCAGCCGAATCTACAAATATCCGAATATCACGAATCACCATTAGCAGTATTCGGATGTTCGTAGATTCGGATCAAAATTAGCTGATTCGGATTATATCAATATATGGATTTCGATGAATTAAAAAATAAACCAGTCGCCGAACTTAGGGAACTTTTGGCCGAAACCGAAGGCGAACTGCACGCCCTCCGCCTTAAGGTTGCTAACAAGTCGCTAAAAGAAGTGCATAAAGTGAATCAAGCAAGAAAATTAATCGCCCGGATTAAAATGTTATTATAGATGAAGCAAGCTACAAAATAATTTACGAGACACGATACACATAAAACGATATGGAATCCACAAACAAAAAAATTTACCGCACCTTTACCGGCACCGTTGTGTCGAGTGCCATGAACAAAACCATTGTGGCGAGGGTTGACGTTATGAAATTAAACACCAAGTACCAGAAGAAATTTCGGGTCAGCACCAAATACCACGTGCATGATGAAAAGAATAGCGCCAAAGTGGGCGACACCGTAACGTTTGTGGAATGCCGCCCGTTGTCTAAAACTAAAAGATGGCGTCTGACTGCAATTCAAAAATAATTAAAACTGTCATTCTGAGCGAAGCGAAGAATCTAGTCTCGATTGGCTAAACGGACAACCAACTAGATCCTTCACTACGTTCAGGATGACAACCAAAAAAATTTCGTAAGTTCGTACACATATGATTCAACATCGCGCCATGTTACAAGTAGCCGACAATACCGGAGCTAAAAAGCTTCAGTGTATTCGCGTGCTTGATGGCTACAAAAAACGCTACGCGCGCCTTGGTGACGTAATTACCTGCGTGGTAAAAGAGGCCGCGCCGCGCGGATTAGTAAAAAAGAGCGACGTGGTGCACGCGGTCTTGGTGCGCATTCGCAAAGAAACCCGCCGCCCCGACGGCACCTACATTCGTTTTGACGAGAATGCCGCTGTGATTATTGATAGGGCGAGCAAAGAACCTAAGGGATCCCGTATCTTTGGCCCCATTGCCCGTGAACTGCGCGTCAAAGGTTTTCAAAAAATTATTTCCTTAGCCCCCGAAGTGGTGTAACCTAACTGTCATTCTGAGCAAAGCGAAGAATCTAGTCTCGATTGGTACAACTGTAATCTGTGTTTATGAAAATAAAAACTAACGACCAGGTAAAAATTTTAAGCGGCAAAGATGGTGGAAAAACCGGCAAAGTGATCCAGGTGTTTTCGCGCGAAAATAAAGTGGTTGTAGAAGGCGCGAACCTGATTAAAAAACATCTCCGCGCCCGCACCCAAAAAGATAAAGGCCAGGTAATTGAGCTATCCGCGCCCATGCCAGTTTCTAAAGTCGCGCTCCTGTGCCCCAAATGCCAAAAAGCCACCCGCGTTGGCTATAAAGTAGAGGGAGATAAGAAAGCTCGCGTTTGTCGGAAGTGCAAACAAACAATTGATTAAGGACAATTCAATTGTCATTCTGAGCGAAGCGAAGAATCTAGATCACCGCTACGAGCCAACTAGATCTTTCGCTCCGCTCAAGATGACAGAAAATAAGTATGCCAAATACACTATATACTAAATATAAAAAAGAAGTAACGCCAGCGCTCATGAAAGAGCTTGGTCTTAAGAACGCGCTCCAGGTTCCCAAAATTACGGGCGTGGTGCTTAATGCTGGGATTGGCCGCTTTATTAAAGACAGCCAGTTTATTGAAAACGTAGAAAAAACTTTAACCAAGATTACCGGTCAAAAAGCAGTGCGCACCAAATCCAAAAAAGCTATTTCTAACTTTAAAATCCGGGAGGGCCAGGAAATTGGTGTTATGGTTACGCTCCACGGCACGCGCATGTACGACTTTTTGGAACGCCTGATTAAGGTTACCTTCCCCCGGGTGCGCGATTTCCGCGGCATTTCCTCGAACAGTTTTGATGGTCAAGGTAATTACACCATTGGGTTTAAAGAAAACGTGGCTTTTCCGGAAGTAAAAGCGGAAGAAATTGATAAAGTCCATGGACTCCAGATTATTATTAAAACAACGGCCAAAAACAAAGCGGCTGGGCTCGCGCTTTTAACCGCTCTTGGTTTCCCCTTTGTAAAAGACAAAAAATAATTTTATTAAGTTGACGTCCCGCAATGCGGGACATGATTTCGAATAAATCATATGGCTACGTACGGTCAAATTGCCAAATCAAATCGCAAGCCAAAGTTTTCTACGCGTATTGTGCGCCGCTGTTGGAATTGCGGCCGCGTGCACGGGTTTATGCGCCGGTTTGGCCTGTGCCGTATTTGTTTTCGGGAGTACGCCAATGATGGAAAAATTCCCGGTGTAAGAAAAAGTAGTTGGTAACAACCTGTCATTCTGAGCAAAGCGAAGAATCTCTGTCCAATAACAATCCAAAATAGTAGTGTGGTAATTGAACCGGACAGAGATCCTTCACCCCGCATGTGCGGGGTTCAGGATGACAATGAATAATTATTACTAAATAAACAAAAAGAAATATTCTAACGTTATGATGACCGATCCAATTGCTGACATGTTAACCAGGCTCCGGAATGCCGCCGCCGTCCATAAAAAGGACGTGGTATTTCCGTTTTCCAAAATTAAAATGGCCATGGCCGCTATTTTAGTACGCGAAGGGTACGTGGCCTCGGCCGAAGAAGTAAAAGAAGCGCGCCCCATGATTGCAATTAAGCTTAAGTACCATGGCCGCGTCAGCGCTCTCCAAAGCCTCAAACGCGTCAGCACCCCTGGCGCCCGGCGCTATGTGCCTAAAGACAAGCTGGGCAATGTGTTAAACGGCCTCGGGATTCAAATTTTATCTACCCCCAAAGGCATTTTAACTAATCGCGAAGCCAGAGAACAAAATGTCGGTGGAGAGGTATTGTGTGAAATATATTAATTTATGTCTAGAATTGGAAAAAAAATTCGTGTTTTGCCTGCCGGAGTTACCGCCAATGTAACTGCTGGCAGTATTGTCGTTAAAGGACCCAAAGGCGAACTCTTGGAAAAAATCCACCCGCATATTACGGCGGTGGTACAAGGGCAAGAGGTCAGCGTAACGGTAGCCAATGAAACCAACAAGCGCGATCGCGCCTTGTGGGGAACGTTCTCCAGTCTGATTAACAATATGATTGTGGGCGTAACGACCGGCTTTAAAAAACAATTGGAAATTAACGGAGTTGGTTTTAAGGCCGCTCTGAAAGGCGCCAATTTATCTTTGGAAGTTGGCTTTTCCCATCCGGTAGAAGTAAAGCCAATGCCAGGAATTAAATTTACCGTTGAAAAAAATATTATTACCGTGGAAGGCGTGAGCAAACAACTGGTGGGTGAAATGGCGGCCATTATTCGCCGCGTCCGCAAGCCCGAACCGTATAAAGGCAAAGGCATTAAATATACCACCGAAACAATCCGCCGCAAGGCTGGCAAGACTGCGGCCAAAACCGCGGCGTAATTACCTTGAATGCGGCGTTATCGCCACTTGTCATTCTAAGCGAAGCGAAGAATCTAGTCTCGACTGGCTAAACGGATAGCCAACTAGATCCTTCACCCCGCAAATGCGGGGTTCAGGATGACAGTAAAAACACATTTCGAAATTCAAAAAATCATATGAAACGAAACGTTACCATTACTCCCAAAACTCGTCGCACCACCCGCCACGCGCGTGTTCGCGCGCGCGTGAGTGGCACCGCTACCTGCCCGCGCCTGTCGGTTTTTAGAAGCCACAGCGCGGTCGTGGCTCAGCTTATTAATGATGATGCCAAAAAGACCTTGGCCTATGTCACCAGCGCCAAATTAAAGGCTGAACCAGTAGAAGGCAAAAGCGGCAAAGTGGCCATGAGTTACCTGGTGGGCAAAGCATTGGCAGAATTGGCTGTTAAACAAGGCATTACCAGCGCGGTGTTTGATAGAGGCGGTTACGCGTACCACGGCCGTGTCGCGGCTTTGGCCGATGGCGCCAGGGCCGGAGGACTTAAGTTTTAAGTAGTTGACACGCGGTGTCATTCCGAGCGAGGCCTGGCTGTCTGTCATTCTGAGCAAAGCGAAGAATCTAGGTCACCGTGAACAAGCCAACTAGATCCTTCACCCCGCAAATGCGGGGTTCAGGATGACAAAAACGGTCAGGATAACAAAAAAGATTTATAACTCAAACCTAATATTATGCAAAAAGGCGGCAACCGAAAACAATTTAAAGAACGAGAAAAGTCGGAATTTGATCAGATTGTGCTGGATTTGGCGCGCGTGACTCGCGTTACCAAAGGCGGCAAGCACATGAGCTTTCGCGCCTGCGTTATTATTGGCGACCGCCGCGGCAAAGTAGGCTATGGCGTGGCCAAAGGCAAGGATGTGCAATTGGGAGTAGAAAAGGCCGTGCACCAAGCCAAGAAGCACATGATTACCGTGCCGATTGTAAAAGAAACTATTCCGCACATGGTGGTATCTAAATTTAAAGCGGCTCGCTTATTAATTAAACCGGCGCCGCGCGGTTCCGGTATTATTGCCGGTGGCGCCGTGCGCGCGGTACTGGAGCTCGCGGGTATTCCCAATGTATCCTCTAAAATTTTAGGCACAACCAAAAATAAAATCGCGATTGCCAAAGCCACGTTTGCAGCGCTCCAGAGTTTTAAACAAAGAACTGCTAATAAAAAGATTGTCATTGCGAGTGAAGCGAAGCAAGCATAATCCGAATCCACAAATCTTTATCCGAATCTACGAAAATCCGAATATAACGAATAGTAATTTGTAGATTAGGATATTTGTAGATTCGGCTGACATTCGTAGATTAGGATTACATTATTACATATGCTCCAACCACATACTATACATCCAGCTCACGGCGCCAAACACAAGGTTAAACGCATCGGACGCGGCAACGCCTCCGGGCACGGCACCTCCGCCACTCGCGGCGGCAAAGGCCAAACCGCCCGCTCCGGCGGTAGCCGTGGCTTGGCGCGCCTCGCCTTTAAACGCCAACTCCAGTCAGCTCCCAAGCTCCGCGGCTTTAGAAGTTTACGCGTTAAGCCGATTGAGGTATACTTACATGAGCTTGATAAACATTTTGAATCCGGCGCCACCGTTACTATTGCCGCTCTTAAGGACAAAAAAATCCTCGGTGTTAACCATACAGAAGCCAAGATAATTGGCACGGGGGCCTTAACCAAACCACTCACCCTCGAAGGCATTAAAACCACTGCCAGCGCCGCGGAAAAAATTAAAGCGGTTGGGGGTGAAGTGAAATAACACGAGACACGATACACACAGAACGATACAAGTCGCTTTCACTACATGTATCGTGAATCGTTTTACGTCTATCGTGTATCGTAAACACTATGTGGGACAGGTTTAAACAAATTTGGTCAATTAAAGACATTCGCAATAACTTACTTTTTGTTATTGCGCTTTTAGTTATTTATCGTCTCGTCGCGCACATCCCTATCCCAGGCGTCAACCTAGAAAACCTGCGCAATTATTTATCCGGCAACCAAATTCTCGGTCTTCTCAATTTATTTTCCGGCGGCACGCTCCAAAATTTTTCCATCATCATGCTGGGTGTTGGCCCCTACATTACCGCGTCCATTATCTTCCAGCTTCTGGGTATGATTATCCCAAGTTTAGAAGAAATGAGCAAAGAAGGCGAGCAGGGCCAACAAAAAATTAACATGTACACGCGTTGGCTTACGGTGCCGTTAGCATTCCTCCAATCTTTTGCCATGATCCGGCTCCTCGGCCAATCCAGCCAGGGTATTTTAGGGAACCTAACGCCCCTAAATACTATTGCGATTATTTTAACCATTAGCGCCGGCACCATGTTTTTAATGTGGCTGGGCGAGCTTATTTCCGAAAAGAAAGTTGGCAACGGCATTTCACTTCTCATTTTCGCCGGCATCGTTTCGGCCCTACCGAGTGGCCTCCGCACGCTTGTGGCCAACTACGACCCATCCCAGCTATACACTTATGTATTGTTTGTGGGTATCGCCATCTTCACGGTGGTGGGCGTGGTATTTGTCAGCGAAGGCCAACGCAACATCCCCGTAACCTACGCCAAACAAGTGCGCGGCAACCGCATCTTTGGCGGCTCCAGCACCCACCTGCCGCTCCGCGTTAACATGGCCGGTGTTATCCCCATCATCTTCGCCATCTCGCTTATTTTATTTCCGTCCATGATCGCGCAGTTTTTTGTACAGGCCAAAGCGCCGTGGATGGCGCACCTCGCGACCAGTACCATCCAATTGTTCCAAAATCAAATTTTTTATAACAGCCTGTATTTTATTTTAGTCTTTGGCTTTACGTATTTTTACACGGCCGTGGTTTTTCAGCCCCAAAAAATGGCCGAGAATTTGCAAAAGCAAGGCGGGTTTATTCCCGGCATTCGCCCGGGCACCGAGACGGAAAAATATTTGGCCGCAACCATGAACCGCATTAACCTGGTGGGCGCTCTGTTTTTAGGCGTCATTGCCATTTTGCCGCTTCTGGTTGGCGGAGTAATTGGTACGCAGAGTCTGCGCATTGGCGGCACATCGCTCCTCATTGTGGTGGCGGTGGCCATTGAAACCATGAAACAAATTGAAGCGCAATTGACGATGCACGAGTACGATTCTATATAATGCAGATTTAAACTGATTCCGTGAAGATTTAGACAGATTTTATAAGAAAAATGGCTAACCTAAGCCATTTTTTTGTATTAAGACTTGACAAAATCATCATTCTATGCTATACTTATTTGTTTCGTGCCCAAAAGGCGCTTAACTCCGCCAGGGCGCCAACGCGTCCAGTCGCGCCTTTTCCCATAAGGCGTAAAATATTGGAGGCGGATTCAACCAGGAGGTGAATCATGGGAGCCAAGCAAAAGGAATGGTATCAGAGTCTCGCGGTCAGGATCGGGCACACCGTGCTCGAGCGGGTCAAGTTGAACATCACGCATAACCTCAAATCGGTCATCATCCCCCGCGAGGTGTGGAAGTCGACCTGGTACGAGGTCCGCAAGGAGCTCCGGCGCCTCAAGCCGTCCACCCTCGGGTGGATCGCGGCGGTAGGGCGCA
>JAHFHV010000006.1:0-6480 GCA_023246725.1 Candidatus Magasanikiibacteriota bacterium | reverse complement strand
GCTGGACGAGGTCATCGAGCGCGCGCGGCCGCGCCCCTGGCCCATGCTCACCCCGCCGCCGCGGCCCCCGACGCGGTAGAGCCTCAAAGCGACAACTCCGGCGCGCGCTAGTCGCAGGCGCGCCGGGCAAGGCCAAGCGGAAAATCAACCTACCACACTCACAATGGTTTCAAGTACTGGAGCCATGGTGAGTAGGTTGGTTTTTTGTTTTAAGCTTGATTTATAAGCGCAATTTTGCTAAACTACCCTCGTTAAATCAACTTTAAATTTTATTTCATCCGTCTTTGTTATAGAATAATGTTATGCAAGTTTACAAAACCAGGGCGAAACAAATTCCTGGGTCGCATTTTCACATAGTTCACAAAAGAGCTTTTGGCCTGCACAGCGAAATAAAGAAGAAATCAAAACGCCGCACGTATATACGGTCGGCGTATTTTAAAAAAGATAAAATTTTTCTTGATTTGTTTTGGCATCATTTATTTGACAAGCAAAATTGGCGAGATCGGGTGCGTCGAATGAAGCTCTACGACTGTGCCACAGAGCTTATTCAAAACTCTCATTTTAAGCCAAATTCAACAATCGATCCAAATAAATCAACCGAAGTACTTCATCGTTTTTACGGAGTTACGGCAAATAACGAGCTTTTTTGCGTACAGATTAAGGAGCATACAAAGAAAAAACAAAAATTTTTGATCTCAGTATTTCCTACGGAAGGGCCAGTAGAACGCTAAAACAAAAAAGAACCTCCGACTAAGTGTGGTGTAGAAACCACGGCCGAAAGCCTTTTTCTTAATTTAAGAGTACCATAGAGCGCGCGCCAATGTCAAGATGGCGGGCTGTGGATAAAAGATTCTCGAGCAAACCTCGAGTTTTTTCTTGCTTTTTTAGCCTTATTTTGTTATACTATTTTCGTTAAATTAGCCTAAATTTAATTTTATGGGATGGTTTACTTCAGTTCAATATTCAATGAAGGAGCACCCGCTAACCGAGTTTGAGGTTAAAAAATACGTCACCTATCTCCACGTAACTACGCTTGAACATCACCCCGACCGGGAAAAAATGGTGCAAGAGGCGATTTTGGCGCGCCGCCACAGTGATGGCAAAATTTCCCTTCAGCAAATTTACGAACTTTTAACACACATGAAAGATACCAACCAAATCACCAAGTACGACAGAGAGGGAATAATGAAAGTATTGAAAAATTATTTATCAACAAGGACGCAAGTGGCGACAAGTTGAAGCCACGAAGGCTTGGGATGCTTGGAAGGCCAGGGAAGCTTTGGAGATAGCCTCCCAAGCTCGCCAAGCTTTCCCAGCCTTCCAAGCATTTTTACGTATGAAAAAAATCATCATCTTCATCGGTCCGCCCGGGAGCGGCAAAGGTACGCAGGCCAAACGCTTGGCGCAAAAATACGGCTACGGCCATATCTCCACCGGTGATTTATTGCGCGAGCTTGAAACGCGAACCGACGTGGAACCGGAAGAAGCCGAAGCTTTAAAGGAAATGAAGAAAGGAAAACTTGTGCCGGACTGGCTGATTTATCGTTTGGCGTTTAAGGCAGCCGAGGCCAATCTTAATGCCGGCAAAGGCGTGGTGTTTGACGGGGCCGTTAGAACCAAAGCCCAGGCCGAAATGTACCAGGAATATTTTAAAGGCAAAGGGCTCCAAAGTGAAGCGGTGACTATAGAAATTACGCTCTCGGATGACGAAGCTTACAGCCGCCTTACCAAGCGCCGCGTGTGCAAACAGTGCGGCGAAATTGTATCAATTGTAGACCAGCATTACGACAACTGCCCGCGATGCGGCGGTGAATTAATTTTGCGCGCCGATGACGCGGAAGAGGCGATTAAAAAACGTATTCAGACGCAAGGCAACGCCGCTCTTTTACCCATTAGAGAATATTATCAAAATTTAGGAGTATTAAAAGTTATTAACGGAGGTCAACCTATTGAAGTAGTAGAAAAGGAAGTGGAAGAGACCATACAATAGGCTTGGAAAGCCTGGGAAGCTGGGGAGGCTCGGTTGGCTGCTTCCCAAGCTTCCCTTGGCATCCCCAGCCTCCCAAGCATTTATGTTACTTAAATCAAAATCCGACATCAAAAATATCATTGAAAACGGCCAGCGCATGGGCGACATTTTGGAGAAGCTCATGGAGTTATCACGACCGGGCATTTCGGCTTTTGAAATTGACGCCAAGGCCGAAGAAATGATTATAAAAGCCGGCGGCCGACCCGCTTTTAAAGGCTATAAAACCAGTTCCGCCGACCGGCCATTTCCGGCTACCATCTGCGCCTCGTTTAACAATGAGATTGTGCACGGCATTCCGCGCAAAGAAAGAATCTTAACAGACGGAGATATTTTTAGCATTGATATTGGAATGGAGTGGCCCGGTAAAAGTTCAAAGTTCAAAGTTCAAAGTTCAAGGTCGCGAGGGGTGTTTACGGATACGGCGGTGACAGTGATGATTGGCGAGATGCCAGAGAAAGTTCAGAAGCTCGTGACTGTGACTAAGCAGGCACTGGAAGAAGGGATAAAAGCCGCCCAGCCCGGGAACAGCGTGGCGGCCATTGGGCGAGCAGTAGAAAATTACGTCAAATCACAGGGCAAGTATGGTATCGTGCGCGATTTAGTGGGGCACGGCGTTGGCCATCAAGTCCATGAAGATCCGCACATTCCCAATTATTATGACCCGGCTCTTGAATCAATCATTCTCCAGCCCGGCATGGTGATAGCGATCGAGCCTATGATATCCTTAGGCGGTTGGCAGGTAGAAACTATGGACGATGGCTGGACTATCCGCATGAAAGACAAGTCAATGTGCGCGCATTTTGAACACACGGTTATTATTACAGATAAAGGAAATATAGTAGCAACCAGGCGTCCAGGTGAAAGTAAATAATTTTTATTGTCATTCCGAGCGAGGCCTCAAGGCCGACGAGGAATCTCTGTCCGTTCGTGATTAAGACAGAGACCCCTCCTGCGGTCGGGATGACAGTTGAATGATATGAAAATACTCGGCATTGACTACGGCACTAAACGAATCGGGCTAGCTTGGTCAGATACTACCTTAGGGGTCGTGCTTCCGTTTGGCATTGTTAAAACTATTCCGAGCCTCATCAAATTAATCCAAGAAGAGAAAGTAGGCAAAGTAATTATAGGTTTTCCCATGGGCCTTAATGGTAAAGAGAACACCAACACCAAACGCGTGCAGGAAGCGGGTTTTGAAATTCAAAAAGCCACCGGCATTACGGTAGATTATTTTGATGAACGTTTCTCCTCGCAAGCCGCCGACGCGGCCGGGGGCAATGTCAGTCGCGATGAGAGGTCAGCGATGATTATTTTGGAAGGGTATCTCGATGCCAAGAAAACAAGAAATCAAAAAAACAATTAATCAAAAATAATTTGATTTCTTGATTTATTGCTTTTTAGTTTTTTATGCTCGCCATCGTTCTCTCCCGCCACAACTTCCGTGAAGCCGACCAAATCATTTCTCTCTATACCTTAGAACAGGGGAAGCGGGAAGCATTGGCGCGCGGCGTAAAAAAAATTACCAGTAAAAACAGCGGCTCTTTGGAGTCGTTTTCGGTTGTAGAAGTAGAGATAATTCCGGGCAAAGAAATTGACCACATTGGCAGTGTTCAAAGTATTGAGCTGTTTAAAAATATTCGGAGTGATTTTGAAAAAATGACAATCGCGCAACAGGCAGTATCAATAATTGAGCAATTATTTTCTAATAATGAACCAGACGCGCCGAGTTTTAATGTAATTTTTTCATGGCTCCAAAATCTTAATCAATCATCCAACGCGAGCCCCATATTGCTTGATGCCTTCATGATAAAATTATTATCCCGCTTGGGTTTTGCGCCAGGGCTTGAAATATGTGTCCGGTGTGGCAACACCCCCTCTCCTCTAAGGAGAGGGACAGAGGGTGAGGTCTCGTTTACGTTCGACATCGCCGCTGGCGGCTTAATCTGCCCCGAGTGTAAGCAAAAATCTGTTGCATCCGAGCAATTATTCCCTTTGACTCCTGTCACACTCCAAACTTTACGCACGTTTATAACAGCGGACTGGAAGCCAATTTTTTCTCTAATTCTAGGCAAAAAAGAGGCTGGCGAACTCCATAAACTTGTGTATAAATTCGCGGTGTTTCATAGCGGGAAGAAGTTGAAAGAGTGGAATCTTGACAGATATATCTAAAAGATATATTATAGATATATCATTATAATCCTCATATTGTATGACTGGACAAGTTATCTTCAAAATTGATAAAAAACTTAAGACGCAGGCCTTACGCCAGGCGCATGCCCAGGGCTTTCCGTTTTCGTCCATTCTTAAACTCGCCACCAAAGCGTTTGTGGAAGGGCGTCTCAGGGTAGATATGTTTGAGGCCGCGCCGTTTAACGCTCCAACAGCCAGGCAAATGAAGAGCGCTCTCAAAGATATTAAAGAAGGCAAAAATCTTTCTCCAAGTTTTACCTCGGCGCGCGCCGCCGCCAAATACTTAAACGCGTAGACAATGGAGGCATCATTTCATAAAAGTTTCAAAAAGAAATTTAAACGCTTGCCACCAAAAATCCAAGCGCAGTTTTATGAACGTCTCGATATCTTTTTGCGCGATCCGTTTAACGTGGTGCTTCAGAACCATTCGGTCAATAAGGCGTTCCCCAATTGCCGCAGTATCAATATCACCGGAGATTATCGCGCGATTTTTAAAGTCGACACTCAAACAGTCATTTTTATTACCATCGGGACGCACGCGGAATTGTATTAGATATAGGGCAAAATCCTTTAAGCATATTATACTAAAGGTACTATGCAAAAAAACATTAGACTTCTAAAATGGCTCAACTTTTTTTGGAACTTTAGGCCATACAATCCAATAATAATTATTTACTTCGCTCAAGTGACGGGGTCGTTTGCCAACGCTTTTCTCATCTTCTCCATTTTCTCGGTTGCAATTTCAGTTTTTGAGATTCCCACCGGTATCTATTCGGATACGATTGGTAGGAAGAAAACATTGGTACTTGGTTCTGGAGCAGGAGTACTTTCAATAATCTGCTATGCACTCGGAGGCTCATTCTGGGTTCTGGTCGTTGGAGCAATTTTCGCTGGACTTCAGGAGTCTTTCTTTAGTGGAAATAACGATGCTTTACTCTATGACACACTAGGCGAAACGAATGTGCAGAGCAGTTTCAGCGAGCACTTGGGAAAAATAAATTCTGTACTCCAATTGGCTATTGGTATTTCTGCGTTAATTGGTGGTTTAGTAGCAGGGATTTCTTTTAAGTATGCATTGTGGTTAACGGCCGTCTCACAGATGATCGCATTTTTTATTAGCTTATGGATAGTTGAACCCAAAGTTCATTTTGAGAAAATGAGTGGCAACGTTTTTGCCAATCTTAAAGAGGCTTTTGCTCAATTTAAAAATAATTTCAAGTTGCGCATGCTAAGCCTTTCGTCGGTGTTAAGCTTTGGCATGGGTGAAGTTGTAAATCAATTTATGCCCGCATTTATAAATACCGTCTGGCCGGTATGGGGACTTGGCGTAGCAAAGGCTCTCGGTAAAACGTGTTCCTTTTTTAGTTCAAGAAACGCTGGGAAAATTTTAAAGAAGTTTTCTTCATTTAAGGTTCTCATGGTCGGCACTGTGCTCAGTATAGGCACCACTATACTAGCAGTGCTATTCGTCGGTGTTTGGTCGCCGTTACTAATTGCGCTTACGTCCATACCATATGCAATTACCGCCGTGGCTTTAGTCCCTCTTATGCAAGCAGAATTTTCTGACCGGCAAAGAGCTACTATGGGTTCTATTAATTCACTCTTCGGTAATATATTTTTTGCGATTTTTGCCTACTTATTTGGGCTCGTTGCCGACCATTTTGGAAAAACCGGGCCTATACTTATAACCGAGTTACTCAGCTTATCGGTTGTATATCTGTATTGGAGGTTATTTAAAAATCACAAAAAAGAACTACTGGCTGCCTAGATTAGTTCTAACTTCATCAACGACCCCGAATAAATTAAACCTATGACCCCTCCTACGCTAAAGCTTCAGCGGGCAAGCAAAAAAGAATCACTACATACAATACCAGCGGATTTTCGCACAGCCATTAACTCTGATGCTCGGGTAAAAGAGGTGTGGGCGGATATTACGCCCTTGGCGCGGAATGAATGGATTTGCTGGGTTACTTCTGCAAAACAAGAAGAAACCAGAACCCGCCGAATTGTTGTTGGCCTAAGTAAAATGCGCGGCGGCATGCGCCGGCCGTGTTGCTGGGCCGGCTGTCCGCATCGTTAAAATAAAGGCAGACGATTTTTGCATTTGACAATTTTTTGCCTTTTTGGTACCATACATTCACTATGAACTCATACAGGGTTTCCCACAAATACCCGCAGGTTAATTAGCGAGTAGCCTAAATATTTTAAACCAGCGCGTGTTGATTCCAGCCGTTCGTAGCTGTAGGCCAGCTTTCGATACG
>JAHFHV010000042.1:4633-9826 GCA_023246725.1 Candidatus Magasanikiibacteriota bacterium | reverse complement strand
TTTTATCCACCGCAAATACGCCTCGCTCAGCGGAAGTAAATCCCCCTTAGAGGAACACGAGTTTTTTCAGGCATATTTTAAAATTTTCCACTTTCTAATTTTTTAATGCTCACATTTCCGAGCAATGAACTCATTTGCGCGATCGCGCTCGTATTGAGCTTTAATAATCGCGCTCCCTGTGACAGTCCCGCGCGAACGAATTCAGCGTTTAAACTTTCTAGATTTGATAAGCACACCAATTGGGTCACATCAGCATAATCACGAATATTGCCTTCTAATTTTGGATTTTTATCGCGCCATTCTTTGGCAGTCATACCAAAAAGCGCCTTGTTGATCACGTCGGCTTCATTGGCATAGACAACAGTCGCATCTTTGTTAGAAAGTTGGTGCGGTAAAATAATATTTTCTTTAATCGCGTCCGTGTGAATTTTATAATTAATCTTGGTGAGCATGCGCTTGGCATCCCAGCCCAGGACAAGCCGTTCATTCTCCTCGACTTTGAGCCTCTGAAATTCTTTAATGAGGTACAGCTTAAATTCTGGAGACAACCAGGTAGCAAATTCAAACGCAATATCTTTGTGCGCAAACGTGCCGCCATATCTTCCCGCAGAAGATCTAATGCCGATAGCATTAGTCCGACGCACCCACGATGAAGAGGACAGAATAAACCCATTGGATCCGGCCTCATTTCTAATGTTATTGAATTCCATAACATTAAAACCTGGGTTACACATTTGCTCCCAAGAACCCATAAATTGGATGGTGTATTTAGTAGACAGCCAATTCACTATAACGATACCGGTGGATTCAGCGTTTTTAAACTTCGCCATATCGGTTAGCGAAATATAATCATCACCGTCTTTTGAAATTTTTACGGCGATTATTTTATTTTTTACAATTATTTTTTTCATCATATTCACGATTTAATACGACGAGACAATCAAACCTACCGCTAGCCAAACCCCAATCCAATTCTTAATTTACATTTTTTATGGGTGTTAGTCAATTATTTTACTATTGTTTTATCCACTTCAAATACGCCTCGCTAAGCGGGAGTAAATCCCCTTCTAACACTTCTTCTGGGTTTGTGGCTTTATATTCGGTGCGGTGATCGTTAACCATATGGTACGGATGGAGCACATACGAACGAATTTGATTCCCCCACTCGGCAGATTTGTATTCGCCGCGGAGTTCTTGTTTTTCTTTGGCTTGTTTTTCTTCTTCCAGCCGGTGGAGTTTGGCCTTGAGAATTTTCATCGCCATATCTTTATTTTGCATTTGCGAGCGTTCGTTTTGGCATTGTACGGTAATGCCCGTTGGGATGTGGACGATGCGGACAGCCGAGTACGTAGTGTTCACGCTCTGCCCGCCTTTGCCACCACTCATAAAAGTATCGATGCGAAGATCTTCTGGTTTTAATTCAATTTTAATTTCATCACTTAACTCCGGCAGTACTTCCACAAGAGCAAAAGAAGTGTGGCGCATTTTTTCCGCGTCAAAGGGAGAAATACGCACCAGCCGGTGCACGCCATGTTCGGATTTGAGGTATCCAAATGCGTACCGGCCTTTGACTTCAAAGGTAACGGATTTGTAGCCGGCTTCTTGCCCGCGCGATTCGTCTAACACTTTGGTTGACCAGTTTTGCTGGTCGCAAAAACGGAGTAGCATGCGCAGCAGCATCTCGGCCCAATCCTGCGCCTCGGTGCCGCCGCTGCCAGCGTGGATGGAAATGATAGCATTGTTTTTGTCGTACGGACCGTTTAAAAGAAGAAAAAATTCGTAATCGCTAAATTGTTTTTCAAGTTCAGTGGTTTGTTTTTCTAATTCTTGAGCAATGGACGCATCACCTGATAATTCAATCAGCTCATCTGCTTGTTTGCTTAAGCTATCCCACTTCTCTACTTCGGATTTTACATCTTCAAAATCCTTGCTAATATCGCGCGCGGTTTCTGGGTTAGACCAAAAATCCGACCTGTTCATTTCTTCGGATAGCTGATCCATCTTTTTTTTGAGGTCGTCAATTTTAAGAAGTTTGGTGGTGGAAGCAATCTTGGATTGTAGTATTTTCAGTTGTTCGATCGACATATTTATTTTGGGGTGGTTCGTCCGTCCCCCTTTGCTAAGGGGGAAGAAATCTTTCAAATCAACTTATCCACCCCCACCGATATAAACATGGTAACAAACGCCGAGCCAATAACCGCGAGCCAAATATAGGGCACGGAATCTTTAAACGGCACGCCCATGAAAAAGGCGATCATACTGCCGGTGAATATACCGCTCCCTGGAATGGGCAGGGCGATAAAAAGCGCCAAACCAATAAGGCCATATTTTTCGTATTTGGCAAAACCGTCTTGAGTTTTTTTAAGGCTTTTTATCCAGCGCCTGCCAAAAAAAGTTCCGGAATTACGCTGCACCCAAGCATGGAATTTATCGGCGTAATATAAAAGAATAGTAACGGGAATTAAATTGCCAACCAGCGTAATAACCAGCGCTTTCCAGGCCGGCATGTTAAACCCAATAATCGCCAAGGGCAGGGCGGCGCGCTGTTCTAATACCGGCGTCATGGCGACTAAAAAAGTGGCTAGTTCGGGTGGGAATTGTTTAAAAAAATTCATTAATCCTTCTATTATAAAATGCATAAAAAATTAAGCTAAAATTAACCCCTTTTTGGGGAGCTGCGTAACTCTATTCTACTTCTTTTTGCATAAATTGACAACCCGCCAGAGCAGTTATACTATTAGATGTAAGGAGGAGCATCATGAATCGAAAATGTTTTCTGGCCTTCCAGCGGATGCTGGAAAGGCATATGCACGTTGCCGATTTCGATGACATCATCGAGGCCGGCCGTGAGATCGGGAACGACCTGTTTCGGGCCGCGGCAGTAGCCGTGTTCCTGCTCCAGATGGCTTCCGCCGACTACTTCAATCGGCAACGCCGCCGGGACCATGGCTACCGATAGCTATCATCGGGCCTACCATTAAGCCGCCCGACATCGTTGTGGTAGCAAATGTTGTTACTTCAACGATGGGCGGTTTTTTGTTTGGACAAGCGGAACCTTGTGTGCTAGTCTACTTCCATCGCTCGGGATTTCCCCACGGCTCTAGAGCCATTCGCGCGGCGGCGCGGAGCGAGAGGAAGGAGAAAAGGGCTTTGCCGAAAAAATTCAGCACCAGCTTTATCTTGTGGGGAATTATCTGTGGCCTTGTGACGCTCCTCGACGTGGCCGCGCCTTATATCAGCGGGTTGCCTCGCTCAAAGACTTGGCCGATTGGCGCAATCGCCAGTGTGACTCTCCTGGCGGTTGGTTTCGTGGATCGTCGCAATGAGCGAAGGCAAGAGAAAGGAAAAACGTGATGAGGATGGAACCAATTCACCGATGGAGCTTCCGCAAGCAGATGCTCGTACTCGGAACCATGCTGATCATCATTGGGGCCATAATGATTGCTACTGCCGGATGGCCCAAGAAGCTGACTACCACATCGCTCCTTGCCACGATTGTTAGCGCGGCAGTTGGAACAGTCGCGTGGAATCGTCTGCGCAGGAAGTGACCATTTGTTGGCCTGAATTAAACCGACCTCGTGAGGAGCTTGCCGCCGCAACTGCTCTCGATGTCCTTACTATTTTACCGGACAGAGATTCCTCGTCGGCCGCGAGGCCTCGCTCGGAATGACAAATAGTGAGGACAGAGCAGTTGTGAAATAAAAGACGCCGCATTTTCGCGACGTCTTTTTACTTTATAAACTTGATAACTTTACAAACTTTTTACTGGGCTTAGTACATTCCCCCCATACCTCCACCCATGCCACCCATTCCCCCACCCATACCGCCGCCACCCATGGCCGGTTCATCTTTCTTAGGAATGTCGGTGACCACCGCTTCAGTCGTGAGGAACATGCCGGCAATGGACGCGGCGTTTTGAAGCGCGCTGCGCGTTACTTTAGCTGGGTCAATGATACCGGCTTTGACGAGATCTTCGTAGTTGCCAGTGGCGGCGTTGTAGCCCATAGCACCAGAAAGTTTACGTACTTCTTCAGCTACTACAGCACCATCCACTCCAGCATTCTGGGCGATTTGACGGAGAGGCTCTTCCATGGCGCGGCGCATAATGGCGACGGTGACGGCTTCTTCTGGATCAAGCTTCAACATGTCGAGACATTTGACAGCGCGGAGCAAGGCCACGCCACCGCCTGGAACTACGCCTTCTTCTACCGCGGCTTTGGTGGCACCCACCGCATCTTCAATACGCTGTTTGACTTCTTTCATTTCCGTTTCGGTAGCTGCGCCAACTTTGATGATGGCGACACCACCGGCGAGTTTGGCTAAGCGTTCTTGTAACTTTTCTTTATCAAAATCAGAATCAGTCTGTTCAATCATCTTTTTTATTTGCAGGACGCGTTCGGCCACCATCTGTTTATCACCTTTACCTTCCACGATAGTAGTAAATTCTTTGGTGGCGATTACTTTGTGCGCGTGACCAAGATCAATAAGTTCGGTTTGGTCAAGTTTAAGACCAACTTCTTCGGTAATAACCTTACCACCGGTAAGCACCGCGATGTCCTGAAGCATTTCTTTGCGCCTGTCACCAAAGCCCGGGGCTTTAACAGCCAGAACGTTGAATGTGCCGCGGAGTTTATTCACGACGAAGGTGGCGAGCGCTTCGCCTTCAACTTCGTCGGCAATAATCACGAGTTCTTTTTTACCACTCTGCGCAACTTTTTCTAAAACCGGGAGCACATCGTGAATGGACGAAACTTTTTTGTCAGTTATGAGGATGAACGGATCATTATATTCCGATTCCATGCGTTCGGCATTAGTAACCATGTAGGGTGATACATAACCCTTATCGAAGCGCATGCCCTGCACGGTTTCAATTTCCATGCCAAAAGATTGCGATTCCTCAACGGTAATAACGCCGTCTTTGCCCACCACTTTCATGGCATCGGCAATTTTTCGGCCAATTTCTTTGTCGTTGGCCGAGATGGAAGCCACATCGGCAATTTCATTCTGCTCCACTGGCTTGGCAATGTGCTCTTTTAATTCTTTAACAATTACCTCCACGCATTTATCAATGCCGCGCTTAAGGGCCACTGGGTTGGCGCCGGCCGTAACATTTTTTAATCCTTCGGCCACAATCGCTTGCGCCAAAACCACCGCCGTGGTGGTGCCGTCGCCCACGTCATCATTAGTGCGGCT
>JAHFHV010000042.1:0-4533 GCA_023246725.1 Candidatus Magasanikiibacteriota bacterium | reverse complement strand
TATTCTTCTTTTTCAATTTCGACCTTATCCCCTCCCCAACTTTTTAAGAAAACGACATCGCCAACCTTTACGTCCATTGACTGGCGCGCGCCAGTATCCAAAATTTTACCAGGGCCCACAGCCATTACCGTTGCTTCAGGTAATTCTTTTTCATTGGTTAAAATAATGCCGGATTTGGTTTTTTCTTCTTTCTTTTGTTTAACGAGCACGTTGTCGCCGAGGGGCTGGATGTTCAACATAGAATTAAAAATTAAAAATGAGTAATTGAAGAGTGTCATTGCGAGCGACCGGAGGGAGCGTGGCAATCCCTTTGCTAACAGACTAAATTCTATAAACAGGGGGATTGCTTCGTCCCCCGCAGATGCGGGGTCCTCGCAATGACACTTAGTTATCACTCTTGTTGATTGAGTGATAATAGTAAGCTCATTATACACTAACAAAAAAAGCTGTCAAGAGGACAGCTTTGGACGGTTATCCACAACAATTTTAAGCCTTTCTATCTAGTTTATCTTCTAGCGGAAATGGAGAGTGTCTCCTTTTAATTCCGCCTTCTTCCGCCACTTTGTCAATCAAAACATCACTTTCTTCAATCATATCTCTCATTTCTGTGTCAGCGTCAAAAATATCCATTACCTTTTTATTTTCTTCTTCCTTGGGACCTTCCCCCAAACCCTTTTTAAGTCCTAATACTTGCGAGGGAGAACATCTGTCGATCCTTTGCGAAAATTCTTGTAAAAATCTATTTGATGGATTTGTTCGGGCCAATTCTTTAATCTTTATTTTAACTCGATCAGCTATGTCGATGGTACGGGGGTCAACATCAATCAGACGAGCGGTAGCGGCGTCGACTAGCTTTCTATATTTTCTTTCGAGTTTGTAGCTTTCTTCATCAAACTTTCCACTTCTTTCAATGTTCTTTTCTGTAGAAGGCTGTCTTCTAGCAAGCCTGTTTCCCTTGTCCGTTACGGATGTATACTTTCTTTCCGTTACTCCCATTTGTTGTTTGAGTTGATCGACCGCTGTTGGCTTATTAAAGGTACGCGCTTCTTCGGGTACAAATTCTTCTGACATATAGTGGATTTATTAATAAATTCGGAGCGATTATATCGCTTGGAATTGTCATCCAATGTATATAATAAAACAAATTGTTAAAAATGTCAAGCTGCTTGGTCTGTGGATAAACCTATTATTGCTCCCCAAACTATAACCCCCGCATACATACTCCACAACCAGTGATCAAACAGGCCGAGGATGGAGAGTGAGATGAGAACGGGGAGGAAGAGGCGGTTGCGCTGCCACGTCCAGAAAACAAGAAAACAAGAAAACAAGAAAACAACAGCGAAGCCGACGAGGCCGATTTCGGCGAGCATGAGTAAATAAATATTATGAATTGGTTGGTAGCGCCAAACCGGAAGGTTTGGATTTTGTTTATACAGCGCGAGAGTATAGGCGCCTGGGCCAACGCCGAGAAGTGCCCGCCCTAACCTTGGCAAACCACCCCCTACCCCCTCCTTGGTAAGGAGGGGAGGCCAAAATATTTTTTTAAAATCCGTCAGTTGCTCGGCGCGGGTGGTGAGTGACTGCTGTTCAAGCCTGCCAACTGCTTTGGCCCGGACTAAGAAAAGTGGCTGAAAAACGAGGAATAAAATTATGACGATGGCGGCGGAAAAAAGAAGTGGTCTTGCTGTCATTGCGAGGACCCCGCATCTGCGGGGGACGCGGCAATCCCCTAACATACTGATTTGCTGATTAGATGGATCGCCACGCCTCGCTTGAGCGAGGCTCGCGATGACACCTAAAACTCCAACGACCGTCGCCAGCCACGCCGCGCGCGAGAAAGATAGTATTAGCCCCGTAGTTATAATCATCTGCCCGATTACGAGGGCGTATGGCCATACGCCCCTACGAAGATAGGATAAATATCCGCCAGCCTTCGTCCCGAGCTCAAGCCGAGGGGAGACGGACCCGCCTATGGCGGGAACTAATAAACCAATCAACCAAGTCACTGCCAGATACCCGCCTAAAATATTGGGTGAGCCGAACGCGCCATAGGCGCGGAGCCATCTTTGGTCGCCGACCTGGATAACAAACGCGCCTAAATCTTGCGGAAAATGCAGAGCAATGCCGGAAAATGGGAAATGAATAATTTTTTGAGATAAAAATTGCCAAAGGGCCAAAAGACCTTGCACGACTCCCCCAGTCCAGAGCGCAATGAGGAGATACCAGCGAGACCTCTCCCTGCCCTCTCCTTTGCCAAGGAGAGGTGGCGGCGATTCCTCTCGCCTCCGCAGACCGAAGGCCCTCCGAGGAGGGTGAGAGAGCGCAGAGAGAGGTTTCGCTACGCTTAGTACGACAACAGCCAGACACGCCGCGCCGAGGAGACGAAAGACAAATTGAAATGAAATATCCGCGTTTAAGCTATGAAAAATTTCTAATATTAAATATCCAATAACTAATAAACTAATAATCCAATAAACTTTTTTACTGTTTGAGGGCTGCCATTCTTTCCGCCGCTGAATCAGGCTAATGAATGAAAGGATAATTACAATCCAGAGTAATGCTTCGGTAGCGTACCAGGTTAAACTTCCGTATTCCCAAAAACCATCGTTGAGAAAAGCCGGTTGATATACAAAGCGACTTTGCCACGGGAGGAGAAAGAGAAACGCAAGTAATAGATAATGAATTATTCTCTGTAGTGACATAAATCTTACAATCTTTCAATCTTCTTTAACCAACTATCCCTCACCACCCGCCGTGCATCATTTTCATGTAACTTAATTACACCGTCGGTAATCACTACGCCGTGATCTGGCAGTTTGGCTTTTTCTTTTGTGGACAGTTTCATTTTAATCATTTGTAATTTCTTGGCTTCACTTTCGATAATGTTTCCATAACTCCCCCACCACATGGCTTCCCACATTTTTTTCCAAATGCGGCCGAGGCGCGAATCACCGACCATACCCGAGACCTCTCCTCCCGTCCCCTCCTTAAAAGGAGGGGAGGAATCGCCACACCCTCCCCTTTTAAGGGGAGGGCAGGGAGGGGTCTCGCTGGTGGACATGAATACATTCGGCAAAAATTTTTCCACCCACGTATTCGCTTTCAAGAATTTCTCATAATAATTTTCCGGGTCGTAGAGCGGAATCATTTGATGCATCCAATAGGCAAAGTGAATATCCTCATCCACGGCGCGCCACGGAGTCAGGTCGAGATGGGCAACATCAACATAAAACGACAGGCAGACGCGATTAGCTTGATGTGAGCCGTATGTTCTCATTCCAAACAGACGAAGGATTACATTGGTAAAAAAACGCACAATCCAAATTCTATTTTTCTCGGCCACAATAAAAAAATCTATATCACTCTCGGGCCGTGCCATCCTCGCTCCCACGGAATTACACACAAAAACAGCCCGAAGGAATGGAACCGAGCGGATTAATTTTACCGCCCGGCGCGCCTTAATTAATTTGCGTTCGGTTTCTTTGGCGCCTTTTTGGCGGGTACTGATAATTTCTTCGCGGCCAGGGAGAAAATAGTAGCTGTCCCGCCACCCGATTGTGCGAGACCTCTCTTCCCGTTCTCTCCTTTGTGAAGGAGAGAGCGAATCGCCCCTCTCCTTAGCAAAGGAGAGGGTAGGGAGAGGTCTGGCCAGTTCACTCGCTAATTTGCCAAATTCCTCAAATCCCATTCGCGTCTGCCCGCCGAAGCCTTGGCGAAGGTGGGGCGGCATCCACAGAAATTTAAACAATTCTTCCTCGATGAGAGGAAAATTAAACAAATCAAAATAGGCGAGTGTTTTTACAAGGGAATTTTCCAAAACTTTGACAAATGACATACAGTATGATAAAGACTCTTTGTCGCCACTTACGCGCGACAAGGAGGACTCCATGAGAAACAGTGATAAGGTGAAGCTGCTGAAGGGCGTCCTGCCTCCGACGGAGAACGGGGTGTGCATGCTGTGCGGCAAGACCAAGATCACCGCGATTGGAGGACCGCTCGAGTCCAAGATCGAACACCAGGCGGTCATGAAGCCGTGCACGCACTGGATCACCCTGATGGCCAGCGATCCCTGGATCTACCGGATCCGCCCCCTGTACAACCTGCCAACAGAGATGGCAGCGCGGGCGCGCAAGAACCGGAAGTGGATCACCGATCGGATGGACATGGCGGTCCAGGCCCTTCTGGAACTGCATCCGGACTACCACTGGAAGACCATGGAACACGGAGATGACTTCGACGAATGCGTCGGCATCTTCGGTCCCAAGCCCCCGCCGGGGGGCGACTCGGATGCGATCGTCATCGACGTACATCCGTCCGTAACCGGGCCGAAGAAGTAGTCGCTGACTCGTCGCCGGCGTCAAGGAGGGAACACAACTGGAGGCGGTTGGCGCGTACTACGCGACGGCCGCCTCCAGTCCTTGACTAAATTTCTGGGAACCGGAGATTTTGAAAGGACATTACCAGTATACTGGAAGAATAAAATAAAAAAAAGCCCGCTCAACGCGCATGCGCCTGAGCGGGCTTTTATTATTC
>JAHFHV010000041.1 GCA_023246725.1 Candidatus Magasanikiibacteriota bacterium | reverse complement strand
TTCTTCGGCGTATTCACTCCAATTTTTATCGGCCGTGAGCAAATAAGCATCGGCGTAGGAAAAACCAAACTCTTTGTGAAAACGAGTTCGCCTAGCTTGGGGAAGTTCGGGAAGTGTCATGATTGCAGCAATTTTGAGCGGCTCAAACGGTGGAATATCTGGTTCGGGGAAATAACGATAATCCGCCGAAGTTTCTTTGGAACGTTGATGCACGGTGCCCTGGCTTTTTTCATCCCAGCCGCGGGTTTCCGGTCCCCACAGCTTAGGAAAAGTTATAACTTTTCTTTCAGTTTCAATTGCATTTCTTTGTTCTTCTGGGAAAACCATTCCTTTTTCTAGCATTTCTTCTTGTCTTTTAATTTCGTATTCGATTGCCTTTTCTACTGCACGAAAAGAATTAATATTTTTGACTTCAATTTTTGCATTAGGTTCGTATCCATTTATTCCTACAATTGATCCATTTATTTTTTTGTATTTTCCTGCTTCCTGTAGTGAGATATTCGCCTCGCAGCGCATCTGCCCTTTTTCCATATCGGCGTCACTCACGCCCAGGTAGCGAAAAATCATTTGCAGTTCTTGGCAATAGGTTTTAGCTTCCAGAGCACTCTCTACATCGGGTTCGGAAACGATCTCGACAAGCGGAACGCCAGCGCGGTTAAAATCAATTAACGTATTTCCAGCGGTGTCGTGATTCAATTTCGCCGTGTCCTCCTCCAAATGCACCCTGGTGATGCCAATTCGGGCAGTGGAGCGCGGGTTTTTATCCGCGAGCATCAACTCAATCGCTCCGTGTTCGCCAATCGGTTCATCATACTGCGAAATCTGGTAGCCTTTCGGCAGGTCGGGGTAAAAGTAATGTTTGCGGTCAAATTTACTGTTTTTATTAACGGCGCATCCAAGGGCCATGGCAATTTTCACCGTATCAACAATCGCTTGCTTGTTTGGCACGGGAAGTGTCCCCGGGTGCGCCAAGCACACCTCGCAAATGTTAACATTCGGCGTCTGAATGAACGGATCATTCTTGCACGAACAAAACATTTTACTCGCTGTGTTGAGCTCAACATGGATTTCGAGGCCGATAATTGGAATATAGTGAGCCATAGATATTAAGCAGATATTAAAGAGATATTAAAAAAATATTTTCTTAATATTTGTTTAATATTTTCTCATGTGGTTCAGGGCTTTTGTGTTGGAAGAATAGTCGGCTCAACTGGAACGCGTTTAGCATCCAAGTACACAATAATCATTGCAACCGCAGTGAGAGGGGTAAGCACAGCTTTGCCTAAAGCGCTGAGAAGATTGTTAATGATAAGAGCCGGGTCGGCGGGCGCGTACAGGGTAAGCGGGAATGCGACCAGGGAATATGCCGCCATAAATAAAGCGCCAAATAAGAGACTCGGAATAACTAGACGCAGGGCAATGCTCCACCAGCGCCCCACTACCAGCCCTTTGCTAAAGCGCATGGCGGCCAGTCCGGTCTGCCCATCTAGCATAACCGCATAGCCGGCAAACGCGTACCACAGGGCAAAAATAATGCCCGGGATAATAAAGAGAAGCGTGCCAGCCATTATCACGAGCCCGACTAAAAAAGACGTAAACGCAAAGGGCCAGAAGAGCGGCGCGGCATAGCTAAAACTGGCTCGCCAGGCGTGGCGGGCGGGGTTTTGGAGCAGTACCGCCAGGCCTTTAATCAGGGCGATAGTGGCCCAAAAAGAAAAGATCAGGCTGGCCAAAAAGATAATAAAAATAATAATATTACTGGCAATAATTGAGTTGGGGAGAAATTTATCAATTGACATGCCAACAAGCCCCAGGGCCGACAGCAGGGCAGTAGGCAAGAAAAGCAAGGCCATGTATGGGATCAGCGTCTCAAAATTTTTAGTATAGAATCGCCACGCCTGGGAAATAATATCAGAGAGAGAAAGCATAGGATGAAATGACAAAATTTGTTAAGAATGAAGAATTAAGATTTTGTTGAGGAGCGCGCTGGCTGCTTGGTTCATTATACCAATTTTCTCCTTGGCCGGCAAATAGTCCACCTTTGTGCCATAACGTTCAAACAACTGCCGATAAGATGGGGAAGCAAACACCCGGGCGATTTTTTTCTGAAACGCGAGACGTTCAAAAATAACATTATCTTGTTTATTGGTCCGTTGGCGGAGTCGCGATAAAGCTATTTCCGGATCAATGGAGAGCAGAATAAGATGGTCGGGTCGAAATTTCAGCGCCAGCGCGTTGCCGGGAAGTTCGCTTAAGAATGCCGCCGTTATTTTTTTGTCCATAAGCGGCTGGTAGCAGAGGGAAGTAGACACGCCTCTGTCTTGGATAACGCATTTGCCGCCCCGCAGAGCCGGAATAATAATTTTGGCGTACAGTATAAGCCGATCGAGCGAGTAGGCTTCGGCAATGGCGCGAGGAGAATATACCCTTTCTCTGGCTCGTCCTCTAAGAGGGGAGGGAGGTTGATTTTTAATCAGTTCCTCGCGAATCACTTTTCCCACACCAACGTAGGTTGGCTCGGAACTAAAAATAAAATCATACTTGGTTAGCTCGGAAAAATCTGGATACGCGCCGCGCGTTTTCCAATATTCAGTTAAATCAAAAATCGCGTTCCCCTGATCAGTGAGATGTTTTTTCCAGGCATGTATGACAGTGCTTTTGCCGCTTCCGTCAATGCCGTCGAGCATGATGAGCATATCTTGAAAAGATCAAATGTCAAAATTCAAATATCAAATTAAGCTCAAAGCCCAAATGTCAAATTTGACATTGAGATTTTGGATTTGGTTTGGCATTTGTCATTTGAGTTTTGGATTTATTCGTTGATACGTCACAAACGCAAACCCCTCATGTTCTTCCCGTTCCGTTTCCTGCCATACCGCCGGGTCAATCACCGGGAAAAATACATCGCCATCAATTTTCTGGTGTACCGCGGTAATAAAGAGTGTGTCGGCCCGGTCAATGGTTTGGCGATAAATTTCCGCGCCGCCAATCACCATCACTGCATCATTTTGATGCGCCGCGAGCGCTTCGTCAATCGTATGGTACACCTCAACCCCAGTTGGCACCACTAGGTCAGTCTGCCGAGTAATAACCACATTCACGCGGTTGGGGAGCGGCTTAAATTTTTCCGGAAGTGAATCCCAGGTTTTGCGCCCCATGAGTACTACTTTTCCCGCGGTCAATTTTTTAAAATGTTTTAAATCCTCGGGCAGATACCACGGCAGCGCGCCTTTTTTGCCAATACAGTTATTTTGCGAAACGGCAGCGATAAGGGAGAAAGACATACACAATTTTAAGCGCGAACCATGTTAACTCGACCCCCAACGAGGCCTATAATTTCTTCGCTACTAAGTAGGGTAGGAATATGCACTCCTACTTTATTACCATCAAAACTAATTTTTTCAGAAGAAACGCGAAGCTGGCCTAATTGAATTCGGATTTTCGAATCAAGAGCCGCGTTGCGATTAAAAAGAGCGCCTTCAAAGTAGGCCACTATTTCGTTTCCATCTTGATACCAAGCGCCAGAGAGTGAATGGGTAATTGTTAGAAGCAAGCGGATAGTGCCGTCTATTTTTTTTCTATCAACTGTCTTCTCCCACTCCATACGCGCCGCCCGCTCCTCTGGGGAATAGCCGGTTATCCGCGGTTTTCCGTGCTTCATAATAAAAATTTACACCGCAATTTGAAAACTAATTTTGGGGTGACTTTGGTAGTTCACAAGTTTCGTATCTTCCGCTTGCCAATCAAAAATGGAGGTAAATGGATCGGTCACAATCGTGGCCAAAGGATAGGCGCCAGGGTCGCGCGTCAATTGTTCTTCGGCACCCTCAATGTGATTATTATAAATATGTACATCCGCCAAAAATCCGACGAGCCTGCCTTCTTTAAGACCTGTCTCTTGAGCTAAGAGGTGAAGGAGTAGGGCATAGCTCGCAATGTTAAAAGGCAGTCCCAGCATGGTATCAACAGAGCGTTGGTTCCAGAGCAAATTTAAGCGTCCGTTAATAACGGTTATTTGATAAGCGTAGTGGCACGGCGGCAGCGCCATCTCACCAAGCATTGATGGGTTCCAGGCAACAACCAACATGCGCCGGCTCCCAGGATCTTTTTTGAGCGTAGCAACAACCTGCCGCAATTGGTCGACTCCTTGGTCGGTATAGTCTGTAGTATAACTAACGTACGGCGCGTTGTAATGACGCCATTGGAATCCATACACTGGACCAAGATCGCGTTCTGTAAGCATTTGTTCTTTAGCTTCAGGAGTATGGCCATACGGAGCCTTTTTGGGGTTTGCCCATTCATCCCAAATATGGTTGTTATGGTCCTGGAGCCACTGCTTATCGGTGAGGCCCTTAATAAAAAATTCTAATTCCGTGGCGATCACTTTAAAGGGCATTTTTTTGGTGGTCAGTAGCGGGAAGCCAGCCGCCATGTCGTGCTCAAACAAAGCCCCGGCAATGGCCAGGGTGCCGGTGCCGGTGCGATCAGGCTTTGGTTCGCCGGTTTCCAGCACCTTTTTAACAATGTTAAGGTAGGATTGCATACATGTAGAAGCGGATAGCAAGGCAAATTAACGCGGATTTATTATATACCATTGGTTTAAATAAAAAAAGACCTCGTTTAGCGAGATCTTTTGAAAGCAATTTTAACCTACGTTTTGCTGTTGTCCTGGTTTTTCCGGCCTTGTTGGGGCTGGGCCAATGTACGTTTGTTCTCGCGGCAAATCAGAGCCGCCTTCTTCTTCGTCAATTTGAACTTCGTCAGTAAGATCAACAACTTCGGGCCTGGCAACGCCAGGGTTGGTATCGGCCGCGGCCAGAGCGCGTTCGCGAGCCGCTACAATAGCTTCTTTAGTCTGGCGCGCTTCAAACGCAAGTACCGCGTCCTCGCCAGATGGGCTTGGTTTAACGTCGGCTTTATTCATGGGTTCATATCCTTCCATACCAAAAAATGGGTTATCAGCCTCGAGCGCTGATTGCAGTTTAATTTCTTCTTCTCGAGCTTTTTGGGCGCTAGCAACCAATTCAGGAGTTTTTTGAGCGCTTAAGTTTGCTTTAGTGTCGGCAACACTATCAGCAATCGCTTTCCATTCTTGAGATGATCTTTCCATATAAATATGGGTTAATTTAGTAACCGATTAGTATAGCACAAAAAGAGGGGGTTGTCAAGTCTTGACTATTTCTTCCCTTTGTCTCCTTTTTTATCATTGCCGGTATCTCTTTTTGGCGGTCTATTTCTTGCAAAGGCATCATTGTGTTTTGGGCTTTCGCCGCGAAATGAAGGCTTTTTGTTGTCTTTGCGTCCACGTCTCCGGTCATCGTTGTCAACATCATCATCGGAAACATCTAAAGCATTGTCAGCCGCCATTACCGCGGAAAAATCAATATCAGGACCATCTGATACGGCTGTGGCGCCTGCAACGTCAAGGGGAGGTGTTGGGTTAGGCTCAGCGGGGGCCGGGGCGGGCGGAATGATGTCAGGTGGCGGGGGAGGAACGGCCGGAGTTGGCTCTGGCGTTTTAATTGTTTTCCGCTCTGCCGCTATCGCTGGTGGCACCTTTTTAACCAAAGAATTTTCTTCAATTGCTTCCGCCGCTTGCCAAGCCGCACCCTCCTTTTGTTTTTGAAGGCGTTGTACTGCTGCCCGCACTTCCCACGAATTTTTAGTTTCAGCGGCAATCTCAACTTGTCGTTTAGTGAAGTAGATTATCAAGGCATCACTAACAGGTTTAAAGATGCGGGAAGGGGGCGGTAAATTGCACAGTCGGCGAGCAATATCGCTCTCGCCGCGCTTTAGCGCAAAATCAATAAGCCCTTCAATGCTTTTTTGCCCAGACGCGAGCGCATCGCTTGATTGGTTGTCAAAAAGTACCGCTAGCGCAAGGTCTCTATCCATGCTTGCAGTGGATTTCATTTTTTCAATTAAAGCGGGGGGATTAGAAAGAAGCTCCTTAAAATCTTTTCGGGCTTTTCGCGCCGCTTCATCAGCCCCCACTCGACGAGTTTCATCATCCAGCTGTGTGTTGTCTTTTAACTCATGTTCTGCCCGCTGTGCTTCTGCCAGCCGCTCGGCCTCTCGCTTCGCTATCCGGTCTCGCCGCGGCTTAGATGAGCGAACTAACGCGCCCTCTTCAATTGCTTGTGCCAGCGCTTTTGACCTCCGTAGTTTTAAGACGGCATCACGTGTTTCTTGCTCCGCTCTCATGGCAACTTGTTCTGGAGTTTCGGGAGGCGGCAAAACTCCAGCCACTGGCTCGCCACCTACCCCAGGAGCGCCGTCAGCGCCAGGCGTACCTGGCTCTGGCAAGTCTGATCGCCTCTTCAAATCTTCCCTAACCCGAATGGTTTTACTGTCTAGCAACCTACCAGTCTTCGCTAATTCTTGCTGGCGTTTAATTTTTCGATCATAAAAATCCTGCACCAATTCGCGTTCAATCTTATCTGTCATTTGTTCCAGTATGGCAATAATCTCGGCATAACGGCTATCGTCCCAGTCTTTATTGTCAAGCATGGCCCTGGCTAAGGTTCCTAAGTTTTTATTGCGTATTTTTTCGTTGCCGGGCGGGTACACAGCAGCAAGTTCGCCCGCAATCCGTTTGTTCCCCTTATTCATTGCCATGTGAATCAAGACACTAATTGAGAAGCTGCCGCCAATAGCCCCTGATTCTTTGTTACCCGGAAAAAGCGCCATCAGGAGGGCCGGTTTGTCAAACCCACGATCAGTAATATCCGTAAGCAGTTTGCCTTCATCGCGTTTAATTAAGTAAGCGCGGTACTGTTCTACGCGGACACTATTTATTTCTGGTTCGGGCGCGGCTGTGGCGCCAGGCACTCTAGCGTCAGCCCCTGGTAGGGTAGAGCGCACCTCTGTATCGCTCGCGGGCGTGGCTTGAACCGGCTCTTGGGGCGCTGGATTAAAATCTTTTCCTGTTTCCAGCTCCTTACTGGTTGGCAGATAAATAAGAAAAGCCGATCTAATCTCTTGAATTTCCTTGGCCGCGGCTGTTGGTTTTCGCCTGGCTATTTCGGCGAACAAAAATTGGTACGCCCCCTCGTCCGTAAAAATTTCTTGATTCGCTTTTACAGAAAAAGACAGTTGTCGAAATTTCTCATATTCATTAGCTTCGTATTCGGGGTCAAAAAAATAATCCAGCAGTTTTAGGCATTTTTCCCGCGTGTCTTTATCCAGATAAGTTTTGTCTAGCGCAGGAATAAAATCTTCCTCTTTTGGTTTTGGGAATTTATCCACTGCATCAGCGGCTATTGCGGGGGGTGGCAATTTAGGCTCCTCCCTCTCGAGTGTAAAATCTGCTAGCTTGTCATCCGTATCCGTTGCCGGTTCCTTAGGGGGCAGGAATTTTGCCGGCGCCTCGAGCGCGGACAAGGGAAACCCGCCGGCCGGAGTCAGGTCCTCAAACGCATGTTTTACAAATCTGTATAGCTTGTGCTGCCATTCGGGATGAGAATTAGGAATTTCTCCCAGCAGTTCCTGCAGTTCTTCTTCATAATTATCCTGGTTTAAAGAGTAAGCATCCACCAATTTATCGGAGAGGTAGTTCCATTGTTCATTGCTAATATTTGGCTGGTCAGAGGGCGCAAGATCCGCCAGGCGCAAAGCCAGCAGTATTTTTTTTTGTTTCAGGGCCGCCTCAATCACCGGCTGAAGGGCCGCCGCCGCGCGCGCCGCATCCGGGCTGGCTTTGGCCGGAAAAAGCCCTTCTCGCGCCAGGTTCCACTCGGCATCGCTCATATTTTCCAAATCATTTGTCCAGCGGATTTTATAGAGCAGCAAATCCGGTTCCTTAAAAAAATTAGCATACAACTGCCGCTGGAGGCGGGCGGCGCGCGCGGCCTCTTCCTCGGTCATTTGGGCGGCTTCATGGTCAGGTTCTTCCACCCGCGTTATTTTTGGGGCCGGCAGGATGGTTAAAAATTCATCTAACCATTCGCCTGCGCCCAGGTTATTGGCGAGGCATTTTTTTATCAGCGGAGAAAGCACCACCGCTTCGCGGGTGAGCGCCGGGTGGGCGCTTAAAATTTCAGCGGTTTTAGCGGCGTTGTCTTCAGCAAACGCTCGGGCCAGCTCTACCCAGGGGGCAACTGCCGCCTTATCTCGGGCGCGCTTGGCCATAAGCAACCCTTCAAGGCGGTGATAGGCAGAGGGATCGCTGGCGGTGGCGCGCTTGGCGATATTTTTAATCTCATCATCGGATGATTCCCAGTCGCAATATCCGTGGGTAAAATAGCTTTTTGCCAGGGCTTTCCAATTGGCTTCCATTACCAACGTATCACCCTCCGGAGCCAACTTGGCCAACGCGATTGCCGCCGCAAATTTTTTTGACTCAACTGCCGCCTCAATGAGCCCAGCCACCGCTCGTTGTCCTTCGCGCCGATCGCCGCCGGGCGGAAACAGTGTTGCGAGCTTGGGCGCCGGAGGCAATTCTTGCAAGATTGGGCCCGGTTCGGCGACGGAAATAGCAGGCTTAGTTTGGGGCGGTTGAGGGGCTGGACCAGGGCGCGCCGCCATTAAAAACGACTGCAGCCGGAGGCGCTCCCAGTCTTCTACGTGCAGGCCTTGAGCAAATTGGATAATTTGTTCATCAGTACTTTCGTACGTCAATTCTCCTGTAGCGTACTGCAAAAAGAGCTTCGCCAGGACGCCCCAGTTTTCGTTGCGCAGGTCATTATTCCCCTCGGGATACAATTCCGCAAACGCTATAGCCAGCTCCGTATTGTTGGCAGAAATCGTCTGTTCAATCATATAATACAGAGCGTTCTTACCAGCTTCCACATTTTCATTATTCGGCCCAAAGAGGCCGGCGATCATCGTATCTTTTTGGTCTCTAATATGTTTTAGGAACCAGTCTGGCTTTGCCAGTTTCTCCGCAAATCTGTCCTGAAATTTTTGCTCATCATGAAACAGGACATAGTAATAGTTAATTTGCGCTTCACGCGAGCCGGGGGGCGGCGTATTTTCTGGCGCCTCCGTAATAATCGGCTGTTTGCCGGTAGGCGCAATCGGAGAAACCGGAGCTTCAGCTCTCTTTTCTTCCACCGTAGCAGGTATTGGTATGTATCGTCTGTCAAGTTTAATTTCAGCAATAGGCGTACGCGGCGCGTCACTTGGGCCTGTCTCGCGCACAGCTTTTGGCAAATCTATAATTTCTTCAGGAGCTGGTTCGGGCGTCGCTACTGTAGAAACCCATCTGCCGTTCTCTAATTTGATGTTGTAATGCTTTTTAAGCTGAGCGAGAAGCGTTTCACGCCGTTCTTCCTTCATCATATACCGCACATACACTAAAAAACTATCATATTTTTCTTTTTGAGAGGTATCAAAATATTCTAAGTCGGTAACCGTGTCCAGAAAAAATTTAAATTTATCATCAGTTGAGCACGAAGTTGTTTTACCAACCCAGTAAAAAAGCACGTTAGTTGCGAATATGTAAAGTTTACGTGTTAAATAGCTGGTTATTTCTCGACGCGCCTTGTCGTCCGGCTCTTTTGACTCGCTTGTTTCATGAGCTGCGGTGACTGGCTCGAGAGCAGCCGCCGTTACTCCTCTAGCAGGAGTTGGTTCTGGGCGCGGGGCGGCCGGTGTAGGGTCTTGACGGGGGGGCATCCAAAAGCCTGGCGCGGTTGGAACCCGGCCGGATTTGGCTGGCGGAGAAATAACCTCGGCCCGGGGGCGCGCTAGCCAGGGAGCGGTCGGCGTTGTAGAAGGAGGGGGGATTGCCGGAGCCGTTTTGAGCTCTGCTTTATTTTCATTCTCGGTTGGTTTTGGCTCCCATTCCACATCAACCGTTTGCAGCCCTGGCGGGGCTGGTTCACTATGCGGCTGTAGAGGTTCGGGCGCGCGCCCCTCGACTACGCGCCGTCGCACCGCCAGGCTGGTGGCCGCG
>JAHFHV010000040.1 GCA_023246725.1 Candidatus Magasanikiibacteriota bacterium | reverse complement strand
CCCGCGTTTCAACTTATTTTAAAGAAAATATGATCCGCACCCGCTTCGCTCCTAGCCCCACTGGCTATCTCCACATCGGCAACCTGCGCACGACGCTTTTTGAATACCTGTTTGCCAAACATAACAAGGGCGCTTTCATTATTCGCGTGGAAGACACTGACCAAGAACGTCTGGTGCCGGGGGCGGTGGAGAGTATGCTGAAAACACTGGAGTGGGTTGGCATATTCCCCGACGAAGGCCCGACCCTGAACGCTGATGGCACTATTTTAGAAAAAGGGGAGTATGGCCCCTACGTACAATCAAAGCGACTTGAAACGTATAAAAAACATCTTCAGGAACTCATTGATAGTGGTAACGCTTATTACGCTTTTGATAGCGCTGAAGAACTGACCGCGATGCGCGAACGCCAGCAGGCGCGGAAACTCCCCACCAAATACGACCGTGCTCACATGCGCAATCAATTTACACTGCCACCAAATGAAGTCGCCCAGATGCTCGCGAGCGACGCCCCGCGCGTGGTCCGCCTCAAGGTGCCGGAGACTGGTGAAGTATCGTTTGATGATATTGTACACGGGAAAACAGTTTTTGATTGCAAAGAGATTGATGACCAGGTACTACTCAAATCCGACGGTTTTCCCACCTACCATCTCGCCGTAGTGGTGGATGACCATCTTATGGAAATTACCCACGTCATTCGGGGCGATGATTGGATTTCTTCTACACCAAAGCATATTTTGCTCTACCAAGCGTTTGGCTGGACACCACCCTTGCACGCGCACGTGCCAAATGTTATTGGCAATGACAAATTAAAATTAAGCAAACGCAAAGGCGATGTTTCGACCGAAAGTTACCGCGCCAAGGGATATTTGCCCGAGGCATTGGTAAATTTCTTGGCATTTGTCGGCTGGAATCCCGGAACGGAAAAAGAGATTTACAGCATGGATGAACTGATTAAAGATTTTAGTTTAGAAAAAGTGAGCAAGGCGAGCGGCGTGTTTAATGTGGAAAAGTTGGATTGGTATAATCGGGAGTATATTAAACAACTACCAGCTTTAGATTTAGTTCAGCGTTCGTTACCTTGGTTTGAGCAAGCGGACTATTATAAAAATGAAGAATTAAGAATGAAGAATGAAGAATGGATGACGAAGGTGATTGGGTTAGAACGAGAGCGAGTTACCACACTTGCGGAATTACCAAGCGCGCTCCGTTTTGTGTTTGAACTGCCAGATTATGACGGGGCAATGCTTGTCTGGAAAAAATCAACCAGTGAAGAAGTTAACAAAATTTTGCCGGAGCTTAAAAATTTCTTACAAGACGTCTCAACAGAGTGGACTAAAACAAACTTGGAAAGTAAAGTGGGGGAGTGGTTAAAAGAAAAAGGATACACTACCGGTAGTGTTTTGTGGCCCCTGCGCGTGGCGCTTTCGGGGCAGCAAAATTCACCCGGGCCTTATGAAATTGCGGAAGTTTTGGGGAAAGAGGAAACCATTAAACGTATTTATCTGGCAATCACCAAATTGTCATCCTGAGCGCAGCGAAGGATCTGGTTCGCTGGCCAACTAGATTCTTCGGTCGCTACGCTTCCTCAGAATGACAAATATGATATAATACTGTCATGAAACTAAAAATTCCTAGTCTATTTTTGGCTTTGGTTTTAATCCTGGTTATCGCGCCAGCTTCTTTTGTTTTGGCCGAAACTGCCAACACCGACGACATTCAAGTCTTAAACAAAGAAATTGCCGCCCGCAAAGATAAAATTAAACAGCTAGAAGACACGATTGCCGTGTACAAAAAAAATATCGCGGATAAGCAAAACCAAACCGTATCCTTAAAAAATCAGTTAAGTATTTTAGACAACCGCATTGGGCAGTTAAAAACCGACGTGGAGGCCACCGAGGAGCGAATAAAAGAAACCGAACTGGAAATTGCAGCCTTGCAGTTAACCATTGACGGCAAAGCCGCTACCATTGCCAGGCAGAAAAAAATTATTGGGAAGCTGATTCAGAATATTCATAGTGAAGACCAGAAAAATTATTTGGAAATTTTATTAACCTACAAAAACTTTTCCGATTTTTACGACCAGCTGACGAATTTGGAAAATGTGGATAGCGATTTGGGGCGGTCGGTTACGTCGCTTCGCGTGGCCAAAACAGATTTAGAAGCCAAGCAAACGCAGGTAAAAGCCAAAAAAGCGGCTTACCAAGATTTACAGCAGCAATTAATCGCCAAGCAGGATGGACTCCAAACCCAAGTGGGCTACAAACAAACCCTGCTGACCGAAACAAAAAATTCCGAACAAAAATATCAAACGCTCTTGTCTAGTTTAAAACAGCAGTATCAGGTTATAGAGAGCGAAGTGAACACGTTTGAGGCGCGCGTACGCAAAAAATTAGAACAGCAAAATAAAATTAGCGATTCTAGCGACGTGGTTATGAGCTGGCCGATGCCAAGCCACATTATTAACGCCACGTTTCACGACCCGGATTATCCCTACCGCAACGTATTTGAGCATAGTGGCATAGACATTAAAGCCCCCCAGGGCACCCCTGTTCGGGCGGCCGCTTCGGGCTATGTGGCCAGGGCCCGGCGCTGCAGTTCCGCGTCCTGTTACAGCTATGTTATTCTTATCCACACGGGCAATATTTCTAGCGTGTACGGTCATTTAAGCAACATTGCCATCGCCGATGACGCTTTTGTAACCCGCGGCGACGTAATTGGCTATTCCGGCGGCATCCCGGGCACGGCCGGCGCCGGTCCGTTTGTCACCGGTCCGCATTTGCATTTCGAAGTGCGTTTAAATGGCATTCCGGTTGACCCAATTTCATATTTGATGCAATAGTTTTCGCACTATCCTCTCACTGTCATCTTGAGCGCAGCGAAAGATCTAGCGATCACCAACCAGATTCTTCGTTTCACTCAGAATGACAATTGACGCCAAACGCGTAGTTCTTAAAGAAGATATTTTTTATGAAATACAAACTAAAAATCGCTGTTCTCATGGGCGGACCATCCGCCGAGCGAGAAATTTCGCTCATCACCGGCAAGGCTGTGGTGCAGAATTTAAACCGGAAAAAATATACTATTACACCTGTAGAGATGACGAGGGGTGGGCGTTTTTTTGTTTCCGCCAGTAAAAAATTTTTAGATTTGCAAAATAAAGATAGGAAATTATTTGATATTATTTTTATAGCTCTCCATGGTACGCCGGGAGAGGACGGCACAGTACAGGGCATGTTTGATGCGCTCAACATTAAATATACTGGTCCTGGAACTCTCGCCAGCGCCTTAGCTATGGATAAAGAAAAAAGCGCGGAAATATATCGCGTCCACAATCTTTTAACACCAGATTTTATTGCGTTTGGAACAAAAGAATGGGACAGTGAGCGCGCCGCGATTGTCCGCCACGTAAAAAAATATCTTGGCTTCCCGGCCGTTATCAAACCTACTAATCAAGGTTCGGCAGTGGGAACCGCCATAGTCAAAAACGAAAAAAAATTAATTTCCGAAGTTACGAGAATTATCAAACAGTTTCCCCGCCTCATGATTCAAACATTTATTAAAGGCCAAGAAGCCACCTGCGGGATACTCGAAAAAAATGGTAAAGCCTTTGCCTTACCACCAACCAGGATTATTTCCAATGCCAACGAATTTTACGATTACCAATCAAAATACGCGCCCGGTGGTTCCACGCATGTGTGCCCGGCGGATTTTTCATCGACTGTGAATAAAAAAATTCAGAGTCTGGCTCTGAAAGCGCACCTATCACTCGGGTGCCGCGGCATGAGCCGCACGGATATTTTTGTGACTGACGATGGGAAACTTTGGGTTATTGAAACCAATACCATCCCCGGTATGACACCAACCAGTTTACTCCCGGAAGCGGCCAGTAAAGCCGGCATCAGCTTTACCAAAATGTTAAATATGATTATTGCGGCAAGCTTTAAAAATAATTAATCCACCTCGCCGAGCAAAACCATTTCAATTATTGGAGTGGTAGTAATCGTGTGCATTTCTGCGCCACGGTGTCCCTGTGTATCCACATAAAAATGTAATTGTTTACGTACCGAAATCAATTTACCGTCTCGCGCGCTGATTGCCATATAACCATTAAATTTTGGATTTCCACGACTGGTCACATACAACAAATTTTCATTGCCGCTTTTATCTTGCCCGATTTCATACCAATGTTCTGATTTAGTTTTAACGAATAGTCGCTTATCTGGGTGGCCGATTAAATCGGCTAAATCAAAGACAGTAAGTTTTCTCCGGTCCCCCTCTAGACCAGATTCGCGTTCTCTAGGCATAAAGTAGTAAAATTAAAATTCTAGCTCTGTTATAGTAACGTAAATTCATTTGAGAAGCAAATCTCTACTAGTATGGGCCGTCGTATTATATTGTTCATCATAATCGTCTTTGGCGCGGTCGCGCTGTATAATTGGTATTATTCGCGCACCGCCACAGCGCCTGTTAGTGCTCCGCTGACTATTGAAAACGAAGTGATGAATACCACCACCCCAGAAACCGAAGCGGATTGGAAAAAAATCTTAACTCCGGACCAATATTATATTTTACGCCAAAAGGGAACCGAGCGGCCGTTCAGTAGCCCCCTGGATTTTGAAACCCGCCCGGGAACGTATGTAACCGCGGATTGCAACGAGCCGGTCTTTCGCTCCGAGCAAAAATATGATTCCGGCACTGGTTGGCCAAGTTTTTGGGCACCTATCAAGCCAGACGCGGTAGTGCTCAAAGATGATTCCAGCCTCCCTGGTGAAGACCGCACCGAAGTATTATCAAAATGCGGCGGACACCTGGGCCATGTGTTTGACGACGGCCCGCCGCCCACCGGCAAGCGTTACTGCATGAATGGTTTGGCGCTTAAATTTATTCCCGACGCAATTACAACCGCTACTAAAAAATAATAAAAATATGCACCTAGCACCAACTAAAAAACTTAATAATGGCCTAGAGATTCCCGTGATTGGTTTTGGCACCTGGAAAGTAAAAGGTGCGAGTGTTATAGAGCCAATCAAAATTGCTTTGGAAGCCGGCTACCGCCACATTGATACGGCCAAAATTTATGGGAATGAAAAAGAAGTAGGGGAGGCGATAAAAGCGAGCGGCCTTCCGCGCGAGGAAATTTTTATTACCACTAAATTATGGAATTTAGACCAGGGGTATGAGAGCGGTAAAAAAGCCTTAGAAAAATCACTCAAAGAACTTGGACTGGAATATGTCAATCTGTATCTCATTCATTGGCCCGAGACTGGGTTTAGAAAAGACTCTTGGCGCGCGCTGGAAGAAATTTATAAATCCGGCAAAGCCAAAGCCATTGGGGTGTCAAACTATACGATTCGCCATTTAGAAGAAATGAAAGAATATGCCAACCTCACGCCGGCCGTGAACCAAGTGGAGTTTCATCCGTTTTTATACCAAAAAGAATTGCTAGAATATTGCGAAGGGCGGGGGATTCAATTAGAAGCCTACAGCCCGCTCATGCACGGCGAACGAATGAATAATCAGACAATCACGAACATCGCGAATAAACATAACAAATCCAACGCCCAAGTTTTAATTCGCTGGAGTATTCAGCATAGCAACGTGGTACTTCCCAAATCAACTACGCCCGAACGAATTACAGAAAATATTAACGTGTTTGATTTTGAGCTGTTGGAAAGTGACATGCGAGCCCTAGACGGTTTAAACGAAAATTACCGCACCTGCTGGGACCCAAGTGAATTAAAATGACTGCTAGAATATGGAACAAGGAGAAATTATCAAAAAATTTATCGAGTGGACAAAACTAAAAATAAGAATTCATATTGCTGAACGCGTAATATATTTTAGAGAGGGTGAGATTTGGTGGGCGAGTTTGGGGGCGAATATTGGACACGAACAAGAAGGTAAAAATCAAAACTTTGAAAGGCCGATAGTCATTATAAGAAAATTTAACCAGCATGTTTTGTGGGCAATTCCGTTAACCACTAAGCTCAAAGATGATAATCCATATTATCATTATTATGAATTTGGGGGCAAAAAATACGCCGCCGTACTGACACAGTTACGATTAATTAGTAGCAAAAGATTGCTTCGGAAATTAGGAATTTTTCCAAATGTTGACTTTAAATTAGTTAAAGAAAAAATACGAAATTTATTATAAAAAACGATCCCCGCTCTTGTGGAGCAGGGATCTCGGAGCTTCTCCGAAGAGAAGTCATTTATACTTACAGTATACACTATAACCAAACGTATGTCAAGAGCCACCACATTTAACCCTTTAACCCCCGAAGAAGAACGCGTGATAGTTAATAAGGGCACCGAACGGCCATTTACCGGCGAGTATGATGATTGGTTTGTGGAAGGCACGTACCAGTGCCGCCGCTGTAACACGCCACTCTACACCTCGGACAGTAAATTTCATTCCGGCTGCGGCTGGCCTAGTTTTGACCAGGAAATTGCGGGGCGCGTAAGTAAAACCATGGATGCGGACGGCAGCCGCACCGAAATTACCTGCAACACCTGCGGCGCGCACCTGGGGCACGTGTTTACCGGCGAAGGGTACACGCCAAAAAACACACGTCACTGTGTCAATTCAGTTTCGCTCAAGTTTGTGGCGAAGTAAAGTACAAGCTAGATATTATGGATGTAGAAACATTTAAGGGAACTTATTATTTTTTTGAGCTACCAAAATTTGGTCGAGTTTTTGTATTTATTGATTTCGGCAATGTTCGTCCCTGGGCAAAAGAACTGTGGCCGGAAGAAAACAAGTTTCGTTTTTGTAGCGAAATTGATAAATACGATACAGTTATGCTATTTTCTGGAGATAGCGACTTCAGTGGTTTGCTTAGTTATTTTAAAAATAAAGGAAAAAAAATTGTTATAGTGTGTAGTCGGCCACGTATGAGCAAAGAACTTTACGAGGTGGCTGATAAATTTATTCCCGCTGAATCTTTAAAGGATTTTCTTCATTATAAAAATAACACTCCACCCCGTTAGGGGTGGAGGAATTGGAATACGATCCTGGTATCGTTCAGGCGACGGCAACCTTACGGCTACAAAACTAGTATATCACAAATTTTGTAGGCCGTCAAGGTTATCCACAAGTCGAATAAGTAGTCAAAAAGGCACTCGAGAGGGTGGTTTTGTTGTGGACATAAAAAAAGGTGGGGACAAGATAACATCTAGTTTTTTTATTGAATTACGGGTATAATATAGTCAGCCTGCTTTAATTCAATTATTATGCTTAGACTTGCAACAGCATTTAGTGGAATCGGTGCTATAGAACACGCCCTTAAACGTATGAAAGTCCCGCATACAATTGTTTTTGCATGCGATAACGATCCGCATGTGAAAAAGAGTTATTTTACTAATTATGATATTGATGAAAATAGATGGTTCGATCTCGTACAAAATATTGACGGAAAAAAATATAAAGACAAAGTTGATTTATTAGTGGGCGGGACACCCTGCCAGTCTTTTTCTATGGTAGGAAAAAGACGCGGGTTTAAAGATGCCCGTGGTACACTTTTTTATGAATTCGCGCGGTTGGTAAAAGAAATAAAACCAAAAGCTTTTATTTTTGAAAATGTAAAAGGCCTCCTGAGCCACGATAGCGGTAAAACATGGAAGGTAATCCAAAGTGTATTTAAAGAATTAGGGTATGCCCATTTCTCTAAAGTGCTAAATGCTAAAGATTATGGCATACCACAAAATCGAGAGAGGTTATTTGTTGTAGGTTTTAAGAATAAACGTAATTTTAAATTTCCTGATCCAGTGGAGCTCAAACTCGCTGTTCGTAATCTCCTAGAGGATGCGGCCGATACAAAATATTATTTACCTGAAAAAGGAATAAAGTTTGTTACAGATCCAAAAAATTTAGAGAAAAGATATACTCAGATTAACGGAAAAATTGCTCTTTGTGAAAAAGCTAATCAACAATTTAATTGGCACGGTGATTTTGTGCTTGAGCCTGCTGGAAAAGTTGAAGAAAAATATTTTCTTTCACCTAAAATCAAAAAGTATGTTATGGCTACCGGCACAAAAAATTTTTATAGCAAACCTGAGATTGATCTTACCGTAGCTAGGCCGCTTCTTGCGACTATGGCTAAGATGCATCGTGCCGGTGTTGATAACTACATAACAAGTGGTGGAAGGCTCAGAAAACTGACGCCGAGAGAATGTCTGCGTTTAATGAGTTTTGATGATACATTTAAAATAAATGTAAGTGATACTCAGATGTACAAACAAGCTGGAAATAGTATTGTTGTTAATGTTTTGATAAATTTATTGCGGAATATTGGAATAAAGGACGGGGCAAAAAATTTTAATTTGTAACTATGCTAGATAATACTACAAATCGTATTGAAATCGGAGGAGAAAATTTTGAGCTCATTGATGAACTTGACAATATTCCGATTGTTGATTCATTTGTAAAAGAAAACAAAATTGGCCATGGTAGTGGCGAAGCAAGGTTATACATAGGACCACAGGAACGGACCAATTATCAAGTTTTTTTTAATAATTTCCAAGATAAAGGTTTTTTTCTAAAAAAAGATTTTGAAATTTATCTTAATGACGCAAAATTTGAATACGAACAACAAGAACAGGGGTATCAAAAAGATATTTCGGAGAGTTGGCAGAAGTATTATATGGAACTTCGCAACAAAAATAATCGTGAATATTTTAAAATTGAAAGTGCAGTAGGTGAAAAAGATATTTCACGTTATTACATACGTTCGTATGACGAAATTTTCCGTGGCTACTTTAGGAGTATAATGCTTCCGATAATCTCTTATGTTTCAATATTAAAGCTAAAAGATGATTTTGGGAAATATAGCTTTTTATTCAGATTATCACTCAGTTATTCTTACAATCCTTATTATCATCCTGCAAAAGAAAAAGAGGAAGAAAAAGCTATAAAAGAAAGTTCTGAATTGCCGCAGTTAGAAAAAGAACAGCTAATTAAGGCACGTATTGGACAAGGTGCTTACAGACAGAAACTGCTTGAAGAATCTTGTGAGTGTATTATTACTAGAGTAAACGATGAGCGAGTTTTGATAGCTAGTCATATCAAACCATGGACCGTATCTGACGATAATGAGAAAATCGATCATAATAATGGTTTGGTGCTTACCCCTACATATGATAAACTTTTTGATCAAGGTTTTATATCTTTTGAGAATGACGGAAGCATTTTAATTTCGGGACATATTTCGCCATTGAATCTGAAGAAACTAACTCTTGCTATAGGCAAAAAATATGTTCTGCCTGATAGTGCGAAGCGACGTGAGTACTTAGTATACCATAGAGAAAATATATTCAAAAAATAATATCTAATATGAAAAAAATTACTGAAGAAGATACGAAAAATAGAGATCTCTCTGTTATTAAAGTATGCGAAACATGTGGTAGACAATACCACCCTCGAAGGAATGGTTATCAAACGACCAGTAAATATTGTTCTGCGCTTTGTGCAAGGAAAAAAAGACCTTTTAGTCCAGTATGACAGATCTACACACTAAAAAGCAGCGGTAAAAAAATATAGCGGCTATCAAAGGAAAAGTTTGGAAAGTTTTTAGAATTTGGGAACATGATTTAAAAAAAGAAAATCGATTTAACAAACGTATTTTCTCATTTTCTAATTATCTTTACTAACTAAGCTAAAATCATATGGCAGCAGTAAATTATTTGGCGGTATTGGCTTCGGCTATCGCTTCCATGGTCGTGGGCAGTATTTGGTACGGCCCGCTCTTTGGCAAAAAGTTTATGCGCGAAATGGGTATGGATTCCTGGACTCCGGAAAAACAGGCGGCCATGAAAAAGAAAATGGTCCCCAGCTACATTGGGCAATTTATTGCCAGCCTGGTAATGTTTTATGTGTTAGCCGGGTTAGTAGAGACATTTGGCCACACCACGCTTGGCGGCGGCATGCTGACCGCCTTTATTATGTGGATTG
>JAHFHV010000005.1:33567-49218 GCA_023246725.1 Candidatus Magasanikiibacteriota bacterium | reverse complement strand
CTCTGCGCTGCCGAGAGTGGCGGCAAACCACCCCCGAGCCCCTCCTTAGAAAGGAGGGGATTGTGTGCGACCACACGACGCGACTCACCATGACAATTGGCAAACAGCCACGGGTTGCCAAAAATTCCGCGGCCAATCATCACGCCGTCGGCGCCGGTTTCGGCAATTTTTTTTCGTCCGTCGGCTATGTCAACCACATCTCCGTTGCCTAAAATGAGGGTGTGATCAGGGGTTGAATCATGTTTATCGCGAATCTCCACGGCCCGTTTAATTTCTTCCCAGCGCGCCGGAACTTTGGACATTTCTTTGCGTGTGCGGGCGTGGATAGTGATAGCGGCGAGGTCAGACTCCAGTAAATGGGGGAGCCAGGTGTCTAATTCATTTTTATTAAATCCCAAACGGGTTTTTACCGAAATCGGGAGTTTACCAGCGCCACGCCGGGTGGCTTCAATACATTCCGCGGCGAGTTTAGGGTTTTTCATCATGGCGGCTCCGGCGCATTGTTTTTCCACGTTCCTATCCGGGCAGCCCATGTTAATATCAATGCCGTCAAAACCGAGTTCTTGGATAAGCAGGGCGGTTTTATAAAAATTATCGGGTTTAGAGCCAAAAATTTGCGCCACAATGGGCCGCTCGGCTTCGCTGTAAATAAAGTCAATGAGTAGCTCATTTCGGCCCGGGGACTGCAATCCGTCGCACGACACAAATTCCGTCCACATCACGTCCGACTTCCCATATTTCGCGATTATTTGGCGAAAGGCGGCATCGGTAACATTGGCCATGGGAGCCAGGCCAAAAATGGGTTTGGGTAAGTTTTTCCAGAAACCGGTTTGCATACCATTTTAAAAAGCGGCGGAGGCCGCTCAGGTTGTTAATTTTTTTATATTAATTTTGTTGATTTTTATTCCCATTAGTAACCACCTTCCGAATCCGGAACAGGTTTTATCTTACCAACAGGACTGAATTTTCCCGTTGTTAGATCAAGCTGCCAGCGACCACCGCCACCGCCTTCGCTTGCGACAAATTCAATCGCGTTTTCCGCAACTTTTTTTATTGAATTCAAGTCGAGATCTCCCCATGGGTTTTGATTGTTAGCAAAGCGGCCATCGTCCCCGTACATTGTTAAAAAATGTCTTTGAGGTGGAGAAGCTACGTTCAAAGGCTCGATAAAAAAATAACAATCACTCTCTCCAAAAGCACCGCACGAATCGTCCGCAACATATTCACTCGTAATTGGACGCTGTGTTGCAACTATCAAATCTGATTTTATACCTATAAATCTCATCAGATAAATTACACGAAACCTTGAGTTAAAATAGGCCTCTTCAATATCTGTTTTCGACGTAATGTATGTTTGCTGTTGTGGCGATGGTTGGTCAGTAACTTTTAGTTGTGGTTTATTACAACTAACGCCGAGAAATAATATTGGGAGAAGAATGATGAATTTTTTAAATTTCATAAAGTAATAGACAGTATAATTTTTGTTCAGCGAATACACGAAAATTCGAACGGATTTTAAAGAAATTTTATAGGGGGCGGGCGGAAGGAGGGGTTTGGGGGGGGAATTCCGCCCGCCCCACCACCGGCGCGCTTTTTGACGATTTCAAGTTTTTCACCACGCAAGTGCGGGGTGGCGAAATGGTATCACATTTCGCCTTTGGCGGCAAATTCTTTTTCGTAAACGCGCTAGCGGAAATGTCCGAGGCTCAAATGCAAATGCGCTTGACCCACCCTCCCGTTCGCGCGCAAGCCCGCTCGCAAAGGAAGAGAGGGGTGCGAGCGGGCGGCTCCCTTATTTAGAACCTTCAGGCCATTTACCATTATCATCTCTCTTATCTTCCTCTACTGTAATTAAAAATAATCCTCCAGTATCGAGTAAGAAACTATTTGAATGCTCGGCCACTACTTGTTTGCTAATAGCTTCTTTTGCAGTTTCTTCGTCTGGCGCCTCTAAATAATAGTGCCATAGGACTTTGCTTTCATAGGGGTGTAGGATTTCCGCGTAATACTTCATATATTTATTTATTATAATCATTTCTACTCTCCTTTACAATATTATTTTTCTATTTCTAAAAGTAGTAGCCCAATCAATCCTAGAAAATTCTTTCTGTAAAGTTCTTTTCTTTCAGAATCTTTGCAAATCTCTTTGACTTCTGTACTTTCAATTTCCTCTTTTATCTTTTCTAGTTTTTCCTTTCTAACCCTCTTTACTATGGTCTGTCTTTGTCCCTCAGTAAAACTTTTCCAATCTTTATTTTCTTCTTCTGTTAAATTATCTTTATAGATTGTAAGAGCTTGCCAAAAGTGAAAGAAATTTAAAATAATTTGAATTGTTTCTTGTTTTTGTGAAATTTCTTTTTCTTGCATCATTTCAGCAAGTCTTTTATTTCTAGCTTCTTCATCTTCTTCTACCGAACCAGACCAAGATATGCTTGTTCCTAAAATATAAAAGTTCGGCTCCTTTTCTAGTGCATACTTTATATCAGACGAAGAAAACAACATCAAAAATGCTGAAAATAAAGATGGGTGTACATTCGGGAAAATACCATTTATTACTTCCGTTAAGTCTTTATCGAAATCCTTATTATCATCTACCTTAAACATCCTTTCACGCGACCATTGTAAAAACTCATGCAAAATAACACGAGGAATCCTATTTTTTATATTTCCCATTGATATTTTCCATTCCTTTGGAAAATTATGCTCCCAAATAGAATGGTTTGACGGGGCACTATCTATTTCATTAAAGTAGGTCGGGCAAAAACTTGCAAAAAGTCCAGTGATGTAATGCCAGTATTTTTCCTTCTCTTTTTCATCTTCAATTTTGCCCACCTTCTTCTCGCTTTCTTCAGTATGTTTTTTGAATGATGAAAAAAGCTGATATGGTCCATGTCCATCTTTGAGTAGAGCCTTACTTATTGCTTTAAAAAATTCTCCATCAAAATAATGCCAATTCCAGAAATTATCCCTTTTAAAATTAGATTTCTTATATATCTTTAACGCCCAAGATTTAAAAGTTGGAAAGTGTTTTTGTGAAAAAAGGTTTTGTATTCTTTTTTCCGTATCATCACTTTTTAACCATAAATGCTGTTCGCTCCAAAGTATTTCGTTCCATTCAAAAATCTTTGGTAAAATTTCATATCCGATCGAAAAACGGTCTCTCTTTTCAATGTTGATTACATAGGTTTGTGAGAGTTGGATTGCAAGCTCTAGTTCCTTATATTTTATAGCGTCATCAATATGAGAAATAAGAATTTTTGTAAAGTCTCTTTCATTGAATTCTGATTTTTCAGACCAAAAAGAATTCCACGCACGCACCATTTTTTCAGCTTTCTTTTTATTCCTATGTTTGAATATTTTTGAAAAACCCAATTTTTTTAAAAAAGGTATTTCAAATTCAGGCTTGTATCCCTCAGAAAATCTTAAAATCTTCTTAAATGGCGACCAGTAAAGAAATACTAAGATAAAAGCCGCCAAAATTGCGACTAATTTTGCAAAATTGGAGATATCTTTTCCCGTAAAGAACGCAAAAAAGATTATCCCTATTATTGATAACCAAAATACTTTTTTTGTTCCTAAAACCTCATCACTCAAAACCATCTTTTCAAACTCGCTCCTTTTTTCTTTTTTCGAGTTTAAGATGTCAGTCAGAAAAACAATTGCAAATGGAATAAAGATAGCTAAAACACCCAATGTGATGTTTTGAAAAAGTGATGGGTCAAGATTTTTCAAAAACAAATCTAGCCAAGTTGGCTGGATATAGAAACCGTTTGTTATTGTTATTGAAAAATCTTGCATTTATAAAATTATTTTCCTGACTTAGTTCGATTATCCTGTTTACACAACATCTGACAATTCTCTGCAATCGTTTTTCCTCCTTCGTGCCATGGTTTTATATGGTCAGCTTCCATTTCATCGATTTCAAAACGCTTTTTGCATTTTTTGCATATCCCTTTTTGTCGTTCATAAGCCTCGCGTTTCATTTTGTCTGTAAAGGCACGAATCGAAAGCCACTTTTCTTGCTCTGTTAAGACATACGGATAAATACCGGACTTTTTGGTAACATCCTCGTCCTGCATTAACTTGACGATTTCTTTTTCCAACTTTTTTGGGTCAAATTTTTTGTCTTTGAATTTATTATAAAGTTCACCCCACTGCACGCTACTCATCTCTCGACGATAATTCGTAAACGTCTCTCTCACCCACGCAACCACGTTTTGAAAGTACTCCCACAATTTTTCAGCATTCTTGTCGTGCTGATGCTTCGCCATGTAGGCCGCTACTTCACCGCTGTTTATCCACGAGAGCGCAGTTTCCAAATATTCTTGCCGAATTGGTGAACCGACAAGCAGCGCACCACCATCGTTTGCCAAATGATATGCAGCACAGCCTGTTTTACTAAATTTTAGTTTTGCGTCAGAAAGCCAGGGGCCAGTATACACGGCATTAAGCAGCTCCTGTGGTGTTAACTTTTCTCCGGCGGTATTGATGACATCAAACCATTCAATCCGCTCTTTATCTGTGCCATCGCAGAAGTAGACCATGAGCTCGTAGTTCAAAATCTGGTCCTTCTCCTCTTTTGTGAGATTATCAAAATAGAGATCATTAATTGAATAATCACCGTTAACATACTGACAAATGCTTAAAGTGCGCTGTTGGCCATCAAGCACCTCGTAGTTCCCTGTGCTATTTTCTATCCAATACATAACATTCAGTGGAAATTGATGACGGACTGTATGCATCACTGCATTGCGCTGTTCCGGTTTGTACACAAATTCCCGCTGATACTTCGGGCGAATATCGAGCTTGCCATCGTAGGCAACCACGCCTTCTTCAGCACTATCTTTATAACCAATAAATACTTTACGGATGGAAATTTTTTGTAAATCAATTTTCATACTATTTTTTTCGTTTGATTAAAATTCGATTGTATATTTTTTTACCTTCGATTAAAGTAAAACATTCGTAACCAATCCATCTTGCAGAATTAGCAATACCCAATATTTCAAACTGCGCCGGACTATATTTATCAACAAAAGTAATCGGTACGCCCATTACACCTTCATAGTCCATCGGTATATCCGCCACTTTATCAACATTGATAACATTGTAGTTGTCGTATTTAGGAAATTCTTGTCGTGTATATTTCTTATACAACACTATTTTTTCATGACGTTTTGTGGTGTCGAGGTTTGTATACCACACAATTCTACCCATACTGAAAAACTTTGTACCGTTTTCAGTTTTAATTCTTGACTCTGTCTCAATATCATAATCATTAGGAACCTGAAACCATTTTGTACCACCATTATCATAGCCATGCCATAATTTATTTTCTTTAATTAAACCGAAGGTTTCTTTATAGGTTACGGCATTTTGATCACCCAAAATTAAAAATTTCTTTTTATAATCGACTAGCTGTTCCACATACTGGCGAAAGAGCGAGAACGGTGGGTTAGTTACAACAATATCTGCTTGCTTGAGGAGTTCGATACACTCTTCACTGCGAAAGTCACCGTTACCTTTAAGTGAAGCGGAGATATTAGCATCATTCTTTAAAAGCCACTTCACATCAGTCAGCCCCACGGCTCCGTCTGCGTCAGCATCGGTCACTTCATTAAGTTCAATCTTAAATGGCTCTTTGCCTTTTGGTTTTAAGCCTTTGACTTCAAAGAGCGGCAGCTGTCCCCCGGCAATTGGTGACTTTGTATAACTAGTGGTGATTAACTTTTTGAGGCCAAGAGTATTAAAATTGGCGGCAAAATATTTGAAAAAATTACTTTCATACGGATCATCACAATTGCAATAAACAACTTTACCTCGAAACTGTTCTTTGTAATGTTTCAGTTCTTTTTCAATATCAATAAGCTGGGTATAAAACTCATCTTTTTTTGCCCTGTTGGCTTTGTGTAAATTACTATTTAAAGATTTACTTTTCATAATTTTATTTCAACAATTCATCTGGTTTTACTCCCAAAGCTTTTGCAATTTTTTCCAAATTCAAAATTGTAGGATTTTTTGATCCATTTTCGACGCGACTAATATATCCTCTGTCCATGCCGGTAACCCTACAAATATCGCCTTGCGACATCCCTTTCGTTTCTCTAATTTTTCGAATATTATCGCCCAATTTTTTGGAAATAGTGGTCATAAAATCCCTTACATTTTACTCCTAGTTGTACTATTTTACAATCTTGTACTATAATACAACATACACGGGAGTTCCACCCTCCTCTGCGCGCGCACGGGTGGGTGGGGCAAGCGCAGAGAAAAGAAAAGTTTGCTTTTGGCCACCATAAAGTTCGTGCCGATATTTTTTACAGGTTCTTTGGCAGTTTTTAAAAAGCGCGCCGGTGGTGGGGCGGGCGGAATTCCCCCCCCAAACCCCTCCTTCCGCCCGCCCCCTATAAAATTTCTTTAAAATCCGTTCGAATTTTCGTGTATTCGCTGAACATGGTTGGAAAGGGGGTGTTTTCGTGAATAATTCGCCAGCCCCTTTTGGCCAAGAATTCAATTTTTTTGCCTTACGCGCGGAGCGCGTAGCCAAAAGCAAACTTTTCTAATCTAAATAATAATCACAATCGTATGGCCAAATACTTTTTGTACGCTCGTAAATCAACGGACGAGGAGGAACGCCAAGTGTTAAGTATCGAGGCCCAATTGGCCGAGTTACAAGAATTTGCCGCCAAAGAAAAACTTGAAATCGTCGCCTCGCTCTGCGAGGCAAAAACTGCCAAAGAACCTGGCCGAACCGTGTTCGGCGAAATGTTACAACGAATCGCTAATGGCGAAGCGGACGGTATTTTGGCTTGGCATCCTGACCGCCTGGCCAGAAACCCCATCGACGGCGGGCAGGTTATTTACATGGTGGACACGGGTAAAATACATTCCCTCAAATTTCCAACCTTTTGGTTCGAGAGCACGCCGCAAGGCAAGTTCATGCTTAATATTGCTTTTGGCCAGAGTAAATATTTTATAGATAATTTAAGCGAGAACATTAAGCGCGGGCTACGGCAGAAATTGCGCCGTGGTGAATGGCCTAGCTATGCCCCGGTTGGCTACCTTAATGATCCGGTAAGCCGAAATATTATTGTGGACAAAGCCAAAAGCAATTTTATTAAGCAGATGTTTGAAATGTACGCGACTGGAGAATATACTTTTGAACAATTACGAGATTATTTTAAAGAGGCTGGCCTAACCAGCCAAACCGGAAAAATCTTAACTACCAGCAATATCCAGTATATTCTCCAGCGCTCCATTTATTGCGGCGTGTTTAAATATAACGGCGAGATGTACGAGGGGAAGCATGAACCAATCATTACAAAGAAACTTTTTGACGACGTACAGGCAGTTATGCGCGAACGCGGTCGCGCGCACGACATTAAAAAACATGATTATACTTTTATGGGCACGTTTAAATGCTCGTGCGGCGCATGCATAACTGCCGAACGGCAAAAGGGCCATGTGTATTACCGGTGTACCCGCAAGAAAGGCCCGTGCACAGAAAAATATATCCGCGAAGAAGCTTTGACCGCTGAACTCCAAGCCCTTTTGCAAAAAGTTTCTTTGTCCGATGATTGGGCTGACCAAATGTTGGCTTTGCTCGATAACGAGAAGAAAGACACAGTCCAATCATCTGGCGCCCTTGTACAGCCCTTAGAAACCCAACGAGAGGCCGTTAAACAGCGTTTAGATAAACTGCTTGATGCTCACTTGGAGGGAACGATAGATAAAACCGACTATATAAAAAAGAAAGAGCAGTTTATCTACCAAAAGGTGGGCCTCGAACAGCAAATACAGGACATTAAGAACAAGGGCGCCAATCGGCTCGAACCAATGAGGGAATTTATTTTATCCAGTCGTGAAGCCAAAAAAATCGCCATCACAGGCGATCCGTTTCGAATCCGTACATTTCTAAAAAATATCGGCTCGAACTTTATGGTGAAAGGCAAAAAAATTGAATTCTTGGCCAAAAGGGGCTGGCGAATTATTCACGAAAACACCCCCTTTCCAACCATGTTCCGAGGCCTGGATTCGAACCAGGATAAGCAGATTCAGAGTCTGCTGGCCTACCGTTAGCCGACCTCGGAGTGAATTTTTATAATCAAAAAGCCCTCGCGATTGTACCACAATGTAGCCAAAAGTCAAGATTAGTTAGTTTACCACTTCACCGCCAAATTCCAAGGCCAGGGCGTTTAGTTCCGGGTCGGCCTCGGGCTGTTCTTGGTTCGCGAGTACTTCGCAGAGGACGGGGATTTTTTCCCCAAAAAGAGTATTAAGGCATTCTTCAATAATGCCGCGATTTTTTGGTTCCACCAGTTTATCGCGGTGCAGAGAATAGGGGACAGTGAGCTTGAGCCCGCCGGGAGTGACTTCGGTTGGCGTGGCCATGCGTAAAATAAAGGTAAGGGAGTGATTGGTTTCGCCAATTTTTACCACCAGCTCGTTCCATTTTTCTTTAATGGCGTCGAGTGTTGTGGTGATTGTGTGACGGTGGGTGAGGCTGGAGATGGCGGCAGAGAGGGTGGCTTTGATGGTGTGTTTTGAAGACAGCGAGACCCCTACCCCTACCTCCCCCTTAAAATGGGGAGGGGACGATTCTTCCCCTCCTTTTAAGGAGGGGACGGGAGGAGTGGTCTGGTTTTCTCTCGGAAGCGCGCCGGACGGTCCCGCAGCGAGCGGGATCCCGCTGTTGCGGGACGATGGGGGGGTGCCAAATTCCACCACTAAAAGTTCCAGCGGCAGTTGCGGAACCGGAGCGGTTTTCATTTCCAGTCGGCGTTTGAGGAGATTTTCAATGAGTGTTACCAGGCGGGCGCGGTCTGTTTGCGCAACCAAGGCGCGGAGTTTTTTAAGTGCGGTTTCGGAAAAGTCACCGCTCTCTGGCGCGCCGCTTGAGATAAGTAAAAGCGCGTGGAGGGCGTCCAAAAGGTCGAGCGCGAATTGGTCCAGGTTAGTGCCGTCTTTTACAATTTGTTCCAGCAATTCTAACGCGGCGCTAGTTTCACTCGCAAACATTTTTTCTAAAAGATTCACGGCGGTTTCCACATTGGAGACGGGAAGCATCAGTTCGGCGTCAGCGGCGGTGATTTTTTTAAGGTTGAGAGATAAAATTTGCCCGAGCAAACTTTCGGCATCACGCATCCCGCCTTCGCTTTTTATAATTATTCTACCCAACACTTCTTTATCTACTTTCACATCTTCATCAGTGCAGATTTTTTTAAGCCGAGCTAGCATTAAATCGGCTGGGATTTTTTTAAAGGTAAAACGCTGGCAACGGGACACAACCGTGGCCGGGAGTTTGTTCAGCTCCGTGGTTGCCAGTACAAAAATAACGTGGGCGGGCGGCTCTTCCAAGGTTTTAAGGAGGGCGTTAAAGGCGCTCGTGGAGAGCATGTGGACTTCGTCTACAATAAAAACTTTAAAAGAGGATTTGGTGGGTTTAAACTGCGCGTTCTCAATAATATTTTCGCGCACGTTATCTACGCCGGTGTGGGAGGCCGCGTCAATTTCTATTACGTCAATATTTTTGCCCGTGGCAATTTCTTGGCACGAACTGCACGCGCCGCAGGGTTCGCTGGCGCCAGGTTTCCGGTTGGGGCAGTTAACCGCTTTGGCCAAGAGGCGAGCCAGGGTGGTTTTGCCAACGCCGCGCGGCCCAGAAAACAAATAAGCATGCGCGATTTTGCCAAGCGCAATTTCATTCATGATGGTTTGCACGATGTGCTCCTGGCCGGTGAGGTCGGCAAAGGCTTGGGGGCGGTATTTGCGGTAAAGGGTGGTCATAGCTTTGATTGTGGATAAAAACTTGACAGGAGTTCGTTTTTTGAGGTAAAATAATTACGCAAGTGATTGCAGAGTCATTTGTTATAAATTGCAGGATCCCGCCGAAAGGCGGGATTCTTTGCTTTTGAAGGTTTTGGAGCAATTCGCAAGATTTCTGGACGAAAATCAGCCACGTCAAAATAGTAGTGGCAGGCAGGCGGCAACTCCCAGGCAATATGTCCGGTGCGCGAAAAGACGATAGTCATTTTACCCTGCCCGCGTAAAAATTTTAAAAGATAGGCAAAATCGCAATCACCAGAGAACAATACAAAGGTTTGATAATTTTCTAATGTAAAGGTGGCGTCAACCGCCAGCTCTACGTCAAAGTTAGCTTTGCGATGCGGAATCTCTGGTGTATGATCAAGGTATTCTTTTAACGCTTTTGTTTTGAGCTTGAAGCCAGCGTGCTTAAGAAAGGTGAGAAAGCGATTGTGCGACTCTGACCCGAAATGAGGGGAATAAAAATTTAATTGGGACACGGTGCCGAGACGATTAAAAAAATCAGCTAATTTTTTATAATCTACCCGCCAGCACAGTTCATTAGCCGGAGTATTTTTATGCTCGTTAGGAATATCTTTTGGGTTGACCCACATTTTTTCTACCGAGCGTTCCAAATTGGCCGCATCAATAAAAATCGCCATTTTACCTTTTATATTAGCGCTTAATTTTTGTTCGTATTCACTGGGCATAAACAAAAATGCCATCGCTTCTGCGATGGCTAAGGTTAGTAGGCCACCGCGGCCAAAATGTCGGCTTTGGTGAGATTGGGGAAGTCCGTGATAATTTCTTCAGTTGGTACGCCTTTGGCCAAGAGGCGTAAAATTTGTTCCACGGCAATGCGCGTGCCAAAAATTACCGGCTTGCCGCCGAGTTTTTGCGGGTTTATTTCAATTCGGTTGTTTTGGTGTTTGGCATTTTTCATAGGGGTAGTATAGCATTACGAGGGGTATTGTCAACAATTATTATTTTTTCGATTTCTCAACTATTGTTTTGACGCCCTTAGTTAAATCACCGCCGAAAAGTCCTGGCTTGCGCAAAGCCGCTTCAAGTTTAGTAATAATTTCGGCTGAAGAAGTCTTTTGTTTTGCTAAACTTGCTTTTAATTCTGCGATTTCGCGTTGGTTGTCTCTTGCTTGAGCCAAGTAAGCTCGGTTGAGCTTTTCTGCCTCGGCTAAGGCAAGTTTTAGTTGCTTAATTTCTTGGTCACGAGCGTCCACGACCGGTTCTGCTGGTTCTTGTCTTTCGGTTGAGGCGCGGATGATGATTGTCGGATTTTTTCCACGCTCTTCCTTAACTTTTCGTTCAGTCACTAGTACTTCCACAGATGGCGTAGGGAGCTTATGAAGTTCAAAATTTGCGTAATGATTGGCACTCTCCGTAAAACCAGATTCCCTGAAACTGCTCCCAGAAATCCACCTTGTAGGATCATCGCCAAAATCTACCACCCAATCCAGATTAAAATTATCTGAAAGATAATCGGAAAGTTCTGCGAGTGCGACCTCCACAGCCTCTTTTATATTTAAACGTTGCGCAATTTTTGGGATTTCCTTTTTAGGGAAGTTTCCTTTGACGGCAACACGATGGGTTTTGAATTTTCCATTTTCAAATTTTCCTTCTATTGAACCAACTTCTATTTCCTCTCTACTATCTGGAGTTACAGTCCTGTCCATTAAAGTGATCTTTACTATTTCTCCCTCATGTTCACCGCGTGGGCTTTCTGGTGATCTTGGCATATAATTAGTTTTTATTTTTTGAAATAATGACAAATGACAGTTGACTCTCGGTAGCTCACACCCCCCCGACCGCTGCGGCGGCCCCCCTCAAGGGGGGATTACAACGATGCCTCACTAAGATCCGTTTCTGACGACTTAGCTGCTACCCCTAACTGCGCTCTCTCCATTATCTCCGCGTCCACAATCTCCCTGGGGCGGCCGTACTTCAATCGGGAGAGTTCTTTAATGGCGGCGGCCAGTTCCTTGTTGCCCGGGAGCGGCGGGTAGGTCATCATATTAAACGGCTTGCAGGCGGTATTGTCAATAAGGAGCTTAGTGTAGGCGGTGTACTGTTCAATATTCACCAAATCATAGGCCCCAAAGACTGGCGCGAACTCTTTGGCGAGTACGTCGGCATCTTCCACGCCCATCCGAAAGGCCACAATGGTACCAGCATTGCCTAAGACCGCGTCCCTGACCGTGGTTTTGCCTTTGTTATCTTCTAACTGCTTCATGTACTGGTGGGCGATGATTAATTCCAAGCGATATTTACGCGCTTCGGATAAAATGGTGGCAATTGAATCGGTAATAAAGTTTTGGAACTCATCGATGTATAAATAAAAATCATGGCGCTGTTCTTCGGGCAGGGCGGCGCGTTCCAAGGCGGCCATTTGGAGCTTCGAAACCACAATCATACCTAAAAGATTAGCATTAATTTCACCAACCAAGCCTTTGGATAAATTGACGAGTAAGATTTTTTTCTTATCCATCACCTCGCGGAAATTAAAACCGGAATGTGATTGGCCAATAATGTTGCGCACCATGGCGTTCTCGGTAAAGCGACCCACTTTGGAAATAAGGTACCCCAGCATTTCTGATTTATGAAAGTCACTCGTCTTGGCCATTTCTTTATCCCAAAACGCCATGACGACCGGATCTTTTAGTTTTTTCTTCCACTTAGCCACAAAGGCGTCATCGGTAAACATGCGGGGAATTTCGGCAATCGTGCCAGGGTTTACCATGTCGGCCATAAGGGTGAGCATCACGTTCCGCATGTTGTGTTCAAACATCGGGCCAATCATGCTGGGGTCGGTAACGAGTTTATAGAAAATAGAAATCATTTCCTGCGTCACGAAATCTTTTTGCTCTTCGGTTTTGGCTTCCAGCATGTTGAGGCCAATCGGGCGGTCAATGTCGGCCGGGCTAAAACAAATTACATCGTCCACGCGCTCTTTGGGGATGTGCTGGAGCACGTATTCCACAAAATCGCCATGCGGATCAATAACGCAGACGCCTTCGCCGTTTTTAATATCTTGTACCGCCAGGTTTTGAATAAACACGGATTTACCGCTGCCGGATTTACCAATAGTATAGAGATGTCGGCGGCGGTCGCTCCGGGTCATGCGTACAATGGTTTCTTCGCCGCGGTACACGGCGCGGCCCAGCACAATACCTTCTTTTGGCATATTAACCGGCGGCGGGGCTTTGCGCGCCGTGAGCCAGTTAATGTGGGGCGTTTCGGTGCCTGGGGTGGGCAAATGCCAAAAGCCCGCCATTTCTTCGGTATTCAGCACCTGGTAGTGGTGGTGGTCAAACGAGCGGTAAATGGATTGGCTAATAAGCCGACCGGGTTTTTTGGGAATGATGGCGCCAAAGGAATTGCCATAGCGGTAGATGTTGTACTGCGAAAAAGCGTGGATAATATTTTCTAAATTCATCTGGGCTTTTTCCTGGGTAGGACCGGAAGAAACCAGTCGAATGGTAGCTTCCAGGCCGCCGCGGCTTAATTTTTCTTCCATGGACTTAACCATTTCTTCTTCCATTTGCGTTAGGTGGTACTGCTCCGCGCCGCTGGTTTGTTTGCTGGGGTCTTTTTTGTCCGGGAAAATTTGCCGTTTCCAGCGGTACAGTCCGCGGCCAAAGAATCCGCGCTGGGCCACGTATTCAAATTTCTGCCCCTCTTTAATGTCTCGAATCATGTGCACCCCTTGGCGGCGCCAGTGGGCGGTGGCCGGGCGCACCACGTACTGAATCACCGCGCCTTCATCGTTTAAAATTTTGCTTAAGGGATTGAGGAGGCCAACCAAGGGGTCGCTTTCCATTTTTTTGTAGGTTTTAAAGGGAAAAGCGGATTTGAATTTAAACCACAGCTGGGCGGCCACAATGTGGGAATTTGGCTGGAAAATGTTGTAGTCCGGCTCCTCGGTAATTTCCGCGTGTGGGTACTGCGCGTGGATTTGCTGTTCCAAAAAATTGCGGAGTTTGTCCGGCACCGCCACGTACCAGGAAATTTTACTGTCTTTAGTAACAATTTCAAACGCCAGGTGGTCGTTCCGCCCCGTGAGCCAGCCCATAATGCCCTGGTGGCGTTTCAGTCCGGCGGCGGCGCTAAATAATGTTTCGGCCACGCCAATATGCTCGCGTACTTGGTTAATGTTTTCTTCGCCGCCGCCTTGTTGGCTTTGGCTTTCGTTCTTTTTTTCCTTAGGGACTTTAATGAGCAGAATTGATTTGTGAAAAGCTTTGTGGGCCTGCCCTTTGGTATGGAGAAAATTGCGGAGGAGGACAATAAAACTGATGAGCCCGATGAGACCAATACCGCCGAGCACGACAAAAAAAGCTGTCTCGTTAGTCAGCAGATAATTGACGAAATCAGTGACAAAATTTAGGAATTCTGACACAAGGTAGCAGGAATTTAATCAATTTGTCATCCTGAGCAAAGCGAAGGATCTAGTTAATTGGTTATTATAGAGACGCCAGCTAGATTCTTCGCTACGCTCAGAATGACAGTTTGGCGGTGTTTCACAATGTAAGGCAACTATTTATTTTCTCTCATGGAGCGCAATAATCCTATCCGTCTTTATCTTCGCTTCTTGTTCCAAAAAGAATCGATTTATCCCGGGTAGCATACGGAGCCAATTAAGCAGAAGCTCAAAAATTTTTTTTACTTTTACGTGCGTGGCTTGGAGCAGAAGGCGAATAGAGCGGGCGGTTTCTTCGCCTTTGAGTTTAAATTCTTCGCGGGCAACGGGGGAGAGGCGGCTAAAGGCATCGGCCACCCCGTCTTCCATAATTTTTTCAATTTTTACAGTAATTTCATCGCGCACTTGCGGAATAGCGTTGGGTTTTGGCCTCCGTTTGCCCGGCAAAAAGTTGCTCACCATTTCGGTAATTTCCCGTACCGTGGATTTTTCGGTTTCAATTTCAATGGGGGCGGCTTCCTCTGGCTTAAGGTTCTCGCCTTCTCTTTTTTGGGCAGACAAAACCTCCGGACGCGGGGCGTTCGGTTGTTCTGGGTGGGGTTTGAGTTGTGGTTCGGGAATAGTGGGATTCATTAAGGATAGCATATCATATTTTGGAAATAAAAAACAGCCCTCGTTTGGAGAGCCGTTTTGGTGGCGGAGAGCAATGGAGTTAAAACACATTCACCTGCTGGGGGGTTTTGCTGATTCGTCGAGACGAATGTGACGCAACTTGATACTAAATATAGAATATCATTAAAGGTGAGGCGATGGGAAGGCGCAATCAAGTTTCCCATTTTCCAAATAGCGATAGCCCCGTTTTTTTATCCCCGGCAAATTTTTCGGTGGTGAACATAGTATGTTTGGCCTTAATTAAGCTTAAGTTAGCTAAATTTTTATGCACAGGCCGGTAAAAAACGTTCTTGACAACTTTTTTGGCAGGAGTACTATTAAGAATAACGTGCTAACTCAACCAGAGCAGCAGATAGGAGAGGGAAATCATGCGAAACTGTCTGTTCTGCGGAGAAAAGCTTCGGCTTGGTCGCTTGGGGTGGTGCAATTGTGAGCACTTCAACCAGTGGATGGACGCGCAGAAGTCCCTTCCCACGGCGGCCGCCACCATCACCGCTCTCCCCGTGAGGCATCTGTACCTCGTGGAGAGCGAAAGGAGGAAAGCCAACACAGGCTAGAGAGAGGGCTTGAAGCAGGGGGGTGGTCATCGCACAGCGCGGCGGCCACTCCCTCTCTACCCTCGCGATTTTTAAGCAATACTACGAAAACGTAGTTTTTTATTTTTTTGTTACCTCGGTCCCGTCTTTTGTATCTTTCACTTCATACCCCATCGTCTCTAATTCTTTTCGCAATTCGTCGCT
>JAHFHV010000005.1:0-33467 GCA_023246725.1 Candidatus Magasanikiibacteriota bacterium | reverse complement strand
GGGGAGATGCCTTTGTCTTTAAGAGCCTGGAGAGTGATAAAGTTGTCTGCGGATTTAGCCATTTTGTCACCACCTGGAATGACCAAAAATTCTCCGTGCATCCAAACTTTCGCCAGCTCTTTGCCCGTGGCCGCTTCGCTTTGGGCAATTTCGTTGGTGTGATGCACGGGGATGTGATCAATGCCGCCGGTGTGAATATCAAACGGCTGGCCCAGATATTTAACACTCATGGCCGAGCATTCTAAATGCCAGCCCGGAAAACCCACGCCCCAGGGGCTAAGCCATTCCATTTGCCTCTCGACGCGCTTCGCTTGCTCGAGGTGAGCCCCCTTTGGGTGGCTCATCTTCCACAGTGCGAAGTCAGTAGGATGTTTTTTTTCGCGCATCTCTACTCGTGAGCCAGCGTTGAGTGATTGGTTTTTTAAGTTTGCTAATTTTCCGTAATTGGAAAGTTTAGATGTATCAAAATACACTCCGTCAGAAGTTTTATAGGTAAAACCTTTTTTCTCAAGCGTCTCTACCAGTTTTATTTGTTCTTTAATGTGATCGGTAGCGCGGGGGAGTTTATCGGCCGGTAAAATGTTTAAGTCTTTAAGGTCGTTCAAAAAAGCGGCTTCATAAAATTTAGCAATCTCCCACGCGCTTTTGCCTTCGCGCGCCGCGCCCTTTTCCATCTTATCCTCGCCTTCGTCGGCATCGCTCGTCAAGTGTCCTACGTCCGTTATATTCATGATGTGCTTAACTTTGTAACCGTTATATACAAGCGTACGTTTAAGAATATCCTCAAAAATATAGGTTCTCAAATTACCAATGTGCGCGTAGTTGTATACGGTTGGGCCGCAGGTGTAGAGGCCAGTTTGTTTCTTCTTTGGTTCTGTGAACGGCTCAATTTTTCTCTTTAGGGTATTGTAGAATTGAAGCATAAATGTTAATCACAAATGTCAAATTTCAAATGTCAAAACAAGCTCAAAATCTAAAATTCAAAATTTTGACATTTGGAGTTTGGACTTGATTTGACATTAGTCATTTGGATTTTGACATTACCATTCTATCCTATCTGGCTATACTTATCAACAGTGCTCCTGTAATGTTAGGTGATTTCTTGCTATAATGGTGTATATGTTATTTGGCAAACTAAAATCCTACCTGGGGGTTGATTTAGGGGCAGGGGGTGTAAAAATTGTGGAATTAAGGCGGGAAAAAAATCGCCCGGTTTTGTTTACCTATGGCTTTACTTCAGAATCGCAGGATGTGCATCATCTTTTAGCGGTGCAGGAAAAGTCTGTGGATGAATTACGGAGCCAAACGAGCGGAGAGCTCTCGCCAGCGCAGATGACGGTCCCGCAGCGAGCGGGATCCTCGACTGCCGTCGGGACAAATCAAACCGAGCCTGCCTCTACGCAAATAGACCAGCAAAAAATAGAAAAGTACGCCACCATGATTAAGGAGGTGTGTCAACAAGCTAAGACGGTGTCAAAAGTGGCGGTGGTAAGTTTACCGGTGTCGGGCGTGTTTCATTCCATTGTCACCATTCCAATGGTGAAAAAAGATGAGTTTGATAAAATTTTAAAAGCGGAAGTTAAAAAATTATTGCCCTATAGTTTAGAAGAAACCGCTTTGGATTATCAAGTACTGCCGCATTTGGAAGGGGATAAAAGCCAGCGCGTCCTCGTTAACGCCGTGCCGCGCGCGTTAGTCGTTTATTACACTAAAATTTTTGGGGCCGCCGGCTTAAAACTGGATTCTTTAGAGCCGGAGTCCATGGCGCTGTCGCGTTCTCTGATTGGCCGCGACATGGCCGTAACCATGCTGGTGGACATTGGCGCCGAGCGCACGAACTTTTTTATTATTGATCGCGCCGTCCCGATTACGCATCACAGCATAGAAATGGGCGGCAGCCGCATTAACCAAATTCTTAAACGCATTTTAGGGGTAGAGGAGACCTTGATTGAACAAATGAAACGTGATTTGTTTGATAGTTTTTTTCTTTCTAACGGCACCCTCGGTCTACCGCGCGAAAAATTTATTGATTTGTTTAACGGCATTATTGACCCGATTGCCAAAGAAATTGAATTTAGTTTTGATTTGTATTTGCGCCAAAGCGGCAACGAGCAAAAACGACCGGAAAAGATTGTGTTTACCGGCGGCGCGGCGCATTTGCCATATTTAACCGATGCGATGGCCGACAAATTTAAAATAAAATGTTACATTGGCGACCCGTGGGGGCGGGTGGTGTACCAGGAGCGGCTCAAGCCACTGCTCCGCTCCATTGGCCCACGGATGGCGGTAGCCATTGGCCTTACGCTTAGGAATATGGTATAGTGTAGGAGTTAAAAGTTTGTAAAGTTATAAGGTTTATAAAGAGGTAAACGTGGCATTTTAACTTTCAACTTGATAACTTTATAAACTGATATTTATATGGCAGAAAAAAATCAAATTCACGTACTCCTCGTTGAGGACGACACATTTTTGGCGGGAATCTATCAGAAAAAGTTTGAAATGGAAGGTTTTAAGGTAAGCGTGGCTGGTGACGGCGAAAAAGGCTGGCAAGACGCCAAAAAGAAAAAACCCGACATTGTGCTTTTGGATATTTTACTCCCTAAGCTAGATGGTTTTGGCGTACTCGCGAAACTAAAAGCCGAAGCCGCCACTAAAAAAATTCCGGTGATACTCTTAACCAATCTAGGGCAAAAGGATGACGTGGAAAAGGGATTGCAGGCGGGGGCGGTGGATTATTTAATTAAAGCGCATTTTAAACCATCGGAAGTTGTGGAAAAAGTGCGCGCGGTTTTGCATTTATAAAATTTGAATTTACGAGACCTCTCCCTACCCTCTCCTTTGCGAAGGAGAGGGATGCGTCGCCGCTCCTCCTTTGCAAAGGAGGAGGCAGGAGCAGGTTTCGCTGGCATTTATCTCGTAAATTATCATGAATATGAAAAAAAATGGCTTTACCCTTATTGAACTTTTAGTCGTGATTGCGATCATTGGACTTTTGTCAACGCTTGCGGTGGTGGCTTTGGGTTCGGCCAAACAAAAAGCGCGCGATGCCAAGCGGTTATCCGATTTAAAACAATTTCAAAGCGCCTTGGAGTTATATTATAGCGATAAAACCGACTATCCATCTGGCAATAGCGTAGTTTTGGGAGGGGGCAGCGCGGCCTGTTTAAATGACCAAGGCTGGCAGGCAAGCGGGTGCGCTAATTCGTACATGCCAAATATTCCGGCTGACCCGGAGAGCCCAAACGCCAATTACGTGTATACCAAAGGAGCCAATACGTACACCATTACCGCGAGCTTAGAGAGCAATGTGAACGGGCTAACCGGCCCAATTAAAGTAACGCCAACGGGGATTGGAAAATGAAGTTTTTAAATTGAACATCCTCTTTCGGGGGTGTTCTTTTTTATTTTGTGATATAATCTGTTTACCTACCGTTATTGGTTAGTAGTTACTGGTTATTGGTAGTGATTGTGGCCGGTCGTACTAATAACTAATTACCAATAACTAATAACTGTTTGTTATGATTTTAAACTTCTCCTTGCCACCTTTGTTTGGGTATGCGTTGATTATGATTTTGGGAACTGCACTGGGCAGTTATTTGAATTCATGGATGTGGCGAATCTACGGGGTTTCGTCGAATCCCCCCGCGCCTCTCAGTTCGCTCGAGGCGACCTTGAGCTTGTCGAAAAGGTCGCAGGGGGGCAGGGGGGTGTTGGCTCGACGAAGTGTCTGCGTCCATTGCGGTCGGAAGCTGGCGTGGTTTGAGAATATTCCACTAGTTAGTTTTATAGTGCTTTGGGGCAAATGCAAGACCTGCAAGAAATCTATTCCGCGGGATTATTTTTTTGTTGAGCTTGCGACGGGGCTCGGATTTATTTTTTTGGCGTGGTATGATTTTCATCATTCGATTATTATTCCAGCGGAAATTTTTCGTGATTTGTTTTTCTTTGCTTTGCTTACGGTAATATTTGTGTACGATTTAAAATATTATTTAATTGTATCTAATTTAGTTTGGGCTGGCGCGGTTGTGGCTTTAATTATTAATTATTTTTTCTTAGGGCTTAGTGCTTATAGCCTACTCTTGGGCATGGCGGTGGGCAGCGGGTTTTTTCTGTTGCAATATATTGTCTCTAAGGGCCGTTGGATTGGCGGTGGGGATGTGCGCCTGGGGGTACTTATGGGCGCGCTCCTTGGTTGGCCGAATATTTTGGCGGCGCTGTTTATTAGTTATATTTTAGGAGCAGTGGTCGCTTTACCACTCCTCATTTTTAAAAAGAAGGGGATGCGTTCCGAAATTCCCTTTGGGACGTTTCTGTCGGTTGGTACACTCGTGGCGCTGTTTTGGGGGAGCCAGATTGTCCATTGGTATAGTGATTTGATTGGCTGGTGACGCGCACGTCACCCCGAGCGAAGTCGAGGGGTATACTGGTTTGATTGGTTTTTAGGTTGATTGTTGTTCCAAAATATGGTAAAATAGACTCAGAAAATTGAGGTTATTTTGGCTAATTTTAGTGTTAATATGACTGAACGAGCTGGGCATTTAGACACATTTCGCTTTGCGCCGAGTGAGGAATCTTTGCGTATGATGCAGGGGTTAAAGCGCGCTTTACCTGGTGTGCAAAAAAAGTTTCCAGAAGTTAAAGGTTTTGGTTTTTTTGGGTCGCGCGTGCTTGGGACGGATCGGCCAGAATCGGATTTGGATACGATTGTATTTTTTAATTCTAACGATGCGCCGCCTGACCCGAAACCCCACCCGATGTCATTGTTGAAACGTCCGCGATCGGATCGTTTAAAAGAGCTTGGGGAGGCGATGAAGGAAAAACTGGCTTCTTGGAATTTGGAGAATTCAACCGTGGTGGCGGTTGATATTTCGCCGGAAATGACCCAAGCTTATTTGACTGCGTTTATTGAAGCGATTGATAATAACGAACTGAGCGAAAACCCGTCAGCCGATAGGCCACACCTAGCAACAGCATTCGCGGCATTTTTGCTATCACGTTTCCATATAGCGGCCGGGGATGAAGTATATAGCAATAGAAAGTTTGTTCTTGATTATTTAGAACGTCAACCCAAGGGAGAACGTTATTTTAAGGCGCTGATGAATCACTTGGCCTATACGGAGCGAGTGAGACATCCTCAAGACGGTCGTCCACGACTGCCAAAAACTATTGCCGAAGCAAGAAAATATTTTTTTGTTAAAGAGTGAAGTATGGTCATCTCTAAAGACCTCCAATCAAAAGTTAATCATCTACGGGCGCAGATTGATGATTTGCGTTATCGTTACCACGTACTTAATGATCCGGAAGTGACGGACGCGATGTATGATGGGCTGATGGATGAACTGCGAAAAATTGAACAGGCGCACCCGGAAATGATAACACCCGATTCACCCACCCAGCGCGTGGCCGGGAAACCAGCCGAGAAGTTTGAAAAAGTGACGCACCAGGTAACACAGTGGAGTTTTAACGACGCCTTTAACGAGCAAGATTTGAAAGATTGGGAAGAGCGCATTTTAAAAATGCTCGAAAAAAGTTTAGGGCATCGTCCCACAGATTTGAATTATGTGTGTGAGCTTAAAATTGACGGCCTGCATATTATTTTGACGTACGAAAAAGGCCTACTCAAAACCGCCGCCACGCGCGGCGACGGGCAGGTGGGCGAGAATGTGACGCAGAATGTTCGGACGATACAGAGTGTGCCGCTTGTCATTCCGAGCCGAGCCGAGGAATCTCGCGCATCGCACCGAGATTTCTCCACTTCGCTACGCTCCGGTCGAAATGACAGACTCCGAATCCCCGAACTATTGATTGTTGAGGGCGAGGCGTGGTTGGGGCGAAAAATGCTTGCAAAAATAAATGAGGAACGCAAAAAGCGCGGAGAGGCGCTGTTTGCCAACCCTAGGAATGCCGCGGCCGGCACACTTCGCCAACTTGATCCGAAGATTGTGGCGGAGCGGAAGCTTTCTCTCACGACGTATGATATATCGAGTAAGAATGTTCCTGAAACCCAGGCAGAGGAGCTCACCATGCTTAAAGAGCTAGGTTTTAAGACCGATAGCCACTGGAGGGTGTGTAATTCGGTGGCTGATATTTTAAAGTTTTACCATGAATGGGCAAAAAAGAAGACCAGCCAGGAATTTTGGATTGACGGCGTGGTGATTAAAGTGAACCAGCGCAAGTATCAAGAGGCATTAGGCTTTACCGGCAAAGCGCCGCGCTGGGCATTGGCGTTTAAATTTGCCGCCGAGCAGGGGACCACTAAAATTAAAGACGTGTACTGGCAAATTGGGCGCACCGGCGCTTTAACGCCAGTCGCGTTAATGGAACCGGTCAAACTCGCGGGGACGACCGTGACGCACGCCACGCTCCACAACCCGGATGAAATTGAACGGCTGGGGATTAAAATTGGCGATACCGTGGTGGTGGAAAAGGCCGGTGATATTATTCCTAAAGTTATTCGCGTGCTGGAGAAAATGCGCACGGGGAAAGAAAAAAGTATCCACGCTCCAAAAAAATGCCCGATGTGTGGGGGGGAAGTGGGGAAACGGCGAGACCTCTCCCTACCCTCTCCTTTGCCAAGGAGAGGGGGCGGCGATCTCCCTCGCCTCCACAGAGGAGAGGGCGGGGGAGAGGTTTCTGAATCGGTCGCGTTGTACTGCCTCAATCCAAGTTGTTTTGCGCAAGAATTGGGGCGGCTGATTCATTTTGTTTCTAAGCGCGCGTTTGACATTGACCACCTCGGCGAGAAAATTGTGGAACAGCTCGTCAACGAAGGTTTAATTAAAGACGCGGCTGATTTATTTACGCTCACGGTGGGAGATTTGGAACCATTGGAGCGGTTTGCCGAAAAATCCGCGCAGAATTTGGTGCAGGCGGTGGGAGCGGCCAAGGAAGTTACTTTCCCAAGATTTATCAACGCGCTGGGGATTTCGCAAGTGGGCGAGGAGACGGCGGAAGATCTCGCGGAGTATTTTTCCTCGTCGCAAACGACGGTCCCGCAACGAGCGGGATCCTCGACTGCTGTCGGGACAACCCCCCCCGAGCCCGCCCTTAGTAAGGGGGGGATACCGACGCCTGCGCCCCTACAGCGATTGATGAACGCGACCGAAGATAAGTTGTATGAGATTAACGGAGTGGGGGAGAAGGTGGCGAAATCAATTGTGGATTATTTTGGAGATAAACAGAATAGCGCGTTTGTGAAAAAACTGCTCAAGAACGGAGTCACAATTAAGAATGAAGAATTAAGAATGAAGAATGGCGGAAAATTGAATGGGCAGACGTTTGTATTAACCGGGACTTTGAGTTCTATGAGCCGAGACGAGGCCAAAGACAAAATTAAAGCGTTGGGCGGGGAGGTGAGCGAGAACGTGAGCGCAAAAACCACGGCCGTGATCGCGGGCGAGAACCCGGGGAGTAAATTGGCTAAGGCGGAAAAATTAGGCGTGCGCGTGATGAATGAAAAAGAATTTTTATTTTTGTGAGGGGTGCGCGCTAGCCCCCTCTAAAGGAAAGCTAGCGCGCTTCGTTGCTGTAGGCCCAGGCGAACAGCGCCGCGAAGGCGGCGCCCGTCGCGAGACCCCAGGCCGGGGTCGCGGCGAATCCGGCGCCGAATCCGGCGCCGATGACCACGAACCAGGCGTGGCTCATCCGCTGGAACCCAATCCTGATTTCTCGCAATATCTTCATGTCGCCCTCCTTGTGGCGGGTCAGTGAGCGTGGAGCGGTGGTCAGGATCTACCGGGCGGGAAGAACCCGCGCGCGGCGGCGCGGATGAGGAAATAGCTGCCCAGCATCATCGCTGTGATCGCAGGCCCCACAGGGTGAGGGATGGCGAGAGCACAGAGCGCCGCGATCCACCACAGCACGATGAAGACGTTGAGAATCGCGCGACCGGTGCCGATGATGAACCAGAGTGCGGCGCGCGTATACCAGGGCTTCGTGTCCAAGGTTTCCTTTCCCGGCAGAGGGGTTGGGGTTCTGCCGTTTCGCCGCTTAGTTAACTATAGCATTCACTAAGCGGTACAACGGCAGAAATAGTAAAGAACAACGCGGTAGCATAGTACAAAGACAAGGTTTTGTCAATCCGCGCCCCGCCGCATGTTTAAAAAAATCGCTCGGTGAGCGATGCGCTAGTAATTATTTTTGCTTGATTATAATTCTTCAAATACTCCCAGTTTTTCATTCTTTTTTACATTGTACCAATTAAAGCAACGGCCATTCATGGCCACGTACACGCCGGGGGGCAAAGCTTGCACAAACGCCAGGGCGGTGCCGAGGTTAAACATCGCGTCGGACTTGCCAAGTTTGTACGGAATCATGGCGCCAGTGAGCACAATTGTTTTATTTTCCAGCTTAGCTTGGCCGATTGCTTTGGCAGTTTCGGACATGGTAGAAGTGCCGTGGGTAATAATAATTTTATCCTCTTTGGCGTTTTTGCAATTTTCCACAATCACCGCGCGGTCGGCAAAGGTTATGTCTAGGCTGTCTACTAGCATAAGGGTGCGGATATCTACTTCCACGCCACACCTAGATCGTTTTAAAATTTCCGGAATGCGGGTATCTTTAAACAAGAGCTTTTCTTCAATCTCATCGTATTCTTTATCAAATGATCCGCCGGTGACGAAAATTTTTATGGCCATATATTTATAGAAGCGGATATACGCGGATCCCGCAATTGCGGGACGCGGATATAGGCCGCGTATTATTAAAATAAGTGTAGCTTATTCACCATAATTTGTAAAGATCCAGTTTGTGATATACTGTCCGTATGGGCCTAAAGCCATTGTTTAGGATTATTTTATGAAGCCTTTATTGTATAATTATAGTTTTGTATTTTTGGCAACGGGAGTACTTTGTAGTCTGGCGGGATGCGGCACAATTGTCACGCCGTTTTCTGGCAGCGCAACCACCACAAGCGGCGCGGAGAAGCCGGCCACCGCTCTTCCGGCTGTTTCGTCCAGCGTCGCGGCATTTTTTATGCCGATTGACCGCGCCAAAGAGCGGGTGACCAAAAAATTTTTTGGGATCTTTGTTTCCCCGCAGAATTCGCCAGTCCAGCCGGAACGCTTCCGTGGTTATCATACGGGCGTTGATTTTGAAATTTTTTCAGGCGAACAAGACGCTTCTGTTAGCATAAACGCGATCTGTTCCGGAACGATTCTCCGCAAAGGCTCCGTAAGCGGGTACGGCGGCATGCTGGTTCAATTTTGCGAGTTTCAGGGAGAGCCGATCACCGTTGTGTATGGACATCTTAACCTCGCGAGTATTTTAACTAAACTTGGAGACCAGCTTAAAGTCGAAGAACACATTGGAATTTTAGGCGAAGGAAATAGTTCGGAAACCGACGGCGAGAGAAAGCATTTGCATTTGGGAATCCACAAAGGCAAAGCCATGAATATTCGCGGCTACGCGTCAACCAAAAGCGAGCTTAATGAGTGGCTGGATTTTGGTGAGTTTTTAAAATAAAAATTCTCTCGTTGGGGGAGAGAATTCGGCGGGACGGACGGGACTCGAACCCGCAACTTCTGCCGTGACAGGGCAGTGCTCTAACCAGTTGAACTACCGTCCCAAATTATTTTTTAAACTATCCCAAAATTTACTTGTCTCATTATACAGTAACCATAAAGCAATTGTCAATGTAGGCCGTTAACAAAAAGACCCTGGGTGCGTCTGGCACAAGGAAAGAAACGAAGGAGGGGGCGTTTCTCCCAGGTACCAGACACACTCAGGGTCTGTATTTTTTTGAGTATAGCACGTTTCCTGGTTACTGTCAACTATTCACGGTGTGGATAAGACCCACGCATCAAATGTCGCCACGCTCCATCGGTACGGGGCAGGTAGTTACTTGGCCAGGCTTACCAGATGGCGGAAAATGGCTTCGCGTTTTTCTCCAAGAGATGCCAAAATTTTTCGGTCCAAACCGATATTTTTCTTTTTAAGGAGGCCGATAAGCTTGCTGTAAGAAACGCCAACTTCACGGGCGGCGGCGTTAATTTTAACGTTCCACAGCCCGCGGTTAAGGCGTTTTTTGGTTTTGCGCGAATTAAACGCGTGTTGGCCGGCTTTCATTTTAGCCACTTTGGCCACTTTAATTTTTGATTTGCGCCCCCAGCGGAAACCACGGGTATGTTTTAGTATGCCGCGGCGGCGTTTGGCGTGGAGGAGACCACCTTTAATTCTTGTCATATTGAAAAGATATTAAACAAATATTAAACAAATATTTTGTATCGTTCTGTGTGTATCGTGTCTCGTGTGCTTAGTTTGGTAAGTTAACGGCCATGACGTGGTTGAGGGTTTTACTCATTACCAGATCAATTTTTTTGTTGCGGCCGACTTTGCCGCTTTCGCGCGCGTTAAAATGATTTTGGCCGGCGGTGCGCTTTAAAATTTTGCCGGTTTTGGTGCGCTTAAAGCGCTTGGCGGTGGCTTGGTGGGTCTTAAGCTTAGGCATATGTATGATTTAGACAGATTAGTTGAAGATTTAGACCGATTCGATTAATCAGTTTGAATCCTCACAAAATCTGTTTGAATTTTAGGCCTTGGTGATGATCGCCGTAACTTTATTCGCGTTGCGTTCCACCGTCTGCTCGGTTCTAATTGGCACCAACGCGTTAACCGAGGCAATGAAATTTTTCACCAGTTCCACAGCCATGGGCCCCTGGGCCTGTTCGCGTCCGCGCAAAATAATTTCAATTTTCACTTTATCGCCGCCGTCTAAAAACTTAATGGTTTGGTTGCGGCGAATGCCTAAATCGTGCGGTCCGATGCGGAGCGAGAGGCGCACGCCCTTAATGTCTACCACGTGCTGGCGCGCTTTGGCCAGGCGCGCTTCTTTTTCCTGACTGTAGCGCAGTTGCCCAAAGTCAATAATTTTAGCTACCGGCGGCGCGGTAAGAGGGTTTATTTCCACCAAGTCTAAACCTAATTCACGGGCCATGTCAATGGCCTCCCTAATTTTCATGACGCCCAAATTTTCCCCGGTTTTTCCAAGCACCAAAACTTCCGGGGCCGTAATGGCTTCGTTATAGCGGTAGTTTTTTTTTGGCTCTTCTTTTTTGCGGCGGTGAGTAATTCTCATACTACAAATAATGTAATCCGAATCCACGAATGCAAGCCGAATCTACAAATATACGAATCTACCAATGGCCATTCGCTGTATTAGGATTTTCGTAGATTCGGATAAAGATTTGCAGATTCGGATTATGTTGGGTCGAGTGGAAGTGGCGAGAATCGAACTCGCGTCCAAGAGTCGCTGCCGTTACCGTCTACATACATAGCCAGCTTGATATTTTAAACTCTGACCTTAGAGCTAACGAAATAATCAGAGTCGAGCTAAGTATTGCTTTCGAAGGCGCGCAACTAGCGGTACGCGCACTCTACACTTCGTGAGTGACACCGCGGTTGGCTACGAAGTCTGGCCAGCGCGATGCCCGGTATCTAAAGATTCCGGGAAACAGTAGCCGTTTGTTAGGCCAGGGCCGGAGCCAAGGCGAAACCATTCACGAAATCGCGAACGGCAACTACTGCCTTTTGATATAAGTTGGCACTTATAAGTTGCCCCCTGGATTAACGAGGCCGGGGCCGCCTCGGTATGCAGATAACAAGAGTCGCTCCTGTCGAAACCGATCACTCCCAAGTTGTGAAATCCGAAATTCTAAATCCGAAATACGAAACAATATCAAAATCTAAATATTCCAAAATGTTTTAATGTATTGGAATTTTTGATATTAGGGTTTGTTTCGAATTTCGTGCTTCGAATTTCGAGTTTAAACGTATCCACTCTAGAGTCGGTCTGATTTCTGACGTATTTCTCTCTCGGTATCTCTCTTTTTGAGTACTGCCCGCTTGTCGTATTCTTTGCGGCCGCGGGCGACGGCTATTTCAACTTTGATGAGGCGGTTCTTAGTATACACGCTTAAGGGCACAATTGTCAAGCCAGCTTCTTGCGATTTGCCTTTAAGATAAGACACTTCTTTTTTGTGGAGGAGGAGCGGGCGGCTATGCGTTGGGTCGTAATCGATTTGTTTGGCAAATGGGTAGGGGCTGATGTGCGCGTTGGTTAACAGCGCGCCGCCGCCATGGAACGTGACAAACGAAGCCTTGAGATTAATTTGTCCGTTTTTAACGGCCTTGGTTTCGGCTCCCGACAAAACTAAACCAGCCTCGTAGGTTTCCAGGATATCGTAATCAAAGCGGGCGGATTTGTTTTGGGCTAGGCTTAGCATAATGATTATTAGGGTACCATTGTTTTCTTTCCAAAGCAACTGATTATCCATGACAACACATCAGCACCACAACACTACAACACCGAAACGCTACACCCCACTAAGTGTTGTAGTGCTGATGTGTTGAAGTGTTGCTGTGGGCGGGGTCTTTATTTTTACACAGCGCTATGGTACACTCGTGAATGTATAGGTAAACTGGGTATGGCTTTTTCCAAAAAAATTTCACTTCACCCTAAACTAGCCGCCGCCGCCGAGCTTATTTTTGGTTTGATATTTTTTTGGTTGCTTAAGCGCGTAACCAATCTATCCGGGCTGGCGATTTTGCTCCTGGCTCGTTTGGCGTTGTCGAGTGTGTTAGCTTATGGTTTCGCTTATTTTCCGCCCAGTATAAACCCCTGGCAGCATGTCTTGGTTTTAGCGGTCTTTGAGGCCGGGCTTTTGCCGTTAGTATTATTTACCGACTGGAGCGTGGCCTGGCATCTCTTGGCCGTAGTCAGCGTCCTGTCCCCGTCGTTTTTGTATTGGCTCATTCCTCCTGGTAGTAGGGAATTATCGTTTGAGCTTAAACCGTATCGTCGTATCGGCCTCCTCATGACTGTTATGGCGGTGGCGGGAATCTGGAGCGGTCTTTTGGCCTTATTTGTATTTCAACTCGTACCCTGGTTTAATTGGTGGCTGCCGGCAGTGGCCACAATTCTGCCCACGCTATTAAGCGGTTTTTGGTGGCGGCGGTATGAAGTGCCCCTAACGCGCCGCGCGCTGTTATTTTTAGGGTTATCCGCTATACTTTTGTGGGAAGCCAGCTTGGTAGTTTTATTTTCATCAATCGGCAATTTTGCGGGCAGTTTAATGTTAACTTGGTGGTGGTATGTGCTGTGGCTGATGGGCCGATTTTATTTGTCGCCCGGAGGACTGAATTTTAAAAAACAATTGCCGTTTGTGATTATCAACGGGCTCCTCCTTGTGATATATATTTTGTTTGTAGTGAGGTGGAAGTAATTTGAAATTTTTAATTATGTTTCCTCCGCACATTCCGCCTCCGAGCGTAAGCATTGCCCACCACCAGATGTGGTTTAGATTTAAAATTTTTGCCACAGTCCTCATCGCGAGTCTATTGAGCGGCCTGGTGGGCGCGGCCATTATGCTCGGCTGGATTTGGCCGGTTGGCTTAGTATTTACTAATCAGGGGGGAGTGGTGACTCTGCTCAATAGATCAGGGTTGAATGAGTTAGCGCCGGAAGTGACGGCCGCGGTGAATCAAGAAGTTCTGACTATATACCAAAAGCTTGGGACTGATGGATTGACTCGATTTTTAAACCCAGCGGATAAGATAGGGGAGGCCATGATACTCACGAGCGATGGGTGGGCAGTCTTCCCCGCAAAAGATTTTAACGTCAGCGCGGCGCGCGGCTGGCAGCTTCTAAGTTCATCGGGACAGCTTTTTATAATTACCCAGAGCGTGTATGACGGGCGGGCGGGGTTAACCTATGTAAAAATTACCCGCCCCGCCTCCGCGACTACAACCGCCCTAGAATTCACCGAGGCCCGGTCGGTTACGTTTGCGCCTCGGTTAGAGTCAATCAGCCAAGTATATGTTTTAGTTAAAGGAGTTTGGCAGAGCGCGGTATTGCGTTCCGGGTCCGCGGGGCTGGGGGTTATTCCTCACCTTGATAATGAACCGGCGGTTGGATATGCGTTGGACGGTGTTTTTCCGACAGGGGCGTCGGTGGTGGATGGCGGCGGCCGGCTAGTTGGTTTTATAAAAAAAGACAATATCGTTTTACCGGGGGTGATTATTGATCGGCTTTTGCCGCAAGTTTTAAGCAAGGGCAAAGTTGCCTACCCCAGTTTGGGCGTGCAGGGCTGGTTTGATGACGAACAGCCGATTATTGTAGGAGGCCAGCGTCAGAGCGGTTTTGCCATTAGCAAAGTTTTAACTCCAGGGGGGGCGCTACGCCGCGGCGATGTTATTACGATGCTGAACGGCGAAGCAGTGCGGCCCGACATGTGGTGGGGTGCTTTGGAAAATGCCAAGAACGTGAGCGTTAGCGTTTTGCGTTCGGGAAAAGTAATTGAGTTGACGGTGCCGGTGATGGAGTTGTGATGAAATAGCGTTTATGCTATACTGAAAAAAGATTGTTGGAAATTGTTTCGCTCCAATCTTTTAATCTTTCAATCTTTTAATCTTAACAATCTATGGGCACTATTTTACGCAAACATCTTGCTCTTATCATTGGCTGGGGAGTAGTGGTCGCCATTTTAATCGCCGTTGTTAGTTTGGTTTTACCAGCCTCCTATGGCGCGGAAAGCGCGGTCCTCATCATATCGCGCGACCGGAGCGGGGTGGACCCGTACACCCAAGCCAAAAGCGCCGAGCAAGTTGGCAGCAATTTAGTGCAGGTGCTTAAGACCGATGATTTTTTTCATAAAGTAATGGCGAGTTCGTTTACCTTTAATAAGGCTCGTTGGAACAGGCTTAATGACCGTGACCGGCGCAAACTGTGGAATAGGGATGTGAACGCCACGGTGGTGGGCGGCACCAGTCTTTTAAAAATTACGACGTATAGTTTCACTTCACAAGACTCGCTCGCCTTAGCCCGGGCTGTTACCGAAACCATGGCGGCGCAAGGCGGCGATTACGTGGGCGGGGATATTGCTTTTAAAGTGGTGGATAATCCCTTGCTTTCGCCGTGGCTCAGGCGGCCAAATGTGATATTCAATACCCTGGGCGGCCTTTTGGCCGGCATGGTTTTGGCTGTACTGTGGCTAGTGTATTATAAAAGAACGTAGGTGAGCGGACAGACCTCTCCCTGCCCTCTCCTCTGCTGAGGAGAGGGTCGCGATTCCTTCTCTCCTTTGCAAAGGAGAGAACGGGAAGAGAGGTCTCGCTGGCCGTGAAGTGACCGGCCCAGACCTGTCACTACCAGGTGATTGAACATTATTTTCCCTTATTTTAAGATAAGGGTTTTTTGTTTATAGTTAGCCAAAATAACGCCATTGCTATAAAGTTGCCTAAAAGTTCCTAAAATCGCTTGACAGAAATTGGGTTTAGTGCTAGTATGACCTATTAAATTTGTATAGTGTATAGGTGTGGGATAGTGCTTTGAGAGAGCCAATATCCACCACAGATTAGCTAAAAAATGCCAAGCTCTCTCAACGAGAGTTTTTTGTTGGATTTTTAAATCCACGAAACCTCTCCCTGCCCTCTCCTCTGCTGAGGAGAGGGTCGCGATTCCTTCTCTCCTTCGCAAAGAAGAGAACGGGAAGAGAGGTCTTGCTTTAAAGCCAGATGTCTTTAGACCAAATGGCGAAAATGTTTCGCCGTTTAATCTAAGGCCATTAGTTTCCCGCAGAACTCTAACGAGTCTTACGGGGCATGCTCTTTAAACCTGTACCCAATTAGCCTTAGCTGGGTACTAAACAAGAGACTACTAAAAAAAGTTAAACGTGACGATACCGCGCGGCAAATGATCGGCTCAATGGTGAGTTCGTGATTTTGTTGTGTGGAGAGTTTTTCTCGAACACCACGAAGGAGTCACATCATGAACAAGACCTCGAAGTTCTGGTTCGTCACCCTGTTCGTCGTCCTCTCGCTCGGCACGCTCAGCGCGCGCGCCGACGGCCCGGCCGTCGCAGTCAAGAGCACGCTCGAGACCTGCACCGACGGCATCAAGAACAACCACGAGACCGACGTGGACTGCGGCGGCGTGACCAGCAACTGCCAGCCGTGCCGCAAGGGTCAGGGCTGCGAGCGCGCCAAGGACTGCAACCAGGGCCTGGAGTGCAATGCCAAGGGAGTGTGTGCGGCCCCGGCAAGCGAGCCCGTCGAACCGATCGAGATGGGTACCTGCCAGGATGACATCAAGAACGGCGACGAGACGGACATTGATTGTGGTGGTTGGGAATTCAACAAGTGCCCCCTGTGCGCCGATGGAAGGACGTGCAGGGTCTCCATTGACTGTCAGTCCGGCGTCTGCAAGAACAATGTTTGCCAGACGCTCGTGATCTCTTCGCCTCCGGCTGATCCGCCCCCCCCTCCGCCGCCTCCGCTCGTTCAGCCGGCGGTGGCCCCACCGCCCGTACCGCCTCCGCCGCCCCCGGCCGCTTCGCGCAAGTCGGCTCCGGCGCCCCCTCCGGCGGTACCGGTGCCGCCCTCCCTCAAGGAAGGCGACACTTGCACGAAGCCGGAGGAGTGCCCCAAGGATCTGAACGGCATTGGGTACTGCGAGAAGAATGGTGGCGTGAAGCAGTGCCGCCTGCGCCACTGGCAGGCGGTGATGGTGCCTCCTCCCCCCATCGGAAAGGAGATCTGGCCCAAGGTTTCACCCGGCGAGCACGTGCCCGCCGGCCACCCTCGCGCTTCCGCCGGCTACGGTGTCATCGTCCGTGACCCGGGCGACTGCATCAAGGATGCCGATCACGAGTGCACCAAGGATCCTCTCAAGGCGAAGAGGGTTCAAAAGGGTCTCACGACATCACGCTGTGAAGCGCTCGTGCCGCACGACGGGTTGCCCCCGCTGTGTGGTCCGGACGCTGAAAGCTCGATCGAGGGATTCGGGAGCGCCAGCGAGGTTCCCCGCAGTCTGTTCTTCCGCCCTCTCCCGCCCCCCCCGCCGGATCTTACCTGCACCGACAAGCTTCAGAACCAGGACGAGACCGACGTGGACTGCGGCGGCAAGATCTGCAAGAATCGTTGCCAGCAGTTCGACCACTGCAAGGTGGAAACGGACTGCGAAGTCGGTCTCATTTGCACTGACGGGCAGTGCAAGGAGGCGCCGAAGTTCTGTCAATACAAGGGTGCCGCCCACCTTTCTTGGGATCATGTGGATTGTCAGATGTGTCCCTATCCTACCAAGGAGAAGAACCTCTGGCTCTACCACACGGATTGCAACCCGCTGCCGCTTTCCGAGAACTACGTGCACATCACCCTCGACGTCATTGCGAAGTCGTGGTGGAACCGGGCCTTCATCCTCCACCTCTCGGACGAATTCGTAGTCGCAGGCGGTATGGGGATGGGGTTCGAGCTCGGCCACAAGTGGTACTTTGGCGGGAGCGGCGTGGTGGGCACGAACGGCCGGAAGAAGGAGATCGTGTTCGCGATCGATCTAGGGGCTGGGTATCGTGTGCACAAGGCGGTCATGATTCTCCTCACCTTTACCGTCGGGCTGGAAGCCCAGCTCCAGCGACCGGACGTCGGTGACGTCCTGGTTCGGCGGTCGACGAACGTCGGCATGGGAGTCCGGTTCTACCCGGGCATCTCGAGCCAGCGAACAGGCGCCCAGCACTTCTTTTTACAGATGGGCTGTGGCGGCGGGTGGATGACCCAACCCCCCCAGAGCGGCTTCGCCAACGCGGAGTGCGCGCTGTGGATCGGGCAGGAGATCCCGCTTCGGTAGTCTCTCACTCCAGTCGCACCTCCCCATGGAGTTCCAGCGACTGGCCAGCATGGTCTACTGATTCGGATGCCTCGTTCGAGGCGTCCCAGTGGCAACCTTTCGTTCTACAAAGAGCGAGCATGCTGGGGGGTCGCGCCAACACTGCGACACCCATTTGACCCTCTCTTTATAATTAAGGGAGTGTCAAACGGATCATTAATCAATTAAGCTGAAAGTTGAAAAGTTAAAGGTAAAAGTTGATTGATGATTTAAAAATAGTTCGTTGACAATTTAAAAAATATCCAATAACCCTTGCACGAAATTAGGCCATAATTTTTTTACGGTTTAGTTCCGTGCAAGGGTATGATTATACGGAAAATCCCCCGTGTGGGGAATGCTGCCGGTGGGAATTTTCCTTCTGGATCAATCAGCATAGCCCTGCACGGGCAAAGGCTTTTTCAAAGGAGTTCACATGGACAGGAACCGGAAGTCCACCATGGTGGTGGAGAACTTGGCCGCGAAGTGGTTCGCGCCGGCGGTGGTCGTCTGCCTCATGACGATCTTCAACCTCGGCTGCCAGAACAGCGTGTGCACGGTCGATGAGGACTGCCACTCGCCGAGCCTGGTGTGCCGCAACAACGCGTGCGTCGCGGACATCGCCGACCTCAGCAGGGTCGCGCCGCCGGCCGATCTCGCGACGCCGATCAGCCCCGCCGACCTGGCGGTGGCGCCGGCGGCGGATGTCGCCGTCCCGCCCGACCTCATCCCCGAGGCCGACCTGTTCTCCTGCCCCCTCGGGCAGACGGCCTGCAACGGCGTCTGCACCAATCTCCAGCTGGACCCGGCCCACTGCGGGGCGTGCGGCACGGTGTGTGATCCCAACACGCAGAAGTGCGTGGCGGGCGCATGCGCCAATCTGCCGCCGACCTGCACGGACGGGGTGAAGAACGGCGGGGAAACGGACACCGACTGCGGCGGTCCCTGCAAGGGCTGCGGCAACGGCAAGCCGTGCAACGCCGACGGCGACTGCGCCAACGGCCTCGCCTGCCTCATGGGCGTGTGCGCCAAGCCGGTCATGCCTGACCTGGCGCAGGCGGCGGACCTCACGATGAACCCCGATCTCGCCACCCCGGCGGACCTGGCGAACAACCAGGGCGCCGATGGCGGGATGGCGGCCGACCTCCTCGGAGGCGCGGTCGATCTCTCGGGGAACCAGGGCGGCGGCGACCTGTCGCAGGCGCAGCCGAAGTTCTGCGACCTCAACCAGGGTCTCAAGGACTGCGGCGGCAACGTCTGCACGGACATCTCCTCCGATGGGAAGAACTGCGGCGGTTGCAGCAACGCCTGTCCGCAGGGGAGCGTCTGCTCCTTCTTCTCGTGTTTCCCCGCCTGCAAGCCGGGCGAGACGAACTGCAGCGGTTCGTGCACGGATGTCCAGACCGATGGGCGAAACTGCGGGGGCTGCGGCAATTCGTGCGCGGCCAAGGGGCTGTTCTGCGTGAACGGGAAGTGCGCCAACGCGTGCCTCCCGGGTCAGGATGTCTGCGGCCTCCAGGGGTGCGTGGACAAGCAGACCGACCAGTTCAACTGCGGCGGCTGCAACAAGGCCTGCGCACCGAACATGGTCTGCCAGGGCGGCGTGTGTGTCGGGTGCGCCCAGCAGAACCGCAAGTTCTGCAACGGGGCGTGCGTCGACATCAACAACGAAACCATGAACTGCGGTGGGTGCGGCATCGTCTGCATCGCGGCCAACGCCACGCCGTACTGCTCGAGCGGGAGCTGCAAGATCTGGGGCTGCTTCGGGAAGTTCCAGGACTGCAACAACCTGTTCGGCGACGGCTGCGAGGTCAACACCGCCACCAACCTCACCCACTGCGGGCAGTGTGGCAATACCTGCCCCGCGGTTGCGAACGGAACCAGGGCGTGCCTCAGCGGAAGCTGTGGCATCGGCGCTTGCAACGCCGGCTTCGCGGACTGCAACCTGTCTCCCAAGGACGGTTGCGAAGTGACCACCACGAGCGACGTCTTGAACTGCGGGGCCTGCGGCAAGGCCTGTCAGCTGTTCAAGGCGGATTCGAAGTGCGTCAACAGCACGTGTGACGTCGACACGTGCGACTTCGGCTTCGCGAACTGCAACAAGGTGGCGGCGGACGGGTGCGAGGTCAACATGGGGACCGACACCAAGAACTGCGGCAAGTGCGGGTTCGCCTGCCAGCAGGGACAGATGTGCGTGTACGGCTTGTGCACCAACGCCGGATGCGGGAACCTGACGCAGTGCGGTAATGTCTGCGTCAACACCAACACCGACACCTCGAACTGTGGGGGGTGCGGCAAGGTGTGCCAGCAGGGACAGGCGTGCGTCAACGGCGCGTGCCAGGTCCAGCAGGCCTGCCAGAACCAGAAGACCCTCGTGGTCAAGACGGGCTGGCAGTTCCAGGGTTCCAAGGGGCCGGACAACGGACTCGGCAAGGGCATCCCCAACGGTCCGTGGGTGTCGATCGGACAGATCCTCTCCTGGTGCGTGTCGACCCTCGAGAAGGTGGCGTTCAACGTCCAGTCGTATCCCGCCGAGAACATCGTGTGGCTCGTGGTGGGCGACTGGCGTCCGGACCCCAACCTCCCCAAGGGAGGGGACTGGTGCGCCAACATGCGCGAGGCGTTCGACCCGCACACCATCTTCCAGGGGAAGACCCCCCTCGAGATGGGCTGCAAGTTCGCCTGCCTGGGTGGTTTCCCCAACTACCTGTGCGACCTCCTGCAGTAGGTTCCCGTAGCCGCGCGGGAACAAGGGGAAGTTCATCCCCTCGCCAAAAACGAGCACAAGGGCTCGCGCTAAGGATGTCATACACACCTGAAGCGTGGCTCTAGACAGTATAGAGGGGGACGGCGGCCATATCCGCCGTCCCCCGAAGTTCATATGAAACTATCACGTTCTTTCTCTCGCCTTACATCATCAAAGGTTTGGATAGTTTCAGATGATAATACGAAACCCCCGGCATCCGCTGGGGGTTTTGTGTATTTATTTGGTTGTCTTGGCTCCTCCCCCTCTTAGGGGGAGGACAGTGGAAGGGGTATTAAGCAGGTTGGCGTATACCATGAAAAAGTTTGATTTGTTTTTCCAATTCATCCACACGTCTTTTTAAATCCAAAATATCTTTGGCTTCCGCATCAGCATCCTGGCGTGTGCGTTTTTCTAGGCGATCTAACGATTGTTTTATATCTTCGAGCTCAACTTTAATACCATTAATTTCACTTATCAATTCATCACGGAGCACCCGGATATCATCTTTAGTGACTAAATCCTTTAAATCATCTTTGGTGACCATTGTTTCCTCCAAAAATTCTTTGAGTTCTTTAAAGGTTGTTTCCTCCATATTATTTAACGCTTAAAAATTTTTTAAAAACTGCGAAAAATTCTTTGTTACAGTCCGGACAAAAATCAGTGTTGGAACCGATCGAATCGCTGTATTCTTTGGGAATTCCGTTCCAGATCATTATCCGGCTCCAGCTTTCGTCTTTTTCTTTTTGTTTCTTGCATTTGTTGCAATAGGTTGTGCTAGACATAGGTTTTGGAGAATTTGATTACGCCTCTATTATCCCACGCGTTATTGGGGCTGTCAAGCCAATATACAAAGCCAATGTACAAAGCGCTTTTTTTGCGTTATACTAAGTATCATTAAGAATAATTACAACAATATAACAATGTAACAATTGAGCCATTGCACCGACAAGATTACTTCGGTAATGTGGCGATGACAAAAATTTTTTCAAAATTATGCCTGACGATCGTATCCACGTCGTCCACATCATTCCCACGCTCTCATTTGGCGGAGCCGAGCGGGTGGTGGTGGATATTATTAATTACGCTGACCCGGAAAAATTTAAATTTTCCGTTATTATTTTTTTTGAGAAAACCGACATGATGGCGCAAATCAAGCCTAAGGATGTTGAGGTAATTGTGGCGCCAAAGCGCGGCCAGGTAAGTTGGGGGCTGTTTGGCGCCATACAAAATGAGCTGGCTAAAATCAAGCCGAGCATTGTCCACACCCATTTGTTTGGAGCCGATGTGTGGGGGCGAGTCGCCGCGCACCGCCTCAACATTCCGGTTATTACCACGGAACATAATATTAATGTGCCGGAAGGTTTTGTTAAAGCCGGTATTAAGCGTTATCTTAAAAATTATTCTGTACTGTACACGGCTACCTCGGGCGCGATTGCCTTTGACCTGGGCAAGCGCTATGGAATTAGCCCCAATAAAATTGAAGTCATCCGTCCTGGCGTACCAGTGGAGCAGTACAGTCAAATTACAACACTCAAGACTTTGGTTCCGCCATTTAAACTTTTAATCCTCGGCCGCCTCACCAAGCAAAAGGGGCAGGATGTCGCGCTTCAGGCGCTATCTCGGCTTACGGAGTTTCCTTGGAAATTAACAATTGCAGGGGCGGGCGATTGGGAGAAAAAATTGCGCCTCCTCACCGCGCGGCTTAATCTTAACAGCCGCGTCATTTTTTTACCGCCGGTTACCAATGTGCGCGTTCTTTTGGAACAAAATGATATTGTAATAGTGCCATCGCGCTGGGAGGGCTTGGGGGTAGTAGCCATGGAAGCCGCGGCCGCGGGAAGAGTGGTAGTGGCCAGCCGAGTAGGCGGCCTTTTCGAAGTTATTAGGGATAGTGAGACCGGCATTTTATTTTCTCCGGTTAGTCCGCGCGCTTTGGCCGAGCGTTTAACGTGGTGCTTTGAACACACGGAAGCCGCGGTGGCTTTGGCGCGCGCGGCCAGAAACTATGCCGCGGAGCATTTTGGAGTTGAGGCGATGGCCCGGAAGTATGAGGAGGCGTATCAGCGCGCCTGTCATTCTGAGTGAAACGAAGAATCTCTGTCCGAAGCAAACGATTATAAGGCGGTTTGAGACAGAGATCCTTCACTACGTTCAGGATGACAACGCGGTTGGTGCCGTTAGATAAGGCCGTTTGTTGTTAGACAAAACGGCTTTTTTTTGTTATCATTATAATAATTATGCCAGCCGAGGAAGTTAGTCCACTGCCTGCATTTTTGCTTATTGGAGCGACCATAATAACGATCGCAAGTTTTTTTGTTCCTCAACTTTTAATTGCTCTTTTAATTCTTTTGGCTATGGGGTTTGTCTGGCTGTTATCCCGTTATTTGTTAGTCGGTTGGTTTGTGCTGGTGGCTTTGTCTCCCCTGATTCGCTGGGAGTTATCTCTTGCGTGGCTCCATAATTGGCTCCCGGAATATCCGTGGCTCTATGCCATGCACGCGCCCGTGGTGGAATTTTGGGCGGTAATGCTTCTGCTTGCTTTTACTATTCAGACCTTGCGCCAGTACGGCGCCGGCGAAAAAGTAAGTTTGTACGCGCCGGGCTTGATTTGGTTTTTGTTTTTTTTGGGGAGCGCGGCCTTGTCTCTTATCCCAGAGCTATCGGTGGAGCGCGGAGTGAGTCTTAAATACATCGCTCACTTCATTCTCCTTTTTTATGTTGGGTACGTTGTGCTTGGGGCCAACATTGTTGAGAATAAAAAAATATGGCAGATAAGTCTCTACATTTTAGCCGCGGTGGGGTTGGGGGGAGCCATGCTTGGGGGGTTATCTATCGTGTCTCATCTTGTGCTTGGCCAGGGTTTTTCGCGCGCTGTTCCGGTAAGCTTATGGGGGTGGAATCCTTTTGGCGATAACCATATTTTTTTAGCCGAAGTGATCACGACCACCCTGCCCTTGTGGCTGTATTTTTGGCGCGCCGCCTTAGACATTACAGTTAAACGCTGGCTCACGCTCACAACTGGGTTTATGTTTATAATCGGGCTTTTGACACTCTCGCGCGCGGCTTGGGTAACGCTAGCCTTGGAAGCGGTTATTTTTTTCTATCTTACTCGCGAACACCGTTCGTGGAGAAGTTTGCTTAAAGAGTGGTGGTGGGCGCTCCTGGTGGCCGCGCCGGCATTTATATATTTAGTATATTTTTTGGTAACCAGCAGCGCCGCGGCTGGTTCCACGGCCGCCCGGCTTTCCTTAACCGATATTGCCCTGTATTTGTGGCGACAGCACCCCATTGTAGGCCAAGGGGCGGGCACGTTTGTGGAGCGCCTCGCTGATATTAGCGTATTTAGTTTAGAATTTGGCGCGCCCCTCGACGCGCATGGCGTGGTGCAAAAACTCCTCGCCGAACAAGGCATTATCGGGCTGATTACCTTTGGGATTTTTATGGCATGGATTATTCGCACCATCCTCTTGCGTTACCGCGATGCCAATTATACCGAGGAGGCGCGTTCGGCTTATTTTGTTTCTTTCTTTTTAGTCCTGTCTCCTTTGATTTTTCAATTATTCAATACCCAATACTACAGCAGTAAAATGTGGGTGCCTATTTCACTGGCCATCGCGCAGTCAATTTTATACCGCAAAGACACTCATTGGACTCGCCTCGTCATTAATTTTAAAACCCCCGCAGTTGCGGGGCGGCGCCGGATTGTTACTGAAATGTAATTATGTCTCAACCAAAAAAAATCCTCCATATTATTCCCCGTCTTATCCTGGGCGGGGCGGAGGTTTTAGTTTCCGAGTATTATAACAAGCTAGATCCAAAATTTTACGACATGTATACAGCCAGCGTGGTTGATGGCGGAGAATTGCAACAGCGTTTTACCAATCAAGACAAGCTGTGGATCGGGTCCGCGAAAAAAATGGGCGGGCGGTGGGGCGTTCTGGCTCAACTTAAAACGTATATTGATATTCTTAAGCCGGAAATTATTCATACCCACCTGCTAAGTGCGGACTTGGCGGGGTATGTGGCTAAGCGGCGGCTGGGCAAAAAAGTTGTTTGGATTTCCACGCTCCATAACGTTGAACATCATACGCCGTTTCTCAAACGCGCGCTGTGGCGTCTCATTCTTAAAAAAGCGGATCAAGTTATAGCAGTGTCTCCGGCGGTGGCTAAATATGCTATGAACAATTTTGGTGTTCAATGCAACAAAGTCAGCTTGATACCAAATGGGATAGATTTATCTCGGTGGCTGTCTGTTCCGACCAGCAATATGCTTAAGGAACCTACGGTGCGGTTGGCCATTGTTGGGCGTTTAGAAAAACAAAAAGGACATAGAGATTTATTTTTGGCGTTGAATGAGTTAAAGCATATACAAAATAATATAAATTGGACGCTGGATATTTTTGGCGTTGGGAGTGGAGAAAACCAATTGCGCGAGATTGCTGAAGGGTGGGGAATAAGCGAACGCATACGCTGGCGTGGCGCTGTTATAGACATGCCTGCCGCGTTTGAGGCGGTTGACGTGGTGATACAGCCATCGCTATGGGAGGGGATGAGCTTGGTAGTAATGGAGGCAATGGCGGCCGGCCGGCTGGTGGTCGCGAGCCAGGCCGCGGGAGTAGGGCTTATCACCAATGGGAAAACGGGTTATGTGGTACCGGTTGGCGATACCAACGCTTTAGCCCAAACGCTCAAGAATGTTTTTGATAATCATGACGAAGCAGTTGGTTTAGCAGAGGCGGGGCGGGCGTACGCAAAAGAGCATTTTTCGATTGGGGATCATATTCGCAAGCTTGAGCAGATGTACAGCCAACTGTCATCCTGAGTGAAACGAAGGATCTGGTTCGCTCGCCTTGTAACCAAACAGATTCTTCGCTACGCTCAGAATGACAAATATGTTTTATGATGTCAGCTCGAACCTACCGCATTATTACCGCGATCTTCCTTGGGCTCTTTATTTTTGCCTTTGCTTCGCCATTTTCATCCCGCGGAAACGCCGAGGATAATTTCCCGCGGCTGGCCAATTATTATCTGCATGGGAATATAACTGAAAGCGAAGTGGTGGAGCTTGCCAAATGGGATGTGCTGGTATTAGACATGGAAACGCAAATTACCAGCCGCCCGCAGCTTGAGAAACTTCGCCAGTTAAATCAAAATATTATTTTACTCGTGTATATTACCTCGGAAGAAATACGCAATGATGCGGCGTATGGCGGCAGCATTCTGCGGCGCAAATTGGCGAGCCAGATCGCGAAGGAGTGGTACGTAAGCCGCCCGGACGGCGAAAAGGTTTCGTTCTGGCCCGGCACCACGCTTCTTAACGTGGCGGACAATAGCCCGGTGGTGAGCGGCGACCGCTTTAACGCCGTGCTGGCGCGTTTTACCGCCACGGAACTTTTGGGAACAGGCCTTTGGGACGGGGTGTTTTATGACAACGCGTTTGACGGCATTACCTGGTTTAGCGGAGCTAATGTTGATTTAGATGGTGATGGCACAGCCGACCAAAATATTGACGACCATTGGCGGGCGGGCATGAAATTTTTATACAATGAAACGCGCCGGTTGACGAATAATCGCTATAGTATTGTGGGCAACGGTGGCAGTAAAGTATACCGCGATGAATTGAATGGACTCATGCTAGAAAATTTTCCCAACTCCGGCGGCTGGAGCGGCACCATGAATATTTATAAATTTTTTGAGGACGGGAGCCCCACGCCCCGCCTTATGATTATTAACCGTACCACCCTTAATTCCGGTCGGCGCGATAATTATGCCTCCATGCGTTTTGGGCTGGCGAGCGCGCTTCTTGGCAAAGGGTATTACGCGTTTGATTACGGCGACCAGGATCACGGCCAAAAATGGTGGTATGATGAGTACGGCGTAAAACTCGGCGACCCGGTTGGCCCGCCGCAATCTGCCAATGCCCGTCCGCTGTATCAGGATGATGTGTGGCGACGGGATTTTACCCACGGCGTGGCGCTGGTTAATTCTACCGACCAAAAACAAACGGTTGACTTGGGCGGCGAATACGAAAAAATTATTGGCACGCAGGACACGAAAGTAAATGATGGCAGTATTACGAGCCAGGTGGTACTCCAGCCGCATGACGGCCTCTTAATGTTTAAAACGTTTAAGACCGTTCCGGATGTATGGTTTAATAACGGCACGTTCGCGCGGTTTTATAAGCCGGACGGCAAACGCGCGCGTAACGGATTTTTTATTTTTGAAGACGGACAGCCGGGCGGCGTCAAGATATATAACGCGGATTTAGACGGCGACGGCCGGGAAGAAAAAGTGGTGGCAACCAAAAACAAACTGGAAATTTTTAGCGGCCAGGGCACGCTCCTGTTTAGCGATTATCCCTTTGGGAAGGGTTTTACCGGCGCCATTAACCTGGCGGCCGGTCGTCTTTTAGGCGTTACGGCGGCCCAGCTCCTGGTGGCCCCCTCCAAAGGCAACCATATTATGCTCTACGATTATCGCGGTAGTATTTTAAAACAGGCCGTGTACCCATTAGGCATTAAATATGCCGGCGGTTTCTCGGTGGCCATTGCCGAAGCGCCTGGTAAAGAAGCCGCCGCGGTGGTGGGCACCGGTTCTGGCGCGCGTTCGGAGATATTTGTGTATAATTCTCAATTAACTAAAATAACCAAACGGTGGTTTCCGTTTGGTACGCTCCGCGTTCCTGTGAGCGTCGCGGCCGGAGATTTTAATGGGGACAGTGTAGTTGAAGTAGCCGCCGTGCCAACAGCCAGCTCCGCGCCAGCAGTTAAATTATTTACGCTTGCCGGTAAATTAAAAAACCAATTTCCGCTTAAGGGATTTTTTGGCAAGCAAACGTTTAGCTTAGGTGCGGCGGATGTAAATTTTGAAGGCAAAGATGAGATTGTGGTGATGAGCGCGAACTAAAACACGAGACAAGATACACATAAAACGATACACAATCGAGTTGTATCGTTATACGTGTATCGTATTACCGCCCCGTCACCAAACACACCACCGCCCCGTCCCATTTTTTTCCAGACGCGATGGCTTGGGTTAAGCCCACAACAGAGAGCGCGCTATTTGGCGAAATCTCAATTCCGGTTTTTTCTTTGGTGAGTTTTATTGATTCTTTGATTTCTTGATTACTGGCCACCCAGCCCGCCCCCTGGCTGATTTTTAATATCTCCAGAATTTTATTTTTCCGATGCGCTATTTTATCCACAATCGCGGTGGCGAGGCTCCCACCACCCCGGTCGCCGAAGGCGACCACCCCTCCTTGGTAAGGAGGGGATAACGCGTCTCCCCTCCTTACCAAGGAGGGGTCAGGGGTGGTTGCCGACACATTGACCATCGGATGACACTCTTCCGTCTGCACAATATGAATTTCTGGATTCAAACCTAGAGCCGAGAAGCCTTCGTAGAGTCCTTGCGCGGTTGTTCCGGATGAGGTGGGGATAAATACCGCGGCGAGATTGGGAATTTTTGTCAGTTCACCGGCCAGCTCTTGGTAGCCAACCAGCGCCATATCATCGGTGGATTGGCGCAGCCATTTTACCCCGCCCGCATTTGCGGAGTTCCCTTTCCCCTCTTTTTCCATTTGGAACGCGGTTTGTTTCGGCCGCGCACACTGTTCAACAACAACTACTCCTTGATTCATAATTTCTGATTCTTGATTCTTCGCAATCATTTGAAATTTTTCTGTATTAATCTTTTCTCCCACCAGCACCGTCAGCTTCAACGGTTCTCCCTTGGCGTTTTGGTTACATTTTTGTATGGCGAGTATTGCCGCCAAGGCCGCGTTGCCGGAGGAGGAAATAATAAAATTCGTTACGCCTTGTTTGCGATATTCGTTTATCATTAAGGGAATTGACCGGCCCTTGTGCGAGCCGTAATGGTGCAGGTCTTCGCGTTTGAGCCACAGTTCATCTGGTAGACTCAAGGCTTTGGCGAGTTTAGGGTGGGGGAGTTGGGGGGTTTTCATAGTCTTGCCACGAATCCAGTTATAGAGTATAATCGTATTTGCAAAGTTTTGCTTTTAATCCTATACCTATGCACCTAACTTGTCCAGAATGTAAAAACGATGTTTCGCTCCTTGGCCACCCGGATCTTAAAGAAGAAGACGTGGTGGAGTGCGGCATGTGTGGCATTACTCTTCAGATTACCGATACGACCGGAGACGAAGTGGCGGCGGAAATTGTGGATGAAGGGAAATAGTTTCGAAATATCAAATAACAAATTTCAAATGTCAAACCAAGCTCAAAGTTCAAAATTTGAATTTTGATATTGGGATTTTGGATTTGATTTGACATTTGGCATTAGGATTTTGACATTGCGGCAACAAGCCGATCAATCATCCCCCTAAACCCGTGGCTTCCCATAAATACAACCACATCACCCGGTTGTATTTTTTGTTGTATGTAGGTAATTAATTTTTCGTCGTCAGGAATGTACGTGGTGTGCGGTTGCGTCTTGCCGATTATTTTTGCCAGATGGTCGCCTTCAAATGGCGCTTCTTCTTTGGCATCAATTTTAATTTTAGTCAGGCGCGGAATAATCATTTCGTCGGCTGATGTAAACGCCCCGTCATACCAGCTGGCAGCTTGCGGCCGGCGGTTGCCGGTGTTGGGTTCAAAAATGGCGTAAATTTTGGGCAAGCCAGACCACTCCTCCCGTCCCCTCCTTGAAAGGAGGGGAGGAATCGCCTCCTCCCCTTTTAAGGGGAGGACAGTGGAGGGGTCTCGTGGTTTTGCAAAGGGAATATGGAGGGGTCTCGCATATACTTCTCGGAGCGTCTGCAAAATCGCGCGGGCTTTGCTTGGCGAATGCGCGATGTCATCAAAAATAACCACACCATTTTGGTAGCGCTTTTCTAAACGCCGTTTCATACCCGGGAAACTGGCAATCGCGGCAATAATTTTTTCCGGCGCAATGCCTATTTTGTGCGCCAGCGCGAAACAACCAGTTATGTTGTCCGCCATATATTCGCCCAGGCACGATGAAGATATTAGATATTGGTTATTAGTTATTCTGTGAGTAATGGTGAATTGTATGCCTTTGGTCGATTGATTGATCCCGCCGTACATATAGTCATTTGATGGATCGCGGCCGTACGTAACAGTAGAGGTCATAATGGCCGGACTAAAATTTAAAACCGGCAAGGCTTTTTCCGAAACAACGCGCAGGCCCGTGGTTGGCACCAAATCAATTAATTTTTGAAACGCGGCAATGTAATCTTCTTCCGTGTGGTACACATCGGCATGGTCCCACACTACGGACGTCAAAAGTAAATGAGTAGGGGAGTAGTAGGCAAATTTTGGGCCATTGTCCCAGCGCGAGGCTTTGTATTCATCGCCTTCGGTTACGCTCCAGTTAGAATTAGACATAGCGGCGGAGGGCATGCCGCTTTGCGCGATGCCACCAAACATAAAGCTCGGGTCATAGCCGGCTTCGGTTAATACCCAGGTTAAAATGGCGGTGGAAGTGGATTTGCCATACGTGCCGGCGCAGACAATGGAATTTGGTTTAATAAAATGTTCGGCAATCACTTCGGGGTAGGATTTATAATTTAATTTATTTTTTTGCACGTAGAGCCATTCGGGGTTAGTGGAACTGGCCACATTGCCAACAACGACGAGATCGGGGGTGCCATTTGCAATCATTTTATCAACATGCCACCCAGCATAATAATCCACGCCAGCATTTTTAAGATGCGTTGAGACTGGTGGATAAAACCCTACATCGCTTCCGGTTACTTCCCAATTTACTCCGACCGAAGCGTCGGAGCCTTCACGCTTAAACGCCAAAGCCAAGGCGCTCATAGCGACCCCGCAGATACCGATAAAATGTATTCTTTTGTTTTGCACAAATTTAAACGAATAGTTACGAATTATGAACGAATTACGAATCTTTAGATAATGTTATTTCTAATAAGTGTCGGTAAAATTTTGTTCTTAATTATCGGCGAAAGAATATCGTGGTTATCGTTTCTGCCAAACCATCTTTGTTCCTCAATTTCAGAATTGATACTCGGTTCGCCAATAATTTCTCCGGTGTAAACACCCATTGAAATAATAGTGTTGGGCTCATTTGCTGCGGTATCTTCAAATTCTCCAAAAAAATGTAAGGATTTTTCTATTACATCAACATTATGTTCTTCTTTAATTTCACGAATCAGACAATTTTCGATAGACTCATCTGCTTTGGGTTTGCCGCCAGGCATTAAAAAAAGCTTTGTTCCGTATTTTCTATTTATTAAAAATTTATCATTACGTTTAATCACTAAACCAAATTTTACTATTTTATTCATAAATTTTTGAGCATATTTTTTAATTCATCCAAATCATTTTTCCACTCTTTTCCATCCCACCACTCCAGCCCCGCAAACTGTAATTTGTACGTATCACTCGGCCGTTGGAAAGAGCCGAGGTAAAAATATTTTTTGTTATTTTCTTTTGCCCAAACGATTGCTTTCAGCATCATGCCGAGGCCGGTGTTGGGTGAAAGGGGAAAGGGTAAAGGGGAAAGGCGGTAGAACGGGTAACAGTAGTGGAGGACTGCGGGGTTTTGGTAGCAAATCACATAGCCGATCGTCTCGTGTAGTGGCGAATTGATATTCGCCCTCGGTAGGGTTTCAAATTTTTGAACCCCTACAACGTTATCGTCATCGTGTAGGGGACGCAGATCTGCGTCCCCTACGGCGTTGGTCAATTTATACACCAACACCACATTAAAATTACTCTTCTCCACTTCAGTCATTAGTTCTTTTATTTTATTTGCGGAAAACACTGCACCAGTCGCTCCGCTCCGGTGCGGTGCAGGAGTCTTGTCTCCAAATTTGGTGTCATAAAAATCTTTGCCTAATTTTCCAATCGTCCAATCATAATACCCCGCCCCTGGCCCCTCCCCTAAGAGGGGAGGGGATTTTAGAGGGAGTGGACTGGTTTCCATTTTTACTTCTTCTGTTTTGCGGAGCACGCGGCGGTTTTCGCTGGATAATTCAAATTTTTCTAAATCAATCCGCAAGCTCCGGGTTTGGTTCATCGAGCCTTTCTTTTGACGGGTAAAAACATAACCCTGGTTGTATAAGGAGTTAATGTTGCTATCGGAAAAGTCAGTAATAATTTTTTCGTCCCACTTTAGGTATGGCATAGCAAACCTTGCGTTAACAGATTTTACAGATTGTAAGACAGATTTTACGGATGTGATCGTTCATATTTGTTTGTATCCGTCTCACAATCTGTCAAATATGTTCTAGTTTAGTGCCAACCAAATACCCACCGTTACCACAAACGCCTGAATAAGCCAAAAGCGCGTGACAATTTTTTCTTCACTCCACCCTTTAATCTCAAAATGGTGGTGCAGGGGAGACATTTTAAAAACTCTTTTTCCAAACAAATGCCGCGACAGCACTTGAATAATTACTGAACAAATTTCCACGTAAAAAATAAATCCAAAAAATAATAACAATAGCGTGCGGTTAAGCGCAATGGCGTTAATAGCGAGTAGCGCGCCAAGGCCAAGCGAGCCCACGTCGCCCATTTGAAAGCGCGCCGGCTTAATGTTGAAGTACGTGTAGGCAATCAGCGCGCCCACCACCGTGGCGTTCAGGGGCATAAACGCGGTGCGACCTTCAATCCAGCTCAAAATGGTGAGCCCCGCGAACGCGCTAATTAAAGACCCGCCCGCCAGGCCATCCAGCCCATCGGCCACGTTAACGGCGTTGGCGGTAAACATTACAAAGAAAATAATAATGGGGATAATCCACCAACCAATGGGTATGACCCCGTGGAATGGAATCCACAAGGTGTGCCAACTCTCGCCCAGTTTTACGTAAATCCACCAGGCGGTAATGGCGCCAGCCACAAATTGCAGAATTAATTTTTCGTGCACCTGGATGCCGCGCTCTTGTTTGGAACCAAAAATACTTACTGCTTCGCGAAAGGTTGTCCACGGAATCGCCAGCGCGTGCCATAATTTCATGGGCCATTGGTTATGCACTTTAATTAGGTTAAGGCGATGCTTAAGACTGCGCAGGCGCCGCGTGCCGCCGAAGATAGTTAGGAGGTCATCCGCGCCGCCCAGCATTGCCGCAATCCCCATAACGCCAATGGGCACGTAGGTATAGCGGCGTTGCCAGTTAAATAACACGGTAATAACCGCCACGGTGCCAACCACCAGGAGCCCACCCATTATGGGCGTGCCGGCTTTGTGTTTTTTTTCGCCTTGTAAAGTAAAATCATAATCGCCGCGGCGGGTAATTTTATATTTATACAAAAATTTGGTCAAAAGCGGCGCCCACAAAAATGCCAAAGCCGTGGCGCCAATTAAGAAGCTTAACGATTGTTTGAGTAGTAATAATGATTCTGTGGTCATAAACGTGTCATCGCGAGCCCCCCGCACTGCGGGGGGCGTGGCGATCCCCCTGCATTCAGTACTGCTCTGAAAACAAAGGGATTGCTTCGCTTCGCTCGCAATGACACTAGACCTTGAGCCGCCGTATTTCAATCACCCGCGCGGTTTTGGCTTCTGTGTATGTTTCGTTTGCTTCACCGGTTTTATTTTGTTCGGTCCAGGTTTGGGCGAGTACATTTTTTCCTGGAGCAGTACTTTCAATTTTTCCTTCACTCACGCCATGGCCGTATGTACCTTCGGTAGCCCAGGCGCGGGAGTGGGCGTAATTGATCATCACTCGTTGGCTCTCTCCACTGTCATCCCGAGCGAGCCTCGCGGCGACGAGGGATCTCTGTCCGTCGTTTGGTGGTTGAGACAGAGATTCCTCACCCCGAGGGCGGGGATTCGGAATGACAAATGGTTTCACATCCGTCACGAGCATAATGTGATTACATTGGAACGGCAAGGTTTTATCCAGTAGTATAATAACATCTCCGGCCATTACTTTGCTATAATCATACCCGGCGCTCTGCCCGATAATTTGCAGGCTATTTTTATCGTTCGCATAGGTTTTAACGTCAATGTTTTCAATTGGCCGCAGATGCGTAATAAGCCAGCGCAGCATTTTGGCAGGTGAGACAATAAACAGTTTTTTGGCGATGTCAATTTTATTGTTTTCTAAATAATGGGCGCGCAGCACGTGCGTCACGAACCCGG